>JAJZRX010000087.1 GCA_021850095.1 Deltaproteobacteria bacterium
AAAGATTTCTCGGTGGCTATGCCGAGGGGGTCACACCCGTTCCCATCCCGAACACGGAAGTTAAGCCCCTCTGGGCCGATGATACTGCACGGGTAGCTGTGTGGGAAAGTAGGTCGCCGCCGGGAATAATTAAAATAAACGCCCCCGCAACCAGTAAAATGGATGCGGGGGCGTTATGCGTTAAAGAAGAAATATAGCGATAAGAACAAAAACATGCCTGTAGCTGTTGCACTACAGGCATGTTTAGATTCAAGCAATGTTATTCTCTGACAAAAGTATCCTGATCGGACTCATGAACCATGCCCATGATATGGGCATATTCGGATTCAATCAGATCATAATGACCCTGGGTCTCTTTTACAACCCTTTCAAAAACGGCTTTTACACTTGGATCAACAACACCCTGGGCAAGTTGCGTGTACTGGCCGATACATTCCCTCTCTTCAATAAGAGCCAGTTCAAGAACCTTCTGCTCAACCATGTCTTCTGCGATCGCTTTTTCCAGCTTCATGTACGTCGGGTTTTTCGTATCTACCGGAGAGTTCATGTAAGAATTCAGATCACCAAATTCTGCACCCTTGTAGTGCGCAAAAAATGCCTTTAAATGCGCAACTTCCTCATTTGCCAATAATTCCAGTACCTTTTTTGCTCTTTCGTTTTTTGCCACAGAGGCTGCTCTACGGTAAAAATCCATACTGTCTTTTTCGGCCTTGATAGCCAGGCTGATTGCCTCTTGAAGCGTATATTCCCTGCCCATATTCACCTCCATGTAGATAGTTTGTAAACAGTATAGGCATGAATTTTGATTGGTCAATAGATTTATGGCAAGCAGTTATTAAAAAACACAAAAACTACTTGACAAACATGACGTCGCAACGTACATTCTCATTAGAATTATTGGCAGAGGTCTCATTAATAATGATCGGCGGCACATTGTTACCATGAAAACTATTTATGTGCTTTCTGATTCAACAGGTGAAACTGCCGAACGGGTCATTCGGGCCGCTCTATCACAGTTTTATGAAGAAGATGTTCGCGTGCAGAGGCTCTTTCAGATACGTTCGCAGGCTGATGTGCGGCAGGCATTGTCCATCGCAGTTCATGATCCCGGCTTGGTCGTGTATACTCTGGTTGATCCTCATTTGTCGGAAGCGGTGGAGCGCGTTGCGGAGGACAGCGGCCTGATAACGGTCGATTTGCTCAGCCCCCTGATTTACAACCTGTCCCGTTATCTAGGAGCCCCTTCGAGGGAAAAGCCTGGCTTGCTTCATCGGATTGATACGGACTATTATCGCCGGGTTGAGGCGGTAAATTTCACGGTTAAGCATGATGATGGGCAAGAGACACGCTATCTGCACAAAGCTGATCTGGTTCTTGTAGGGGTGTCACGCTCGTCAAAAACTCCGCTTTCGATGTACCTTGCCCACAAAGGTTACAAGGTTGCCAATGTTCCGATTGTTTACGGAATTGCACCTCCTGAAGAGCTGTTCGAGATTGACCAGGACAAAATAGTCGGACTGCTGATTGATCCAAAGCGCCTTGCGGAGATACGTACATCTCGATTGATCAATATGCGGCAAAGTCCACGCGGAAGCTATAACGATCAACAGCACATAGAAGAAGAACTGGCAGCCTGTCGCCAGCTGTACCGTCAGCACCCGGATTGGTTTGTTTTGAATATCACGAACAGATCAGTTGAAGAAGCCGCTTCAGAGATCATGCGCCGCATGGAAAATAGAATTAACAGTGAAATATCGTAACATCATGTCACCGTGCCGGTTAATATACAAAGGAGATCACTATGAAAATTCTGATTGTTGAAGATGAAAAAAAAGTTGCCAGCTTTATCAAGCGTGGACTGGAAGATGACGGGTATCAGGTGACCGTGTGCCATGACGGGGCGGAAGGCTTCAAGCGGGCAGTGGGTGGGGACTTTAATCTCATAATTCTCGATAACATGCTGCCGAAGAAAGACGGCATCACTGTCGCTCGCGAACTGCGCGAAGCCGGCAACCAGGTCCCGGTGCTCATGCTGACTGCCAAGGACACCACCGAGGACATCGTTTCGGGTCTTGATGCCGGTTCAGATGACTACCTGACCAAGCCGTTTGCCTTTGCCGAACTGCAAGCCAGGGTCAGGGCGCTGATCAGGCGTGGCGAGCAGGATCGCGGTGCGGAAATCCGTTTTGCCGATCTGCGCATGGATCCGGTTAATCACAAAGTGTGGAGAGGCCAGACCGAGATTGTGCTGACCGCCAAGGAGTACACTCTGCTGGCATTCATGGTACGCAATGCCAATACGGTTCTCAGTCGGGCAAATATTGCCGACAATGTTTGGGAATACCCTTTTGAAACCTTCACCAACATCATTGACGTGTATATCAATTACCTACGCAAGAAAGTAGACGGCAAATTCCCGACCAAACTGATTCATACGGTTCGTGGTCAGGGGTATATCCTGAAAGAAGGGTAGTCGGGGTTGATTTTTAGGGTTTGATTTATTATCTTGTTTAACGAGCGGTCTGGGGCGGTGTCGTGACTCATGCGATTCCGCCCCAATCTGTTCATACAGAAAATAAATCAGGGAGGTTTGAGTATGTTCAAATCGATTCAATTGTCAGCTCGTTTTCTGGTTATGGGACTTGTAAGCGTCCTGGCGATGCCGGTTCTTTCGGTTGCCAAGCCGATCAGCCCCGATTTTGTGGAACTGGCGAAAAAACTGAATCCGACGGTCGTCAATATCCGATCCGTAAAAAACGTCAAACCAAAGCAGCGTCTGCGCAGATCCCCGCAACAGCAAAACCCCTTTGGAAACAATTTCTTTGACGACTTCTTCAATCGTTTTCTTGATGAGATGCCGCAGCAGCGTCCGCGTCGGGAGCAAAGCCTCGGCACCGGCTTCATCATCAGTGCTGACGGCTATATTCTGACTAATAATCATGTTGTTAACGGTGCAGATGAGGTTATGGTAAAGCTCTCCGATGGCCGGGAACTGAAGGGAGAGATTAAGGGGCTGGATGAAAAGATCGATCTGGCGCTGATCAAGATCAGCGACAAGGAAACACTCCCCTTTGCCGAACTTGGCGACAGCGACACGCTTGAGGTCGGCGAGTGGGTTATGGCGATCGGAAATCCCTTCGGGCTTTCTCATACGGTCACCGCCGGCATTGTCAGCGCAAAAGGGCGCGTGATCGGCAGCGGTCCCTATGACGATTACATTCAAACGGATGCCTCCATTAACCCCGGCAATTCAGGCGGGCCGCTCTTTAGTGCGCAGGGTAAGGTTATCGGTATCAACACGGCCATCATTGCCGGGGGCGGAGGCGGAATCGGATTTGCCATTCCTGTCAGCATGGCCAAAGTGGTTGTCAGCCAGTTGCGGGATTCCGGAAAAGTAACCAGGGGATACCTTGGGGTTCGCTTCCAGCCGCTTACGGCTGATCTTGCCAAATCATTCGGGCTTGATTCCGAAAAAGGTGCTTTGATCGCGAGTGTGGAAAAGGATACCCCGGCGGAGCGTGCCGGATTAAAAGCAGGTGATGTTATTCTCGAGTATGACGGCAAGCCGATTAACGAAGGTAATGAACTGCCTCGTTTTGTTGCGGCCACTCCGATTGATAAAAAGGTGAAATTATCCGTTTTTCGCGATGGAAAGAAGCAGGACGTTTATCTGGTTGTGGGCAAACTGAAAGACGGCAGCAGCGATGAGGGCTCGGCCAATCGCAATGAAAGCGAAAAAATCGGTATTACCGTTGAGGAGCTAACCAAGCAAACGGTCGATCGTTTTGGAATTCGCGATTCAAAAGGAATTGTTGTCAGTGAGGTCAAACCCGGTTCTGCGGCGGAAGATGCGGGAGTCGTTCCCGGTTCGATCATTATCGAAATCAATGGCCAACGCCCGGAAACTGTGGCCGCTTTCAACGATATAACAGCCAAACTGGTCAAGGATGACGTCGTGCGCCTGTTGCTGAAGCGTCCTGACAACAGTGTTCATTATATTGCCCTGAAGGTTGAATAGGTTCACAGGCGTTTGGTTTAAAAACTGTCGGGGTACGTTAATGTCCGCTCGCTACATGCAGCCACTGCGCATTGCGGTCCAGTTCTGTTTCCTGGGTTTCATGCTCTGGTTGGGCCTGCGCTTTTACCAGTTTGTCGCCCATATCCGCAGCGGCGGAAGCACCGCTTTTGTAACTCGTCCCGATGGGGTTGAGGGCTTTCTGCCGATATCAGGACTTCTTGGAACCGCCTCCTGGCTGAAAGGAGGCGGAATCAATGGGATTCATCCGGCAGCGGTGGTAATCTTCATAACGATATTGGCGGTGGCGTTGCTGTTAAGGCGATCTTTCTGCTCCTGGATCTGTCCAGTGGCTACCATTTCTGAATGCGCCTGGAAGTCCGGTTACCGGGCTTTCAGGCGTAATCTTCGTTTGCCGCGCTGGCTGGATGTTGCCCTGCGATCTCTCAAATATCTGCTGATGGCTTTTTTTATCTACTCGATAGCTATTGCCATGTCGCTCGAGGCGATGAACGCGTTCATTCAGTCCGATTACCACAAAGTAGCCGATGTGCGCATGCTGGATTTCTTTCTGCATTTGTCTCCCCTGGCGCTGGGTGTACTTCTGTTTCTATTGGCAATCTCGATTGTGCTGCGCAACCCCTTTTGTCGTTACCTTTGCCCGTATGGCGGATTGCTGGGGCTGATTGCCCTTGCATCACCGCTGCGGGTTACCCGCAACAGCGAGCGCTGCGTTTCCTGCGGGGTCTGCAGCCAGGTCTGCCCGACCTACATCGATGTTATGCACAAAAAGAGCGTCGCATCGCCCGAGTGTATCGGCTGCTGGCGCTGTATCAGCCATTGCCGCTTCAATCAGGCTCTCTCCATGCGCGCTGCCGGCAGGTTTACAATCCAGGGCGCCGTGTTCGCCGTGCTGCTGGTGGCGCTGTTCTGGGGCGGATCCGCCATCGGAAAATGGAGTGGGCACTGGCACACATCACTGTCATTACAAGAGTATTATCGCCTGCTGGGCAAGTAACTGAAAGGAAGTACATTATTCATGGGCGTTTATGCCAACACCGTCAGCATTACCCAATTTACGATTACCGGCGATGTGCCGAAGAGCGACCAGTTTACCTGGTTTTCAACAAAGCTGGCCGAGCGGGGGTTTCAGTCAATTGAAAATTCTTCCGAGGAAAGTTCCGAAGGCTGGACGCAGATAGATCGGCCTGATGACGCCTCTTTTGAAGCGCCGTCGGATTTTTGGCGCGACAACTATGTGCTGTTTTCGCTGCGTAAAGACCAGCGCAAGATTCCGTCTGCCGTCCTGAAGTCGCATACCGCCCGTGAGGAGGGCGCTTTTCTGGCGCAGCACCCCAACCTGCGCCGCACACCCAAGAACAAGCGGGAAGAGATCAAGGAACAGGTGCATGTGCGTCTGCTGGTCAAATGTCTGCCGGTGCCTTCCTGCGTCGATCTGGTATGGGATCAGCGGAGCAACATTCTGACACTCTACAGCCTGGGAGCCAAAGTCATCGAACGCTTTGAAGATGCTTTTCGCAAATCTTTCGAAGGCTTCAGCCCGCTGATGATCCACCCCTTTGCCCGGGCCAGGATGCTTCTGGAAGGACAGATGTTGGACAAGCTTGAAGCCGCCAACCAGGCCGGTTCGGATGCGGTGTTGGCAATGATCCGAGATAACCAGTGGCTGGGCTGCGATTTCATGCTCTGGCTTCTGCAGCGCGGAGTCAGCGGAGAAGGAGAGTTCCGAATCTGCCGCCCGGGTCATTTTGCAACTGGAGAAGGCTTTTCGGCCTGGATTGATGATCGTATTCAGCTGCAGGGGGGCGGAGAAGAGGGGGGCATCCAGAAAGTAACCGTATCGGGCTCCCAGGACAGTTATCTGGAAGCTATTTCCGCCCTTAAAAGCGGCAAACGCATCACCAGCGCCACGATCTATATGGAGAAAGACGAAAACCCCTGGAAACTGACCCTGAAGGGTGACACCTTCGGCTTTGCCTCCTTCAAATGCCCGCAGGTGCGTATTGAGCGGGATGCGACTGTTGAAGAGATGAGTGAGCGCGAAGCGGTGTTCTACGAACGGATGTATCTGATGGAACAGGGGATCCAGCTGTTTGACAGTTTGTTCACGGCATTTTTGAATGAGCGCTTGACCGAAGCCTGGAGCGCACGCTTACAGACCATACAGGCGTGGTTGGATGGGAAAGAAGGCGCATGAGATTTATCGATGAAGTAACCCTGTATGCCGCTTCAGGTCATGGCGGTGCCGGCTGTGTCGCTTTTCGACATGAGAAGTTTATCGAGTTCGGCGGCCCCAGCGGTGGTGATGGTGGCAAGGGTGGCGATGTAGTGTTTGTGGCGTCTTCCGGGCTTTCCACCCTGCTGGAACTGCGTCACCGGCCGCATCAGAAAGCCGAAAAGGGTCATAACGGCATGGGCAAGAACCGGCACGGCGCTTCCGGAGCCGATCTCGTGATCAAGGTGCCGGTCGGCACGGTCATAAAAGATGCTGAAACCGGCGACATTCTGGCCGACCTGACTCAGGATGAGCAGCGGGTGACGCTGCTCAAGGGCGGGCGCGGCGGTCAGGGTAATGCCCGTTTTGCAACTGCTACCAATAAAGCTCCAAAATTCGCCCAGCCGGGCGGAGATCTTGAAGAGCGCAAATTAAGGCTGGAGTTGAAACTGATGGCCGATGTGGGCCTGCTGGGTTTGCCCAATGCCGGAAAATCGTCGCTGATCAGCAAGGTTTCGGCTGCCCGCCCGAAAATAGCCGACTATCCCTTCACCACCATCGCTCCTTCGCTGGGCGTTGTAGCGTACAAGGATTATCGCTCCTTCGTGATGGCAGATATTCCGGGTATAATCGAAGGCGCGCATGATGGCGCCGGCCTGGGACACCGTTTCCTGAAACACCTGGAGCGTTCAGGCATTCTGCTGCACCTGGTGGACATCTCCTGGATGCCGGAACGTGATCCGATCGCCGAATTCCAATCAATCAGCCGCGAACTGGCCCTGTTCAGCCCTGAACTGGCCGCCAAGGAACAGGTAGTCGTCATTACCAAGACCGATCTGCCGCAGACACAGAAGGAACTGCCCGGAATCAGGGCCTGGTTTGAACAGCAGGGTATCAAGGTTTTTCCGATTTCGTCAGCCACCGGCCAAGGGATCGAAGCCCTGCTGGATGAGATTGCCCGGCGCTTGTGGGGTAAGCCAGAAGAGGTTTGGTGATGCGTAAAGAGATTCTGAAATCGGTCCGGCGGGTGGTGATCAAGATCGGCAGCGGTGTTCTGACCGATGCGGATGCTTGTCTGGATATGGCGATTATTGGGCAAATATCCAGCGACATCGCCACGCTGCGTAAAAAAAACATTCAGGTTGTTGTTGTTTCTTCAGGAGCAATTGCGGCCGGCAGACGCGAGTTGGGGTTGGTCGACAAGCCAAGGACCATTCCCCACAAGCAGGCTGCCGCTGCCGTCGGACAAAGCCGCCTCATGCGGGCCTACGAAGAAGCCATGACGCCCTATGGTCTGAAGGTGGCCCAGGTATTGTTGACCCGTGAAGATCTGGGCAGCCGCCAACGTTTTTTAAATGCCAGGGCAACTATCGACGCCCTGCTGTCGTTCGGTATTATTCCGATTATCAACGAGAATGATACGGTCGTGGTGGACGAGATCAAGTTCGGCGATAATGACAATCTGTCAGCTCTGGTCACCAATGTGACCGAGGCAGACCTGCTGCTGATTCTGACCGATATTGAAGGATTCTACAGTTCCGATCCGCGCATAGATCCTGAAGCGCGCCTGATACCGCTGGTCAGGGCGGTCACCCGTGACGTGGAGCGCGCCGCCGGGGGATCCGCTTCCAGCGTTGGAACCGGCGGTATGGCCACCAAGATTGCCGCCGCCAAGAAGGCCGGCAAAAACGGAATTGCCACGATTATGGTCTGTGGTAAGAGGGAGGGGATAATCCTGGCCGCCCTGCAGGGGCGAGAGGTAGGCACACTCTTTCTTCCCTCCGGGCAGGGGCTCAATCGCAGAAAACACTGGATAGCATACACCCTGAAGCCGTCTGGCAAGGTGTTCGTTGACGATGGCGCTAAAAATGCACTGCTTAAAAAGGGGAAAAGTCTGCTTCCCTCCGGTGTCACGCATGTCGAGGGACGCTTCGAACGGGGCGCGTGCGTCAGAGTGTGCGGGGGAGACGGGCTCGAATTTGCGCGGGGTTTGTCCGATTATTCCAGCAGCGAGATCAATAGACTGGCAGGTTGCAAAAGTTCGGATATTGAAGAACGGCTCGGTTTTTACTATGGCGATGTTATTGTGCATCGCGACAATCTGGTAGTGATCTGACGCTTAAAAAACAGTGGCCGCCCCGATATCCATTATCGAGGCGGCCACTTTGCTGTTGTCTCTGGTCGCTTTCTCCGCTACAGCTCCCTCCCGGTCTTTAAACCAGTTCCCGCTCAATCTTTCAGTTTGCCATGTGTTCCTGTTCAACCTTTGCAGCAGCAAGTCGCTCTTGAACACGCTTTTCTGATCGGATTTTTTGAGCAGCCTCCTGCAGCTTCTCGTCGGGAACCAGTTTTTCACCTTGCTGCTGACGGCTGCTCAACAGCAGCAGCTTTTCTTCAATGGTGCTTATAAGGCTGCTTTCAGGGAAATCGTTTATAAAAATCGTGACCGCTTTGGCAGCACCTTGATTATCACCGGCGTTATAACTGGAGCGTGCCGCCAGCAGCAGTCCCAGGTCACGCAGGGGGGAATAGGGAAACAGCCGATTCAGCTGTTCGATTTTTTCGATGGCCAGCAGATAGTCTTGGTTCTGGTGGGCCTCAAAAGCCTGTACGAAAACAGCAGCATCATCGCTCTCGGCAGCATTAATCGATCCGATTCCCACCAGCAGGGTCGTCAGGATCAGCACGAGCAACCCTGCTATGCCGGAAGTAGCTCTCATGAAGTCAGTCCACAAAGCTCTTCAGCTTCTTGCTGCGGCTGGGGTGTCGCAATTTGCGCAAAGCTTTGGCTTCGATCTGGCGGATGCGTTCACGGGTTACTTCAAAATCCTGACCGACCTCTTCCAGGGTATGGTCACTTTTTTCGCCGATACCGAAACGCATGCGGAGAACCTTTTCTTCGCGAGGTGTCAGGGTAGCCAGAACCTTGGCGGTGCTTTCGGACAGATTAGCTTTAATGACAGCCTCGATCGGCGAAACGACCCCCTTGTCTTCGATAAAATCACCCAGATGTGAGTCTTCTTCCTCTCCGATCGGTGTCTCGAGGGAAATCGGCTCCTTGGCGATCTTGAGTACTTTGCGTACCTTGTCCAGCGGCAGCTGCATCCGCTCGGCAATCTCTTCTGGTGAAGGTTCGCGGCCGTTCTCCTGTACCAGCTGGCGGCTGGTACGGATCAGTTTATTGATGGTCTCAATCATATGAACCGGGATGCGGATTGTGCGTGCCTGATCAGCGATGGCACGGGTAATTGCCTGGCGAATCCACCAGGTGGCATAGGTGGAAAATTTATAGCCACGCTGATATTCGAACTTATCTACCGCCTTCATCAGGCCGATATTGCCTTCCTGAATCAGATCCAGAAATTGTAATCCGCGGTTGGTGTACTTTTTTGCGATCGAAACAACCAGTCGCAGGTTCGCTTCGATCAGTTCGCTCTTGGCAATCCGGGCTTTGCATTCGCCCTCTTCGATCGCCTTGAGCGCCGCTGCCAGGTCCCGGGCCTTGAACCCGGATTCCTGTTCGACCTTTAGAAGCTTGCGCGCCGCATTACGCAGACGTTTTTCAAGCTTCAGGGTTTCTTCTTCACTCAACTTCAGCTTTTTAAACTCAGTCGCTGCCATTTCATCTTCATTCTGCAGTTTATCAACCAGTGCCTTCAGTTTGTCCGACGGGATCAGTGTCTCCAGGTCGGATAACTCGGCTTGCATCCGGTCGACCTTGTGGGACAGTTCCTTGAGCCGTTCAGCCACCTTATTGGTATGGCGATCCTTCAGGCGCAGCGACTTGAGCAGTTCTGCCTGATGATCCTTGGCTTCCCTGTATTTCTTTTCCAACTCCTTTTTCTTGGTCGAAGACTTCGCTTCAGCTATCGATCCGCTTATCTCGGTCAGTAGCTGGTCTTGTGCGGCGATTGAATCGATGACCTCCAGCAGGCGGATCTGCTGAACATCCTCCTCATCGTCTTCAAGCTGCTCTTCTTCGATCTCCTTGCTGATTTCGGAAGGATTGATCTGGAACTTGCGCAGCCGTTCGCCCAGGGAAAGCACTTCCTTGACCGTGATCGGCGTATTAAGGATGACACCGGCCACGTCACGCTCACCATCTTCGATGCGTTTGGCAATCTCGACTTCGCCTTCCCTGGTCAGAAGAGAAACCGAGCCCATCTCACGCAGATACATGCGGACAGGGTCGCTGGTGCGGCCGATTGAACCGGGTTCGAACTCGACCTCTTCAGATTCGCCTTCAGCCTCTTCATCTTCTTCAAGATCAATCTTCATCTTGGGGATCTTGACTTTCTGGGCAGAATCAACGATTTCTATGTCCATGTCACCGAACATGCCCATCACGTCTTCGATCTGGTCGGTGGCGATGTCGGGAGGGAGTATGTCATTGACCTCGTCAAAAGTCAGAAAGCCTTTTTCTTTGCCGATATCAATCAGTTGCTTGACATCGTCTATGTTCTTTTTTGCCATGTATTCACCTCTGGTTTGCCGTCAATTACAAAAAACGGTTAAAGCTTTGATTTTCTTGTGCGTAAGCTGTCAGCCTGTTTCAGCAGGAGTTCATATTCCTCGCTGTTTACATCCAGCACCGCCAGGCGTGCGGCAATGTCCTTGATTGATCCGAGTGCTTTTTTTTCACTGTTGCGCGAGCACTGGTTAAAAACAACGCGCCAGTCCATATCGGCAAATTGCCCGTCCGATACCATGATTCGCGTCAACAGTGCTCGTTGTTCCGGCTTTTCGATGTTGTCCGTCAGCTGACTTAAAACCTGGGCATTTTCTTTTTCGGCCATGGTGTCGATCACCAGCCGTGCAAGCTCCAGGTAGTCATCTTTGAACAGATTATCGATACCGGTAAGTAGTGCCTGACTCCTCGCTTCCGGATAATTGAGCAACAGCGCCAGCAGGGTTTCCTGGAACGTGTCGCCCGGTGTCGAATGTGTGCCCGTTGTCGTGCGCGTATCTCTCTCGGTAAGATTCATGCCCCCCAAACGTTTGCGGAAGGAGTGCGGTGAAATTCCCAGCAGCCGGCAGATCTCTTTCTCGTAGAGATCCCGCTCAACAGGGTCGGCAATCTTTTTAAAGCGTGGCACAACTTCATCAATGATCCGGACCTTGCTGTCTACGCTGTCGGGCGCCGTCTCGGCCAGCAGGGAGCGAACAAAAAAATCAAAGGCCGGACGGGCGTTTTTTTGTAGTTCGTAAAATGCCTCGACCGGATTACCCGCCAGAAAGCTGTCCGGATCATCGCCGATCGGCAGGGTGATGACATAGGCCGGCAGCCGCTGTTCCAGAAAAAGCTCCATTGAGCGAATGGTTGCCTTTCTGCCGGCGCTGTCGCCGTCAAAAAGCATATACACCTTTTCGGCATGCCGTTTGATCATGCTGATGTGGCCAGCTGTCAGAGCCGTGCCGCAGGTCGCCACCACGTTGCGAATTCCGGCCCGGTACAACGCCAGGTGATCAAAATATCCTTCAACGATGATGATCGCATTTTTGGTCCTGACTTCAGGCAAAGCCAGATCAAGACCGAACAGAACCGAGCTTTTGTGATAAAGCGGCGATTCGGGGGAGTTGATGTACTTTGGCAGTGAAGCGTCCAGCACCCGGCCGGCAAAGGCGATCACCATTCCTTTGGAATCGCAGATCGGAAAAATCAGGCGATTGCGCAACAAATCATACCAGCCGGAATCATTTTTGCGAATCAGCCCCAACCTGACACCCAGATCCAGATCCATGCCGTTATTTTTCAGGTGCTTGGCCAGGCCATCGCGCCGATCGGGTGCAAAACCCAGGCGGTAGGTCTCGGAAATTTCACTCGAAACATCTCGGCTGGCCAGATAGCGGCGCGCCGGCTCTCCATCCTGGCCGTTTTGAAGGACGGCCCGGTAGTAACCGGTCGCCAGTTCATTGATGCGCTGAAGCTGCTGGCGTTCTTCCTGTGATTTTCTTTCGGCCGGAGTGAGCTGGCGCTCCTCGATTTCGACCCCGGCTTTACGGGCCAGTAGTTTTACCGCTTCCGGGAAGCTGAGGCCTTCCATCTTCATGACAAAGGAAAATGCGTTGCCGCCCGCCCCGCATCCGAAAAAGTGA
>JAJZRX010000013.1 GCA_021850095.1 Deltaproteobacteria bacterium
AGCGATACCGGCCAGCAGTTGACGGGGAAGTGTAATTTTGGCTTTTGCGTCCATCGCAGGAACGCCGGGAGCGGCAAGCTTGAAATCACCATCAATATCAATATCGACTTCACTGCGGTATGACACACCAGCGGAAATACCATAGCCGGCATCGTAAGCCACAGCCAGGTTGTAGCCGAAACCGATTCCGTCTCCTTTAAACCTGCTGTTGACATCAACGGCAGGAGCAATCGGAACCGCCCTCTCCAGCGACGCATCCAGATACACCACATCCAGGCCGGCCGCAAAAGAAAGCGCCGGGACTATCCGGTAGGAGATCACCGGGTTGAAGTTATAGGTCTCGATCTTCGATGTGGTGGCAAGATATTTTCCCTCCCAATTACCGTTCCACTCCGTGCCCAGGCCAAAGGGATTGAAAATGCCCAATCCGGCGCTGATTTTGTCATTGAAGGCATGGCTGATGTAAAAGGTACTGGGATAATAAAGGGTGTCTTCGGTTGAGGCAGTGGCGCCGGTGGTTGCGCTTTTGAAATCCCGGGACGGAAACAGCAGAGTGGTTCCGAGTTCGATTTGAGTGCCCGGCAGTTTATTGAGCAGAGCCGGGTTAAAGAATATTGTCGAGGGCTCATCGGTATGGGCCACGACTGCATCCGCCTGTCCCAGGGCTGAAGCGCCCTGGGTAAAAATGCCGAAACCGGACCCGTAGGCGGTTGTTCCGGCGCAGATGGTTGTTACAAGTGCTGTTGAAGCAAACAGAATTGATCTATTACGAACAAGCGGCATATATTCTCCTGTCATCCAATGAGTGGAATATCGCGGGCCGAATGGGCTAGCTTTGTAACTGTGAAAAATAGCAGTAAATGTTGCGGCCGTTTTGCTTGGAGCTGTACATGGCGCTGTCGGCTGCCTTCAGCAATGGCTCGGCTGAATCTGCGTCTTCCGGAAAGACACTGATGCCGATACTGACGCCAATGTGACACTCCTGCCCCTGGATGATAAAGGGTTTGTTCAGGGCGGCAATGATCTTGGCCGAGACAATGGCATTATCGGAGGGGTCCATAATTCTGGACAGAATCACGGCAAACTCGTCGCCCCCCATACGGGCCACGGTATCGGCATTGCGCAGGCACTCCTGCAATCGTGTTGAAACCTCACTGAGCAGCGTGTCACCGGCATCATGACCCAGGGTATCGTTGACCTGTTTGAAACGGTCCAGATCCAGAAAGAGCAGTGAAAACTGTTCTTTATATCTTTTGCAGTGAGAAAGTATGCATGTCAGGCGATCAAAGAAGAGTCTACGGTTGGGAAGTCCGGTGAGTGCGTCAAAGTTGGCCAGATATTCCAGCCGCTCATGGGCAAGCCGGCGCTCACTGATATCACGGAATATGATCTGTACGGCAGGCTTGCCCTGATAGGTGAACGGAACACCTGACACTTCCACATCGACTTCACTGCCGTCCAGACAGATGAACTTCCCTTCTTTCCAGGGTGCGGTTGAAGCATTGCTCTCAATCATTTCCATCAGAGTCCTGAATACGTCACTGAATTCCGGATGAACAAAATCCAGCATTTTCCGTCCCAACAATTCTTCCGGAACGTGAGACTTCAAAAGCGCCGCTCCGGCAGGATTTATGAAAACCAGCCCGTCGCTCGCGTGGATGACGATACCATCCGGAGAAAGATCCACCAGCCGGCGATAACGTTCCTCGCTCTGCATGATGGCGGTAAACATCTGCTCCCGCTCCTGAATCATGAGCCGTTTTTGCAGCGCCTTCTCGATAACGATCGGAAGGAGTTCAAGATAGCCCAGGTCCACATCTTTGACGATGTAATCGGTGGCGCCCAGCTTCATCGCCTCGACAGCGGTTATTTCATTCCCTTTTCCGGTCACCATGATTACCGGAGGCGCATCCGCCTGGCCGGCCAGTGTCCTGATCACCTCAAGCCCCTCACAAACCGGCATATTGTGGTCGGTCAGCACCAGATCATAGGCGCCATCCGCCAGCATGTCCAGCCCCACCCTGCCATTCTCGGCCAGATCCACTGCATAGCCCTGCCTCCGCAGGCTTTTTTGCAGCAAACGGGCAAGCCCGGGATCATCTTCCATGTACAATATGCGATATGAGCGCTCTTCAGCCACCGAAGCTCTCCTTCTCCACCGATTTATGTTTGGTAAGCGGACATCAAGTAACTATCAGCTCCGCAAAGAACCGTCCCGGTAGAACGGCAGCTCGCAGACGACCGCTTCCATGCCGACCCGCTCGTGGCGAATCGTGAAGGGAGTTCCGATCACGGTCAGTTCGGGTTTGACGAAACCGATGCCGATGCCGCAGCCCAGCATGGGGGAGAAGACACCGCTGGTCACGCTGCCGACCGTTTCGCCGGCAAAGCAGATCTCGTAATGGTGGCGCGGTGAGCGACGGCTGGAAACCTGGAAAGCCACCTTTTTGCGCCTGATCCCCTGCTCTTTCTGGCTCAACAGGGCCTGCTTGCCGACAAAGATCTTGTCGAAATTGACAAAAGCCTCCAGGCCAGCCTCCAGTGGCGTGGTTGTCTCGTCGATATCGCTGCCATACAACGAATACCCGACCTCCAGGCGCAGCACATCCCGCGCACCCAGTCCGGCCGGTTTGACGCGCTGATCCTGCAGCAGCAGATCCCACAGCTGACAGACCTTTTCGACCGGGAGGAAGATCTCGTAGCCCAGTTCACCAGTATAGCCGGTCCGGCTGACGATCGCCTCCACCCCCAGGATATCCATGGTGATGAACTTGAAATAGGGAATTGAGGCGATCTTTTCGCCAAAAGCCGCCAGCATGACGTCGCGGGCCAGCGGTCCCTGCAGATCCAGCTTGCCGGTACGGTCGGTGATGTTGGTGAACGAGCCGCCCCGCAACCGGCTGTTGATAACGGCAAAATCATTGTCGGCCGTGGCGGCGTTGACCACCACCATGACCTTGTCCTCCGCCAGGCGGAAAACGATCAGGTCGTCGATGATGCCCCCCTGATCGTTCAGCAGAAATCCGTAACGCGAACGGCCGAGCGGGATCGTCGTGACCGAGAAGCTGAAGACATCCTCCAGCCCGCCCGCCTCGAAATCACCCTGAAAGATGAATTCACCCATGTGGCAGATATCGAATAGCGCCGCCTTCTGCCGGCACCAGGCGTGCTCGGCGATGATGCCCTCGTACTGGATCGGCATATCCCACCCCCCGAAGGGCGCTATCAGGGCTTTCAGATCACGGTGCCGGCTGTTGAGCGCAGTTGTCTTTGTTTGTTCATCCATGGCGGATTCCCCCGGTTTGATTTAATGATGGTGCGGAGAAGAGCTGCGGATCTTTTTCGTACTGTGGCGGGATTTTTTTCCGGTTAGGCCGGCGATCGAAAGCACATCCGCCAGCTGCATCTTCCAGAGCCCCTCTTCATGGGTCAATTTGAATTCACGGGTGCTTGAATCGGAGGAGATCATGGTTCCCTCCAGCCCGACCGTCGCGTAGACGGTGGCCTCGCTCTGCTTTTCATGCAGAACCTTGAAGTTTTCCAGCTTCTGCCAGCAGCAGGCCGGCCGGACAGTGCTGTCAGCCATCTTATTGACAAAGGCTTCACGGGATGTTCTGCCGCGATGGGCCAGGCGATCGAAAAGCTGTTCATAGCGCCCCGCGCGCCACAGATCGAGCGTCTCCGACATGGATTGCTCCAGCACGGAAGCGGATTCAGCGGCAAAAGCAGAGAAGGCGGTCGCCAGGGTTAGAAACAGGACACTAACGATCAGGATCTTGAAACGGAGAGCCAGCATCGTTCCACCTCCATTTTTTTGTTGCATCCTAGTGCAAATGCGACTGCTGTGCAACTTCAAATGCCGTTATATCAACGTAAATTCTGCCGCTTGATTAATGAATCAAATCCAGTAGAATAAAGTAGCCTGATTTGTGCGGGGAGGTTGCCATGCTGCGCCAGGGAGACAAATTGCGGAGGATTATCGATCTGGGATTTGAAATAGCCCAGATCAAGGATATCGATCTGCTGCTGGAAAAAATCCTGAACGAGGCGCGCGCGTTCACCAACTGCGACGCCGGCTCAATTTACGTTCGGGAAGGGGATGCGCTGAAATTCAGCTACGCCCAGAACGACACGCTGCAGAGGCAGCTGCCTCCCGGCAGAAGGCTGCCCTACTCCACCTTTTCAATACCCATCAGCAAAGATTCCATCGCGGGTTATGTGGCCTCAAAGGGCGCCATCCTGAATATTCCCGATGCCTACCAGCTCGACACCCGCTTCCCCTTTTCCTTCAACCGCTCCTATGACGAGTTGACCGGCTACCGGACACGATCGATGCTGACCATCCCGCTGAAAAACTTTCGCGGAGAAATAATCGGGGTACTGCAGCTGATAAACGCGATGGACGACAAGGGGAACGTGACCGCTTTCGTGCATGACGATGAAGAGCTGATCATCTACTTCTCGAACAACGCCGCCATTGCCATCGAACGGGCCAAGATGACCAGGGAGATGATTCTGCGCATGAACAAAATGGCGGAATTGCGCGACCCGAAAGAGACCGGCCCCCACGTCAACCGGGTTGCGGCCTATTCGGTTGCCATCTACGAAGCCTGGGCCGCTAACAAAGGGCTTTCACAAGCGGAGATTGACAAGAATCGCGATGTTCTGCGCATGGCGGCCATGCTGCACGATGTCGGCAAAGTGGCCATTTCCGATGCGATTTTGAAAAAGCCGGGGCATTTTACCGCCGACGAATACCAGATCATGAAGCTGCACACCCTGTATGGAGCCAATCTTTTTGCCGACATCTACTCCGACTTTGACGAATCGGCTGCGGTTGTGGCACTGACCCACCACGAGCGCTGGGACGGCGGCGGATACCCCGGCCAGATTGACACCCGTACCCAGCAACCCTTGCCGGGATACGAGAAAGAAGACGGAAAAGCGCAGGGCAAGCGTGGTGAGGAGATCCCGCTCTTCGGCAGGATCGTGGCGCTGGCGGACGTGTATGACGCCCTTTCCTGCCGGCGCTGCTACAAGGAAGCCTGGAGCGAGTGTCAGGTACTGGAAAACATCCGCTCGGAATCCGGCAAGCAGTTTGACCCTGAACTGGTAAAGGTATTCATGGACTGCATCGACAGCTTCCGACAGATAGAGCGGCTGTATCCGGATCAGGCGGAACAGGCGTGATATCATCAGGTTGATAACGCGAAGGCGCAGAGAATTTGCAATTCCCTGCGCCTTCGTGCGCTTCGCAAAAAGCTTGTTGACGACCAGATCAGAGAGTTCTCTCCCCCGCCTCCGCAAACAGCTTTAATTTAGCCATCATCAGGTCGAATTTTTTGGGTTTCAGCGATTGGGCACCATCCGATGAAGCCTGTTCCGGGTTGGGATGGACTTCGACGATCAGGCCGTCGGCGCCTGCCGCCACGGCCGCATAGCACATCGGCGCCACATAATGGTGATCGCCGGTGCCGTGGGAGGGATCAATGACGACCGGCAGGTGGGTCTTGTGCTTCAGCACCGGAATGGCCGAAAGGTCGAGCGTGTTGCGGGTGGCGGTTTCAAAGGTGCGGATGCCGCGCTCGCAGAGGATGACCGCCTGGTTGCCCTCACTCATGATGTACTCGGCGCTCATCAGAAACTCCTGAATCGTCATCGCCATGCCGCGCTTCAGCAGCACCGGTTTTTTCAGCTGGCCGACCTTTTTCAGCAGGGCGAAGTTTTGCGAATTGCGGGCGCCGATTTGAAGGATATCGGCATATTCGGCCACCAGGTCGGCGGTCTCGGGATTGATGACTTCGGTCACGAAGGGCAGTCCGGTCAGTTCGCGCGCTTTGGCCAGCAGCTTCAGCCCGTCTTCCTCAAGACCCTGGAAAGAGTACGGCGATGTGCGCGGTTTGAAGGCTCCGCCCCGCAGTACATGAGCCCCGGACTTTTTGACCGCCAGCGCGGATTCGATGATCTGCTGTTCGCTTTCCACCGAACAGGGGCCGGCCATGACCACGATCTGCCTGCCGCCGATAACGACATCGTCACTGATCCGCACCAGACTGGACTCCTTCTTGACCTCTTTCGAGGCCAGTTTGTAAGGCTGCAGAATCGGCACGACATTCTCCACACCGTGCAGCGACTCCAGCGCCTGCAGAACCGCCTTGCCCCGTTCGTCACCGATGGCGCCGATCACATTCCGGGTCTCCCCGCGGATCACGTGCGGTTTGTAGCCCAGCTCCTTGATCCGCTTCAGCACCTCATCCTTGTCCTTTTTCGACGCATCTGTTTTCATGACAATAATCATCCGCCTGCTCCTCTCCCACAAACAAGTAAGGCCGAAGGTTTCCTCCCCGGCCCTGGCTGTATAACGAATCAGACAGCAAAAAACCGGGGAGACTCGCGTCTGCCCCGGTTTGTGGTTTTGTGTGATAGCTTCCTCGCTTACACCGGTACCTGGGCAGACGGCCTGAAATAAAAGCCGAACCAAAAGTAAACGTTATAAGCGGTAAAGAAGCGGTTAGTGTTCATGGGCTGCACTTAAGCATAGAGACCTCCCGGTTGTCAAGCGACATTTCCCTGTCAATCCCTAAATAACCCGATTACCAGGGCTTGGCTCCATGGCAGTAGGTTGCACAGCTGCGCGTTGCTGGGTTCCAGACGCTGAGGCTCACATTCTTCACACCGTTCATGTGCGTCGCAGCATTTGTGGTCGTGCTGCTGTAGCCCGCACCGTGGCAGGTGGCGCAATCGATCCCTTGAGCGGCGTGAAACGCATGTTCACCCAGAGCTGGCGGAATGGCATGACAGCCTCCGCAGGTTGGTGCTGGCGGAGGAGTGGCGGCATTGGTGGCAGCGCTGGCCTGTGCTGACGCGACACTTTCGCCGCTGCTGTTGACGGCCGTGACGATGTAATAGTAGCTGCTGCCGGCCGCCAGACCGGTCTGGAGATAGGGGGCCGCGGCATTGGTGATTTTCGCGCCGCTGGCTTTTGTCACTCCGGGGGCGGTTGCCCAGTAGATGTTATAGGATGTTGCTCCGGCAACTGCCGGCCAGGAGATGGATATCTGATTGGCGCCGCCGGTGGCCGTAACGCCTGTCGGCGCTGCGGGAACCGCAGGAGGCGCTGCGGCGGTGATTGCGGACACCTGACTTGAGGCTACGCTTTCGCCGACGCTGTTGACCGCCGTAACGATAAAGTAGTAGCTGCTACCAGCGGCAAGTCCGGTCTTGACGTAGGGGCTGGTAACACCGGCGACTTTGGTGCCGCTGGTTTTTGTCACACCGGTGGCTGCTGACCAGTAGACATTGTACGAGGCCGCCCCTGAAACCGCAGGCCAGGTGATGGTCGCCTGGTTGGTTCCTCCAACGGCCGTCACAGCGGTTGGAGCTGCCGGCGCAGTCGGGCTGGGGATTGCGGGAAGCGTGGCAGCCGCAACCTGAACGGATGGCGCGCTTTCGCCGACGCTGTTTACGGCCGTAACGATGTAATAATAGGTTGTGCCGTCAGAGAGGCCGCCCAGCACCGCCGGACTGGTGACATTGGTCAGCTTGGTGCCGTTGAGCGTGGTCACGCCGCTGGCGGTTGCATAATAGAGATTGTACGATGTGGCTGAACTGACCGCTCCCCAGGAGAGGGTCACCTGTTTGGTGCCGCCGGTGGCAAGGATACCGCTCGGAGCGGCCGGAGCGGCCGGCAGGGGTGGTGTTGACGCGGTGGCGGCCGAGACTTGGGCAGAGGCTGCGCTTTCACCAGCGCCGTTGACGGCTGTGACAACAAAATGATAGGTCGTGCCCGCCGCAAGTCCGGTCTGTAGATGGGGGTTGGAAACCAAGGCAACCTTTGTTCCGTTGGCGGTCGTTACGCCAGATGTTGCAGAGTAGTAAATGTTATAGGAGGCTGCATTGCTGACCGGAGCCCAGGAAAGCGTGACCTGACCATTGCCGCCGACAGCGGTCAGAGCGGTCGGAGATGCAGGAACGGCGGCAGTCGGAGGCAAGGAACCGCCATTGAAAACACCGTTGGCGATGTCGCTGAGTTTGCCGCTGAAGATGACCGCAGCGGATTTCTTGTTGATGATCGTCAGAATGCCTTTGGATACCTTGATTTTAACCTTGTCAAACATCTCATCCAGATCAAGATGGTTGGCGATGTAGCGCGACGTGATCGGGTTGGTATGTTCCGCATTGTACTGTTTGAGGAGCGGTTGCAGCTTGTTCAGCAGTACGGCGACCGTCGCCTGTATGTTATTCCTGATCCGCTTGCACTTGGCGGAATCCGCCTTTTCAAACACATCCTCCGGGTCGTCATCGCCGGCAGCAGTGGCAACGATCACATCCGAGAGCGGGTTGATATTGGCGGTTCCCGTGCCATCGGCAAAAGAGTGCAGCTTGTAATTTTCCCCGGCGGCGCTTCCGGTTGCCTGCAGCACATAGGGCGCCTGCATATCAGTAACGTCGAAGGCGAACGAACCGTCGCTGCCGATAACAGTGGTTTTCAGTTTCGAGGGGCTTGATGAATCCTTGAGGCTGACCTGACCAGAGAGGGGATCGCCGACGGCGGCGACGCCGCTGACCACTTCCGATGAAGCCCCACCCGAACCGCCGCCGCAACCGGCAAGAATAAGTCCAAGGGTCATCAGGGAAAAACTGCAATGGCTGTACATGATCGTTTCAAGAGTGTTTTCATCAGATCTCCTTTCAGGGGCATGCTACTGACGTTGTGGCACTGGTTATTCGTGAATATATCTTTCATCTGTTCTCCCTTGTTCACCGACAGCAGGGATGCTTAACCAGCTGCCGGCAGAGGTATGTGCGTTCGAGACTCCCGCCCCATCAGGAACTGAACACGGTTTGTTCACGTTGAGCAGATTTCGGCAGGCTCCGCTACAGGGGCGCAAAAAAGCCGGGCTGCCGATATCTCGTGATATTTCGGCAACCCGGCTGTCTGCTGGAGACCCTATAGGCTTTCCGCCCCATCCTCGCGGATGGTTTAGTATTATCGTGTACCACCATCTTGTTTATGCCCCATTCCGACAATCAAATCCGGCCGGCATAAAAGTTCGCCTTACCAGGCGTCAGAATCGTTATGTGATGGTCACCTCCTGTTTCGTATTTTGAACACAAAAAAGCCGGGGCTTCGTATCGTATTAACGATATTTCGGCGACCCGGCTGTCTCGTTGAGACCCTGTAGGCTTTCCGTCCTACCCTCGCGGATAGTTTAGTATTGTCGTATATCAATCACTCTGTGCTTATTTATCAGTTTTGTACACAATATAGCTCAAGAAATAAAAAATCAAGCAGAAAATGCTCCAAAACCCATCAGGGCTAGGCCGTCAGTTCATCAGTCACTTTGACCAGGTTGGGAAGATCCGGCTTGGTCAGAATGCAGTTGGCGCCCAGATTGATCCACTTTCTTTTATTGTCATCGGAAGCCAGGGACGAGAAGATGGCAACCGGCAGGTCCTTGAGGCTTTCCTCCTTGCGAACCAATGAGGTCAGGTGCAGTCCATCCATCTGCGGCATTTCAACATCGGTTATCAGCATATTGATATAACTTCTGAAGGGGTTGCCTTCCTGGGCCGCCTTCTGCATGGTCTGCTGGATTATGTTCCAGGCTTCGGCCCCGTTTTCGGCTTCAGCGACGATGTAACCGGCCGATCGAAGACTGCCGCAGAGCGTTTTGCGGATAAAGACCGAATCATCCGCGACGAGGATCGTTCTTTGAGTCCGTTCGGGGTTCAGTTCCGCCTGCGAAACAAACGAGTCATCCAGCGGCCTCAAAGCGCTTTCCGAGCAGAGTTCGGCAACGATCTTTTCAAAATCAAGCACCAGTATGATCCGGTCATCCATCTTCACCAGGCCGGTCACCTGCTCGCTGTGAACCGACTTGGCCGGCGGTTCGACATTTTTCCAGGATATGCGGTAGATGCGGGATACCGAATGAACCAGCACACCGACCATGATGTTATTGAACTCCAGCACGACCACCCGGTCGGCCACCAGGTCACCGGTATCCTTGTTGAGAACTTTTGCCAGATTGATGATCGTGATAACCTTGTCACGCAGTTTGATCATCCCTTCGACACCCGGCTTGGCGTTGACCACCCGCGACATCTGGGGCAGCCTGATGATCTCGCGCACCTTGGCGACATTGACCCCATAATAACAGGGCACGACAGTGCCATGCCAATCCATTTCGTCGATCCTGAATTCGACGATTTCCAGTTCGTTGGTATCGCTTTCCAGAAGGATTTTACTCTGTTCCATGGTTTTTGCCTTTCACAATGAAATGTTGCGGGAGTATAGCACAGTTTTATTAAAATTAAAGCGACAGCCGCCATAAAACTTGCACCGCGACGGGACAGGGCTGAACTTGACTCTCACATGCGCCTGTGCTAGCTTTCCGGACATTATCTGATTCCGGAGCGACAATGTTTTTTCCAAATTTTGAAACTTTTTGCCTGCTGGCCACCAGGGGAAATCTGATACCGGTGTATCGAGAGATCATGGCCGACATGGACACCCCGGTTTCGGCTTTCAAAAAACTCGATGATGGCAATTTTTCCTACCTGCTGGAGAGTATCGAAGGTGGTGAGAAGTGGGGCCGCTACAGTTTCCTGGGATCAAGCCCTTCGGTTGTGATCCGCTCCAAGGGCAATCTGGTTGAAATCATTGACAACGGAGTCACCAGTAGTGTCCAGGCGCCGGATCCTCTGGAGTACATCCGCAGATTGCTGGCGCAATACAACCCGGTCGAAGTCGAGGGGCTGCCGCGTTTTTTCGGCGGTGCGGTCGGTTACCTGGGCTACGATATGGTTCGACATTTCGAGCATCTTCCGAATGAAAAACCGGCGGTTCTGGACGCCTTTGATTCCTATTTCATGATCACCGACACAATCGTGATCTTTGACACAATGCGTCAGAAGATCAAGGTCGTTTCAAATGCCCACCTTGACGATGGAGTTTCTGCCGCTGAAGCCTATCGCGCCGCCACGCAAAAGATCGACGCCATCGTCGAGCGCTTGCGGGCTCCGCTGGCTGCATCCGTTGCCGGCAATCCCAAACACAACGTTGAATTCCAGCCTAATATCACCCGCGAAGAGTTCGAAGCATCGGTTGAGAAGGCCAAGGAATATGTCCGCTCCGGCGATATTATTCAAGTGGTGCTGTCGCAACGTTTCAGCGGTCAGCTGTCAGCTGACCCGCTGGATCTCTACCGGGTATTGCGAACACTGAACCCTTCACCCTATATGTTCTTTCTGCGACTGGAAGGCACCGTGGTAGCCGGCGCATCACCGGAGGTCATGGTCCGCAAGGAGGGGCGCCAAGTAGAGCTACGCCCCATCGCCGGCACCCGACCGCGTGGAGCAACGCCAGAAGCCGATGCCCTGCTGGCCGAAGAGCTGCTGGCCGACCCCAAGGAGCGCGCCGAACACGTCATGCTGGTGGATCTGGGCAGAAACGACCTGGGACGAGTGTGCGATACCGGCACGGTCGAAGTTTCGGAATTGATGGTTATCGAGCGCTACTCCCATGTCATGCACATCGTCTCGAATGTCCGGGGGGAGTTATGCAATAACAGAGATGCCTTCGACCTGGTACGAGCCACCTTTCCGGCCGGCACACTGTCGGGAGCCCCGAAAATTCGTGCCATGCAGATCATTGACGAACTGGAGCCGGTGCGGCGCGAGATCTACGGCGGGGCCGTCGGCTATTTCTCTTTTTCCGGCAATATGGACCTGGCCATTACGATCCGGACGCTGGTGATCAAGGATGGCACATTCCACATCCAGGCCGGAGCCGGAATTGTGGCCGACTCCGATCCGGCCGCGGAATGGCAGGAAACCGTCAACAAGGGGATGGCCGCCATGCGGGCGGTGGAAACCGCAGAGAGAGGTATTGCCTAAATGTTGCTGATGATCGATAACTACGACTCGTTTACCTACAATATCGTCCAGTATTTCGGCCAGCTGGGAGAAGATGTCCAGGTTCACCGTAATGACAAGATCACGCTGGAGCAGATCGAGGCGCTCAATCCCGCCCGTATCGTTGTGTCTCCCGGTCCCTGCTCGCCCGAGGAGGCGGGAATCTCCGTGGCGGCGATCAGGCGTTTTGCGGGGAAAATCCCGCTGTTAGGGGTCTGTCTGGGTCACCAGTCCATCGGCGCCGCCTTTGGCGGCCGGGTTGTCCGGAGCGCCACCCTGATGCACGGCAAAACATCTCCAATCTTCCACGACGGCAAGGAACTTTTTGCCGGCCTTCCCAATCCGTTTCAGGCCACCCGCTACCATTCCCTGATCGTTGAGCGCCCCACCCTGCCCGATTGCCTGGAAGTTACCGCCTGGGTCGAAAACGGCGAGATCATGGGAATGCGGCACAAGCAGCTGCCGGTCTGGGGGGTGCAGTTCCATCCGGAATCGATTCTGACCGAAAGCGGCCTGGAGCTTCTCAATAATTTTCTGACAATCAGTCGCAGTTAGGGATTTTCCGACACCCTTGAACGGGATCGGGATCAACGTGCAAACGGAAACCGGTCGATCAACGCACCGCTTAATGCTGCCTGAAACAATAGGGATCCCTTTCAGTAAACGGATCCAGCCCAAGACTGGCGCTTACAGCCGGGCACCCCCGGCAGACGGAGTTCAGACGGCATCCGCTGCAGGCCGAACTTCCGGTACGATAGCGGACTGCAGCCTGGCTGGCGTAAATTGTCTCCAGGCTGTCGGCAAGTATGTTGCCGATCGGCGACGGAAACTTTCTGCAGGCATGTGCCTCACCGTCGGAAAGAATCGATATGAAATTAAAAGCCGCACCGCAGCCATAGCCGGCACATCCGCCAAACAGTCCGCTTTCATTACTTTCAAAAACAGTGTTGATCAGGCTGTCTTTGAGACTCAAAACCGGATAATCCGCAAGAGCCCTGACATACATCTCAAGAAAAGCCCGGTACTCTCCCGGCGTCGGCAGTTCCAATGCAGCGCCTTCGCCGAAAAGAGCCAACCGGTTAAAGGTCAGCCCACCCGTGATATTTTCCAGTTCCGCCGCCAGCGGTACAATCTGATCCATATTCTTTCTGGTCAAGGTCAGCATAACCATGTTTGGCACGCCCATCTCGGTCAACATCCGCAGAAAAACGATTGTCCGCCGATAGTTGCCGACCCCGCGGATCTCGTCGTTATGCGACTCCAACCCCTCCAGGCTGACCTGGTAATACACCGGCATTTGAAGCGCAACGATCCGCTCGACCGTCTGACGATCAACCGCATTGCCCAGAATCGCAATCATGAAATCCCGCTCGGCAGCCGCACGATAAAGCTCATAAAAGTGCGGATACATCAGCGGATTGCCGCCCGTCAGGGAAATTTGCCCGCGCACAAAGCGCTTCCGACAGAAGCTGCGCAGTTCATCCATAATTTCAAGTGCACGTCCGAAAGGGAATTCACTGCGCTGGCTGCGATCATAACAATGCCTGCAGTGCAGGTCGCACTGTTGGGTCAGGTGCCACTGCAGGGTAAAAACCTCTGCTGCGGTATAGCGCTGGTCAGGCGCCAGATCGGCAACAGCCGCATCGCGGCGAAGCCGTGATACCGGGGAGATGAGCAGGCCTTTCGAGACCGCTTCCCGCATGACAGCATCGATTTTTCCAACCGGCACGGATGCTTGCCGGGCAGCAGTTTCCGGATCAATCTCTTCAGCAACCAGTTTGATAGCCAGCAGATCGCCCGGTTCGGCGGTCTGTGTAAGAACTTCACCGGTTGACGGTTCCTGCCACACCAGGATAAATTCATTTCCAGGTTTGATCCGCTCCAGGTTGCGAGCCCTGGAACGCGTCAACAGTGACAGGATATTGATCCACTCAAGCGGGATAATCTGCAGGGTGGGATTAATGATGGTGGTTTCTGCAGCAGGGGGGATCACATCAGCGGTGTGAACCTGAAAAAGCGCCAGTTCCAGACGGGCGAGCCCGGAAAGAAACGGAAACCCTCCGAACTCGCCCTGTTCTTTTACTAGTACCGGAAAATCGTCCGGCGACATGCCATCCCCAGCCACTGCCAAAATCCTCCGCCAGCCCTTTGGGCCAAGCAATGAACGGCACACTGGAAATACATCCGATAATTTGCTCATGGCGCGATGACACCGAACATGGTTAAAGCCTTAATCCACCTTCCTGCAAAGATATGCAGCGCGACCGCGCTACTTGGATGAACCGCCTCAACCGCTGCTGCCAGGTGCCTGTTTGGGTTTCTGACCTTCCTTGCCGACCGCATCCTTTGGAACCTTCTTGGACGTGACGCCCTTTTTGTCAGTTTTTACCGCTGACGATACTTTTTTGAACGTTCCAACCTTATCCTTGGGGGCGCTCCCGGCGCCCGACTTACCGCCTCAACCGCTTGCGGCTGCCAGATCTGGCGCCGAGATGGTCGCACCGGCCACCAAACCGGCAATACCCATGCCAGCGACAAGGCTTTTTATCGTACTGTTTTCCATGCTATCACCACCTTTCCAATGTGGACTCAACAACTTGGTAAATTCATTCTACCGATAAATTCTCGCTTATCAATCTTAAAATACAATAACCAAGCTATTTTTTTGACCGGCAAAATGATTATGGATGAGTCATAATCCGACAATCAAACAGTCCGGTTTACCGACAACTTTTCCGTTGACATTTCTCGGCAAGAATTGATAAGGTTATTTTTCATTCAAGAACAAATTCAGGAGGAAGAAGCATGCAGTGTCAGACAGTACTTCCAGGTACCGAGTGTACCTTTTGGGGAAAACAGGGCTGTATTTTTACCGGCGGTTCATGCCAGACTATCGAAGAAAACTGCGAAGGGTGTGACCGGGTAGTAACAGGCTCGATCGGTCAGGTATGCAGCGCATACCCGGCTCCATCAAAAAAATGGGTCGGCGGCATCTGCAATTTTGCTTCGCATGTCAAAGTTGAAATCAAGGTTGACGATACAAAAGTCAACCCGCTCAAAGCTTCCAAAAAAGCTTCCGGCGGTGCGGCCAAGAAGAAGAAATAGTTTTCATACACTGCTGCTTTCAAGGGGGGGAATTCATATTCCCCCCTTTTTTATTACGGAGGAATCATGTCGTTCGAGGCTCTCACCTGCCCTGGCTGCGGTTCGGCTGTAAAAAAGCACCGCAACCCTTTCCCGACAGTTGACATAATCATCGAGCTCAATAACAGAATTGTTCTGATACAGCGAAAGAACCCACCCTTGGGATGGGCCTTGCCGGGCGGTTTTGTGGATTATGGCGAGGGGTTGGAACAGGCGGCTATTCGGGAGGCACGCGAGGAGACATCGCTGGAAATTTCGAATCTGCGGCTATTGGGCTGTTATTCCGACCCGCAACGCGACACAAGGATGCACACGATTTCAACGGTTTTTGTGGCTATCGGGCAGGGAACTCCGGCTGCAGCGGATGACGCGGCCAGCCTCGGTCTCTTCAGAATTGACGAAATTCCCGATCAGCTCTGTTTTGACCACGGGCAGATCCTGGACGATTATCTGAAGTGGAAATCAGGCCGTCAATCCTGACCATCAGTATCACGAAGATTCTTCTGCAGCAGATTTATGATCTCATCCGACGGCAGAGGCCGGCTGAAGAGATACCCCTGTACCTGCCCGCACTTGTTTTCCTTGAGGAAATCATACTGGGCTTGAGTTTCAACCCCTTCCGCAATAACATTCAGATTGAGGCTGTTGCCCATCGCAATAATCGCCGTGGCAATTGCGGCATCGGTGCTGTTCAGGTTCACATCAGTGACAAAGGATTTATCGATCTTGAGGGTATTGACTGAAAAACGTTTCAGGTGCGCCAGAGACGAGTATCCGGTTCCGAAATCGTCAACAGAAATATGAATGCCGAGGGCAGTGATTGCCGTCAGTATCGAAACGGCAAAATCCGGATTCTGCATGATGACGCTTTCGGTTATCTCAAATTCCAGACCTTCGGGAGACATCCCGGTTTCATCAAGTATCCCCTGTACCGTTTCCAGCAGTTTTTTATGCTGCAACTGATAGCCGGAAATGTTCACCGCCACCCGAATGCCTTTCAATCCTTCAGCCTGCCACTTCATGTTTTGCGTACAGGCTTCCCGCAGCACCCATTCGCCCAGTTGCATTATCAGTCCGTTTTCTTCAGCCAGTTGAATAAATTCCAGCGGCGACAGCAATCCCAGTTCAGAGTGTTCCCAACGGACAAGCGCTTCCATCGCGACTATCCGGCCGGAAACAACGTCAATTTTAGGCTGATAGTACAAACGGAATTCGTTATTTTCAAGCCCTTTGCGCAAACTGTTGGAGATAACAAAACGGCGTGAAGCGTTTTGATCCATCATCTTATCGTAAAACTGGAAGTTATTCCTGCCCAGGGCCTTGGCATGATACATGGCTATGTCTGCCTTTTTCATCATTGCTTCAGTATCCCGATCATCTTCAGGATACATGCAGATGCCAAGACTGGTGGTGACAAACAGCTCGTGATCGCGCAAATGAAAAGGAAGAACCAGTGATTTCAGAATCTTGTCGGCCAGAGCGGCAACATACTGGCGATCGACATTAAGCAGCAAAACGATAAATTCATCCCCCCCAACCCTGGCAACCGTGTCTGTTTCACGCAGAATCCGCTTCAAACGGACGGAAACCAAGCGCAGCAGTTCATCACCGACCGAATGCCCCAGGGTATCATTGATCAGCTTGAAGCGATCCAGATCAATAAAAAGAAGGGCAAAGCTTTCCTGCGATCGATTGGCGAGCGCTTTAGCCTGCTGCATACGATCCTCAAGAAGCAGCCGGTTCGGCAGCCCGGTCAGGGTATCGTGGTGCGCCATGGCATAAAGTTCATTTTGGGTACGCTTCCTTTCGGTAATATCGCGACAGGCGCCCCAGACAGCGGCCGATCCATCGTGCCTTTGACTAGCCGAAAGATTCATTTCAACTTCCACCGCATCTTCTCCTGCGGGCTGAAAGGTAACGTCCAGATGCTGCGGCTGACCTTCACGCACAACCATTTGAAACAGATTGACAAGCAGGTCACGGGAAGCACTGTTCACCAGATCAAAGAGGGATTGTTCTTGCCGTCCGTCAGTATCAAAACGGGTCAAATCCAGAAAGATCTGGTTGGCATATACGATTCTCCCCTCGTGATTACAACTGAAGATCAGGTCACTGGCAGAATTGATAAAACCCAGGAGCGCTTCCTCTCCTTCCTTTACCCGTTGGTGATCCCGTCGAATGGTATCCATCATAAAGGCAGCAACAAACGCAACCGCGGCGTTCATGCCGGCTACCCAGCACCACATCAGCATCTGAAACAGAAAGACCTCATGCAGCGATGCATCGACAAACGGCATCTCCACATACCTCAATATGTGAAGGCTTTCCAGCGTCAGGAGAGCACCGTAAAAGAAGGCCCCCAGCGTTCCGATCAGCCAGACGTCCCGCCTGGTATCAAAGAGAAATGCCGCTTCAATCGTAACCAGCAGATAAACCGGCCAGAACCAGCTGATGACGCCACCGGTAAAATGTATCAGCACCGTGACGAAAAACAGATCCAGTGCGACCTGAAGATGCATCAGACGGGGAAAACGTTTCAGATGTGAGCAATTGGAACTTAAAGCGGAGTTGTAAATAACAACCGCCATTATCGTAAGGGCAAGAAAGATGGTCTGATTGACAGTAAAGTGAAATCCGACGGGGCTTAATTTGTAACTTATGGCGGCAAAAACAGCATACACCAGAATAACCAGCAGTATGACCCAGCGGGTGCGGGCCACAATGGCCATCCTGACACAACAATCATCAAGCCGCTGGAATTCAGGCTCGCGCAGCGGATCTCCCGCCGCCCGGATTATGCCGGAAACGGTATTGATCCATTTTGTCGGGCTGCTATGATGCAGATTTTTCATGTACTCGCCGTTGTGACAGAATTATATTTCAGTAAAATTCAAGGCCGGCAGCGATGGTATCAATCCGAGCTCATAACACTGGCCAAAAAAGGTTGTCACCCCCTTGATACCATCGTCTTCCAACTCGTAGGAAATATTGCTGCGCCAGTATTCCAGCAGATTCATACGCGGCATCCAGGCAGCCTCGCGGGCATACCGGATGAGTCGTTCATGGTGCAGAGGCGCCATTTCTTTAGCCTGAATCAGTCGGCGGGACAACTCTGCAAGACGGGGGTCATCGCCGACTTCCCGGCGACACAGGAAGAGTGCAAAAACAAACGGCAGCCCGGTCCAGTCGCGCCAGAGACTGCCCAGATCGTACACCAGCAGTCCGTTTTCCAACAGCGAAGCACGCAGGGCCGCGTCGCCTATCAAAAGCAGTGCGGGAGATGATTCAAGCGCCTCGGAAATTGTGCTGGAGTTGACGGCATAATCACAACGGCAGCCGTAGCGCCGGGCCATCAGGATTTTGAGCAGATTGACCGAGGTGGCCGATTCCGAGCTGAGCTGAATGGTCTGACCGTGCAGATCCTCGATCGGCACCCGTGAGAAGAGCAGAACGCTGGCAACCGCACCGTTGCTTGAGATAGAAAGCCGGGGGAGTATCCGATAGCGCTCGGAGTGAATGGCGTACTCGAACGATGACGAAGGACAAACATCGATTTTTCCGGTAGCCAGAAGGGTATTCAATGCCGCCGGAACTCCTGAAATAAATTCATACTCGCTGCAGTCGAACTGTTCTTTGAGCAGGTGGTACAACGGCGTACAGTTTGCGTATTCTATCTGACCTATTCTGAGCATCAGTGTGCAGCCGAATAAAGCTTGTCGGCATCGCCCTCCACAACCCGGATGTTCTCGCGCTCAAGCAGTTCGCCGGTAACCTGCCAATAGCGGGTCAAGGCATTGGCGTAGGCGACGACAGCCTTTATCTGGTTGCTTTTTGCAGCCGCCAGATCGTTTTCCACATCCAGCAGATCCCGGGTGGTAGCCAGGCCGACTTCATTTTTGCGGATAAAGGCCCGTAGCCGCTCTTCAGCGAATGCCCGGCCGCGATCGGCCACATCAATCTGCTTGAAGCCGGTTCCGATAGCCCGGATCGCAGCTTTGACATCATTGGCAACACCCTCTTCCAGACTGCGTATCTGCAGAGCGATCTGCTCCGTTTTGAGGCGACTCCTGCGATAATCATTCTCGGCGGCGCCGTTGCCCAGCGGATAGCTGAAATTCAGACCGACACTCCAGACCGGATAATCAAACGTGACCAGCTTGTCCAGGTTGCGCTGATAGGCACTGTCACGACCGCTTAATCCTGCCGAGGCGGTCAAGGACAGATCAGGACGTGTCCTGCTGCTATAAACGCGGGTCTGGAGTTCGGAGATCTCGATATTTCTTTTCTGCTCACGAATATCAGGACGGTCATAGGCCTTGCGAAGCGCCTCTTTTTCCACCACCGGATATAGTTCGCGGGGGGGGAGGTCAATCGTCAGCAGTTCGACCCCCCTGTTATCAATCTGCAGCAACCGCCGCAATACATCCAGCTGATCACTCACGGCCCGCTCCGCGTCAATCAGCTCTTTCTCGCGGGTTACGCTGCCGAATTCGGCGTTCAGGGTTTCCATGGCAGGCAGAACCCCGGCCCTGACTCTGGCCTGCGTATCGGAAAGTATTTTGCGGGCCAATTCAAGCGAGACCTTCTTTACCTGCAACTCCTCACGAAGGCTGTGCAGTTTGTAATATTCATTGCGAACCGCGGCTACGGTCTCAAGCAGCCGGGAGTTAAAGCGTTCCAGTGAAGCGAATTTTGACAGGCGGGAGACATTGATGGCCAGTTCGGTAGCTTCCCGGCCGGCATTTTTAAGCAGCGGCTGACTGATGCTGGCTCCCAGTTCGGAATACCAGTAATCGGGAATCGAATTTGACTGACCGCCGCCGATGTAACCGTTATTATAGTAAAGTCCGGCCCGGGCACCGGTCCAGAACAGGCTGCTGATCGACGTGTCCAGCACAAAGGATTCCGAATTGCTGGCCATCCCGCCCTGGACAACCGAAGAAGACGTCGAATCGGTAAAAGAGGTCTTCAAATCGATAACCGGCTCATAAATTGCTCGATTGCGGTTGATGTCGGCCTCAAACTGCGCCGGATTGTAGAGTTCGGCCCGCACATCCAGGTTTTTCTCAACAGCCATGCGAATCGCTTCATGGAGTGTCAGCGAAAGCGGCTCACCGGCCGAATGGGCGGCAAGCGGCACAAGAACGTATATAACAAACAGTACTATCGACAGGCGCACGTCGGATCCTTTCAATAAAACAGGGCGAGATCAGTACTTCATCTCGCCCTTATAACATATTTATGTCAGAAATTAATCTCTGTTTTCAACATAGTCGGCATAATCATCCGCCGACATCAAACCCTTGAGCTCATCCGGATCGTCCAGCGATAGTTCGATCAGCCAGCCGCCATCATAGGGGTCATCGTTGATCAGCTCCGGATTATCAATGACTTCATGATTAACATTCCGGACGGTTCCGCTGAAGGGCGCATAAATATCAGCCACTGTCTTACGAGCTTCGATAGACCCGACAGAATCGTCCTGTTCTACTTCGTCACCCTCATCGGGAAGCTCGACTCCGCTGACCGGCCCCAGATCCTCCTGGGCAAAGTCGGTTATGCCGATAACGGCAGAGCCATGTTCTATCCTGACCCAGACGTGTTCCTTTGAATATTTCAACTCTTCCGGAAAATCCATAATAGCTACTCCAGAACTATCCTCTCGAGGAATGAGGTATCAATGTCACCTTCGATGAAATCCTTGTTGGCCATGATCCGTTTGTGAAAGAATATCGTGGTCTTGATGCCTTCAATCCAGTATTCGTCCAGCGCCCGCGCCATGCGCTTGATGGCCTCTTCACGGGTATCGGCATGCACGATCAGCTTGCCGATCAGCGAATCGTAGTGCGGCACGACCGAATACTGATCATAAACGAACGAGTCAACCCGGACACCCAGCCCTCCCGGCGGATGGTAGGCAGTTATTTTGCCGGGGCAGGGAGTAAACTTAAAGGGGTCCTCGGCGTTGATCCGGCATTCAATCGCATGTCCGCGGATCTGGATGTCTTCCTGCCGGTAGCGCAACGGGATTCCCGCCGCCGAGCGGATCTGTTCGCGCACGATATCCACCCCGGTCACCATCTCGGTCACCGGATGCTCAACCTGCACACGGGTGTTCATCTCCATGAAATAGAACTTGTTGTTTTTATCAACCAGGAATTCGATCGTGCCGACGCTGTTATAACCGACTGCAGCGGCAGCCCGGACCGCCGCCTCGCCCATTTCCTTGCGGATTTCAGGTGTGACGACAGTTGAGGGGGCTTCTTCGATCAACTTCTGGTGGCGGCGTTGAATGGAACAGTCACGCTCGCCCAAGTGGACCACGTTGCCGTGCTTATCGGCCAGAATCTGGATTTCAACGTGCCGAGGGCGCTCGCAATACTTCTCGATATACACTTCCGGATTGCCGAACCCCGCCTGTGCTTCGGCCCGGGCAGTGGCAAAGGCGTTCGGCAGCGCAGCCTGGGAATGGACGATCTTCATTCCGCGCCCGCCACCGCCGGCAGTAGCCTTGATAATAACCGGGAAGCCGATCTCTTTGGCGATTTTAACCGCTTCATCAACCGAATTGACCCCCTCCTTGGTGCCGGGCAGAATTGGAACGCCCTGCTTGATAACGGCCTGACGGGCACTGATCTTGTCACCCATGATCCGCATACTCTCGGCTGTCGGCCCGATAAAAGTTATGCCGCACTTTTCGCACACTTCGGCGAACTCGGCATTTTCAGACAGAAAGCCGTAGCCGGGATGGATCGCCTCGGCATCGGTCAACTCTGCCGCACTGATAATGGCGTTGATATTGAGATAACTCCTGGCACTGGGCGCCGGACCGATACAAACGCTTTCGTCGGCCATCTTGACATGCAGCGAATTCGCGTCAGGCTGCGAATAAACAGCAACGGTCTTGATGCCCAGCTCTTTACAGGCGCGGATGACCCGGACGGCAATTTCCCCGCGATTGGCAATAAGGACTTTATGGAACATGAAGGCAGACCCCTCTTCGGTGTGGAATTATAGTTTCTGGATCACGAACAGCGGATCGCCGAACTCGACAGCCTGGGCGTTCTCCTTGCAGATCTTGACGATCTTGCATTTGCACTCGGCCTCAATTTCGTTCATCAGCTTCATGGCTTCGACAATGCAGAGGACCTGACCCTTTTCCACAACCTGGCCGATCTCCACATAGGGGGCGGCGTCGGGAGCCGGTGCGCGGTAGAACGTGCCGACGATCGGCGAATTGAGCGTATCACCGGTTTCGGCCGCCGGTTCTGCCGGAGCGGCAGCTGCGGGCGCGGACGCCGCAGGCGCTGCCGGAGCAGGGGCCGGAGCATACTGGGGAGCGGCGTAGGACTGTACCATCGGCGCGCCCATCTGGATATACTCCGGCTGCTGACCGCGCTTGATGACGATCTTCTCTTCGGAGTTGTCCATCTCGAACTCGGTGATATCCGTCTCGGTCACCATCTTTATCAGCAACTTCAAATCCTTGATATCCATCTGTGTCTCTCCTTTGAATACAATCTGATGATGTTATTTTATTCCGTTATTCAGGCTGACCTAAAAGATCAGCAGCTGTTTGTCGGCACTTGTCAACACGCGATACCCTTCGGCGGTTACCACCAAGGTATCTTCTATTCTTACTCCGCCGAATCCGGGAATATAAATGCCCGGTTCGATCGTAACCACCATCCCCTCTTCCAGAACCGCCTCACTGCGCGGCGACAGGGTCGGCTGCTCGTGGATCTCCAGCCCGACTCCATGCCCCAGACCATGGCCGAAATAGTCACCGTAACCATGCTCGCGGATGTGATCGCGGGCTACCGCATCCAGATCCTTGCAGAAGATTCCCGGCCTGACCCTCTGGATCGCCAGATCATGGGCCTCCCTGACGATGGCATGGATCTCGCGCGCCCTGACGCCCGGCTCGCCGCAGGCAACGGTCACGGTTTCGTCGGAATGGTAAGCGTCTTTCAAAGCGCCGAAATCGATCGTCACCAGTTCGCCGGACTGGATGACCTTGTCGCTGGCCCGACCGTGCGGCATGGCACCCCGCACCCCGGAGGCGACGATAAAATCGAAGGCACGCCCGTCGGCGCCACGGCGCCGCATTTCGAATTCAAGCTCAAGAGCGATCTCCGACTCGCGCACACCCGGTTGTATCAAAGGCAGGATCGCAGTTAGCGATTGGGACGCAAGCTTGGCGACGGCCGCCAGCAGATCGATCTCCAGAGAATCCTTGCAGGTGCGGATATCGTCAAAAACCGGCCCCAACTCCACCAGTTCAACCTCATTCAAGGCGGCACTGATTTTACGAAAGGCCCTGACGGATGTATGCGCCGCTTCAAACCCGATCCGCTTCAAACCATTTTCAAACGCCAGCGCCTGCAGGGCTTCCAGACGGAGTACGCATTCCCTGACTTCGGCCCCCTGTACTTCGGAAGCCGCCTGCTCGGTATAGCGGGAATCGCACAGAAACCAGGCCGCCGAGGACGAAATCAGCAGCGCACCCTCGGAGCCACTGAATCCGCACAGGTAGCGGATGTTTTTGAGATCGGTGACCAGAACGGCATCCAGCTTCAATTCTTCAAAGAGCGGCTCCAGCCGGGAGCGCCTGTTTTTTAGCATAAATGAAACCCTGACTACAAACTGTTTTTACGCTCGCCGTAAAAAGCGGGCACTTTGGCGCCTGTCCCGCCTATGCTTCAGTTTTAATGTGATTAAAGAGCGCGCGCAAACCGAGCAGATAACTTTCAGCGCCGAAGCCGCAGATTTGACCGAGCGCCACCGGCGCGGTCAGACTGACATGTCGGAACGACTCCCGGCGATGAATATTGGAGAGATGCACCTCTACGCAGGGAAGAGCGACGGCGGAAAGCGCATCACGGATGGCGATACTGGAATGGGTATAAGCGGCCGGGTTGATCAGGATACCGTCGCAGTCGGCTGCCGCACCATGGATGGCATCGATCAGATCACCTTCGCTATTGGACTGATAAAAGGAAAGGAAACACCCCAGCTCAACGGCCAATTTTTCCAGAGAGCGGTTAATGTCCTCCAGTGTTTGACTGCCGTAAACCTGCGGTTCACGTTTTCCGAGCATGTTCAGATTCGGTCCGTGCAGTATCAGAATTCGCATGACTATGACAACTCCCGGGCCAGCCCGTATGATTTGAGCTTCAGCAGATAACGCCCCTTGCCGAAGTTACCGTCCCGCTTCATGATCAATGCCGCAAACAGATCATCATTCAGCACACGCACGACCACCCAGGTCTGGGCTGTGGCAATCGAGACCTCTTCCAGTTCACCAGCTTTGATAACTTCGACGGCCCGCTTGATCTCCTTCAGAACCGAAGCATACTCCACCGAGAGGAGCTGCAGATCAAACTCGGCCTGTTCCACGGTAATCTCTTCGATCGGTATGCCGTCGTAGGCCATGACAAGCGCCGCCAAAGCCCCATCAACGGAAGAAACAATCGCATTGAGCGTGTCTTTCAGCGGCATGACTTGACCCTCCTGATGTTTTCCAGCCACCCCTCCAGAGTCTCCAGCGCATTGTCCGCGGCTCCTTGCTGCGGCAGCTCGGAGCCGGCACTCCAGGCCGGAGCAGCGGAAACGGATTCCGGCTGAGGAACAGAAGTCATCAGCGGCTGCAGCGCTTCGGGCGTCCCGACAGGTTCATCCTCATACAAATCTTCGTCCAAGGGGGGGGACGGTTCGGTTGCTTGAGCCAGCTGCTCAAGTTCGGCAACCCGGGCGCTGACGGCTCCGTTGACCGGATTATCGGCCAGGATGCCACGATAGATATCCAGGGCTTTATGAATAAAGCCCTGTGAAACGTACAACTCGGCCAGCGTAGCGGTGGAAAGCGGATCATGCTGCGCTTCGGCAGTAGGGATCGGGGAAGCGGATTTTGTGATCATCGCCTGAAGCGGAAACCGGTCATCCGGCTGATCCTCTTCCAGAACATCCAGCTCCTCCAGAATTTCCAGATCCTCGATGATCTCCTCGTCATCGTCCGCATCAAGCGACGTGAGGGAAAGATCGAGCGCTCCCGAACCACCAAGCGACTGCAGCTCCAGCCGGGACTCAACATCCCGGGGGTAAAATTCCAGCACGGTCAGGTAAGCGCGCCGGGCAGTTTCCCGGTCGCCAATCCCGCTTGACAGACGCCCCAGCAGTTTCTGCGCTTCCTGATCTTCGGGCAGCGCGCTTGTCAGGTGCCGCAGAAGCGCCAGGCATTCGTCATGAAGTCCCTTGGCGTGACAGGCCAGCGCCAGCGCCCGTTGACCGGCCAGATAGGCGGGATGCCTGGCAACTCCTTGGCGGGCGACAGATAATGCCTGGTCAAGCGAGCCCTGTTTGAGATAGAGTTCGGACAGCTTTGCAAAACAGAACGAATCCGGAGAGATTGCCAGCCGTTCCTCCAGAACCTGTATTTCAGCCGATAATGACGAATTATCCTGCATTGTCAGGCCTCCAGCCCGCTCAAACCGAGCAGCTCTTCCGGGGTATGCTTGGACAGGGCATACATGCCGATGCCGCTGTTGCAGATAAAGGTGATGCTGCCGCTTTTGACCTTTTTGTCCGCCGCAAGCGCATCCAGCAGCTTCTGGCGATCAAAGGCCGGAACGGCAACCGACAGCCCGCAGCGCTTTATCAGCGCAACGATCCGGTCGGCCTCATCCCGACTGCAGAGTCCACGCGACACGGAAACCTGTGCGGCCAGAGCCATGCCGATTGCAACCGCCTCGCCATGCACCAGACCGCTGTAGCCGGAAAGCGCTTCAAAGGCGTGCCCCAGGGTATGTCCGTAATTCAGGATCGCCCGCAAGCCGGATTCTTTTTCATCCAGCTCAACCACCTGCGCTTTCAGCTCGCATGATCGGCGAATGATCGTTGTCAAGGTTTCCGGCTCCATGGCCAGGATCCCGGCCATGTTTGTCTCCAGATACTCAAAAAACGGCCGATCGATGATTGCGCCGTACTTGATGACCTCGGCCAAACCGGCCCGGAACTGGCGCGGATCAAGGGTGGCCAGCGTCGCCACATCGATCAGCACCAGCCGCGGCTGATAAAAAGCACCGATCAGGTTCTTGCCCTGCGGGTGATCAATGCCGGTCTTGCCGCCGACACTGCTGTCCACCTGTGACAGCAAGGTGGTCGGCACCTGCACGAACGGGATACCGCGCAGCCAGGTCGCGGCGGCATAGCCGGCCAGATCACCCACCACGCCGCCCCCCAGGGCCACGATGAATGAACTCCGATCGACCCCGGCCGCCAACAGATCGTCATAGACCCGGTTCAGGGTGGCCGGGTTTTTATATTCTTCTCCATCCGGAATGTTTATCAGAACGGCACTGAAACCGGCCGTTTCCAAAGAATTCAGAACGACCCGGCCGTACAGTGCGGCGACGGTGGGATTGGAAATGACCGCTGCCCGGCCGGAAAGACCCAGTGCGGCGCAACGTTCGCCCAAAGAGGGCAGAGCCCCCTGCTCGATAATGATGTCGTAGCTGTTTTCTGCCAGGTTAACGGTCAGCACACTCACGCGGAAAGCCCCTTCAAACAGCCCAGAATCTCTAGCGCGACATCTTCCATGGATTTCCCGTCCGTGTCAATTCTAATATCCGCGTCGGCATAAAATTGTTCCCGCCCCTCCATCAGCTCCCTGACCCGCTCCGGAGCCCGCTCGCCGGCCAAAAGCGGGCGGTCGTCGCAGCCCTGCAGGCGAGCCAGAACCTGTTCCAGCGTCACCTTCAGATTAACAATCAGACCATGCCTGCGCATGACCTCACGATTCTGACGGCTGATCGCCGCCCCGCCGCCGGTGGCGACCACGCAGCCCTGCCCTGCCGACAGCGTCCGCTCCAGCTGGGCGCTTTCCAGTGTGCGGAAAGCATCCTCACCGTCGCGGGCAAAGATCTCGTTGATCGAACAGCCGGCCGACCGGACGATCTCGGCGTCCAGATCGATGAAACGATACCCCAGCTTGTCCGCCAGGAGTGTGCCGACTGAACTCTTGCCGCTGCCCATGAAGCCGGTCAGGATGATCGGGCGATCAGGCATGCTTGATCTGCTCCCGGTACCCCTGTATGTTGCGCCGGATCTCCACAACCGAATCGCCGCCGAATTTTTCCAACAGGGCGTTGGCAATCTCGATCGCCACGACCGCCTCGGCCACCACCAGCGCCGCCGGAACGGCGCAGGTATCGGAACGTTCCACGGTGGCCTCGAAAGCCTCGTGCGTCCGCATATCCACCGAACGGAGCGGTTTGTAGAGGGTCGGTATCGGTTTCATGGCGGCCCGCAGCACGATCGGCTCACCATTGGACATGCCCCCTTCGATACCGCCGGCATGATTGCTGTCACGGTGATAACCGTCATCGTATGAAATCTGGTCATGCACCTGCGAACCGGGACGGCGGGAGGCCTCGAAGCCGATCCCGACTTCGACCCCCTTGATGGCCTGGATGCTCATCAGCGCCATCGCCAGACGTGCGTCCAGTTTGCGGTCCCAGTGCACATAACTTCCCAGCCCGGCCGGCACTCCCAGCACCTGCACCTCCACCACACCGCCCAGGGTATCTCCATCAGCCTTGGCGGCATCGATCGCCCGCTTCATCTCCTGCTCGGCCAGGGGATCGCAGCAGAACATCTCCGACGCGGCCGCCCGCCGCCACAGCTCTTCCGGCGCTCCAGCGGGGGTTTCAGCGCGAATTCCGCCCACCTCGCTCACAAAACCACCCACCCGGATGCCGAACTCGGTCAGCAGCGCCCGCGCCACGCCGCCCACTGCCACGCGAACAGCGGTCTCGCGGGCGCTGGAGCGCTCCAGCACATTGCGGACATCGTCATGGTGATATTTCAAAACACCGGTCAGATCGGCATGACCCGGACGGGGACGGGTGACGGCGCTGGAATCGTCGCGATGCTCCGCCAGCGGCGACATCTTTTCCAGCCAGTTTTCCCAGTCGCGATTTTTAACCACCAACGTCAGCGGAGAACCGAGCGTTTCCCCCCAGCGCACACCGGACAACAGTTCGGCGGTGTCCTTTTCGATCTTCATCCGGCCGCCCCGGCCATAACCCTGCTGGCGGCGGGCCAGATCAAAATTGACCGTTTCGGCCGATAAACGGATGCCGGCCGGCAAACCTTCAATAATGGCACTCAACTGCGGCCCGTGGGATTCACCGGCCGTCAGATAACGGAATACACTCACAAGAAACCTCCCCGAATCAATCAAAGCGGACGTAAATTAGCATTTATAATGCAGAAACGGCAAGGCAAAAGCGGCGACAGGGAGAAACTGGATTTTCAAAATTAATTTTACATTATTTACAACTTTACCCTTCATGATATACTGTAGCGAAATTCACTACAGGAGTACTTTATGCGATCAATCATGTCAGTCAGTTTTCCCGAGCAGATTTCACATGAGCTTGAAACTTACGCTGCTGAAACAGGACGTAGCAAAAGCGATATCATTAAAGAATCGGTAGCGCTTTACCTGTGGGATGTTCGCTTCAGTTCTCTCAAAAAAAGCATGAACCGCAGAGCAAAAAAACTGGGGATTGTCACCGAGGATGATGTTTTTAAGGCGCTGACATGAGAGTTGTCTTTGACACCAATGTTTATATTGCTGCATTTGTCACAGACGGTGTCTGCGCGAGGGCTGTCCGTCGGGCACGCAAGCGGGAATTCGAGCTTTTTCTGTGCCATGTTATTACCCGCGAATTTTCCGCCAAGCTGAAAGTCAAATTCCGCTGTACTGACAAGGAGATAGAACAAGCTTGTTCACTGATTTCAGAAGCAGCCACGGCTTTATTCAACGAAGGAACCATCACCTCGCCTGTCTGTCGCGATCACAATGATGATCCAATATTAGCTTGTGTCGAAACAACTTCCGCCGAGTTTTTGGTAACCGGAGACAAGGATCTATTAGTTCTGGAGCATCATGGAGTCTGCAAAATTCTGTCACCCAGAGATTTTGAACTGATGTTTGAATAACGACCAAATGTCACATTCATGTGTAGTAGATCTTGCTGCAGCCCGAGCCGGTGTCGTCACTGCAGGACAAGGTAACCGTTTTAGCTGTGTTGTAGACTCCGCCGAGCGGGGCGACGGTGGTTACGGGAGTGGTGGTATCGGTGATTTTCTTCTGCGTCCGGTTACCCACCTCATCATAGGTATATTCGATAACCGTTCCGTCACCGTAGGTAATTTTCTGCAAACGGTTCAGGTCATCATAGGTGTAGGATATTGAGTCGGCAAAGGAGGAAACAACCGCCAACAGAAAACATGAAGCCGCCACGGACCATGATACGGCTCTTCGGATACTATCTCGTGACATTACGCTATCCCCCCCAAAGTATCGGTAACTATTTTTCTATTTCATGCACCAGCCAGGACGGGCCGGTATTGACAATCCCGATGCCGTACTCTTCCTGCCTGGGCAGTATGGCATGAGGCTTTCATTGCATCGCCCACTGGCGAAGCGATGCAAACAGCTCTCTCGTTTGCCACGCTTCCAGATACGGCGTGTCTCCTATGCGCTCAAAGAGTTTCCGCGCTGTTTCACAATCCCCGGCCAGGCAGGCATAAAAGCAGAACATATTCAGATTCCACCGGGAGTCCGGATAGTTCTTCTCCATATCGAGAAAGCCCTGCTTCATCATCGGCCAGGATATGCCGCCTTCCTCGAAGGACTTCCAGGTATTACCTTTCTGCCACAGGCCCCATACGATCAGGGGATACACGGTTATCCCTTCGGATTGGGGCGTGAGCTTGACGGCAATCTCGGCAAACTTCTGCCACTCCCCTTCTGCGCCGTGCCAGTGGGGCCGAAGATAGTTCGCCATGGAGACATAATATTCGTGATAGCCGGGTTCAAAGGCCACGGCCCTTTTGAAGGCCTCGATGTAACGCTGCCGCTCCCATCCCTCATTGTGACCGACCCGCAGGATGAGCTGGTACCTGTGGGGGCAGTCACCAGAACGGGAGGATATCCCCTGGAGGATGCCATATGCTTTCCGGACACGTTCAGTGTAGAGGCGATACGCTTCGTCGCTCACGGTATTCCCGAGGCCGGTGCCTCGCGCGTCCCAGGCGTAATTGAGCCAAGCTTCCGCAGTGGCTACCCGAGCGGTCAGGGACTCGGGGGAGGCCTTCGACCACCGCTCCAACTGGAGAAAAATCCCCTTCCACTCGTCCTCGGATGGTTTTTCCGGCTTTGCCACCCCTTTGTAGAAATGGAAGAGCTTCCACTGCCCGTCGGGAAAGCGGGTTTTGTTGCTCCTGAATTCCGCCGCCATCTGCTCGATCTCTTTGTACTTCTCCTGCTTCAAGAGGGTTCTGGCGGCAGACATCAATTCATTCCGGGCAATGGGGCCGTCGTTGAAGCCGGTCGTCGCGGCTGAGGCAGCTGTTGTTATCACTGACAGCCCGAGTATCAGGACTGCCGTCAGCATAATCTTTGCGGATTTCATATGATCTTTTCCTGGCATTGTCGAACTGATCACTTCCTATTCAGAGAAATTAACTTTACTGAAAATGGAGATCTGTTCATTTCCTTTTCATATTTATTGTGAATCTGAAATTTTTCTTACATAACTTTTTGTCAATACGGCACCTACGCACCACGACAAATATAATGTCATAGCTATATACGAAGGCTTACCAAGTAATGCTGCGATTATTTCAGCGCCAAACATAATTACACCTACAACAATGAAGATGTTGGCACATAAGATGATTGCTTTTATTGATTGACTTTTACTTAGTGACATTTCATTGCCTTTGGTGATGAAGCTGTTGATTTATATTGATATGTCCAAACTGGATTTGCGCTCAGATCATTTAGCTTAGTTACGCCAGAGTAGATTCGGTTAACCCCATCCCAACCGGCCTCAAGGCTTGCACCAGAAGCTAAAATCGATACTGGCCAAAATTCAGGACCTGCAGAATAAGAAATTAGTGAGGCTGTGCCAGCGGCTATGGCACCTCCTAACTCTATACCGCCAGAGACAATATCTGCAACTGCTGCTACTCTAGAATCGGGGAAACGATCCGAAAAGCCCGGAATCTGTGGAAGGAAATTATCCATCAACCCCATAGGATCTATTTTACTGATAGGGTTACCACCTACATAAGCCGACACATTCACATCCCCACCCGCAAACCCGATCGGGTCCTCGGAGACAAACCGCCCCACAGTCGAATCGTAATACCGCGCCTTCATGTAGTAAAACCCGTTCGGTTCCCTCATGACCCCAAACTGCCCCACGTATGTGAAGGGTTGCGGGATCGCCTCCACCTGGTTGGCGACGGCGCCGAAGGCGTCGTAGGCGTACTTGTTGACCATGGCCTGGCTCTGATCGGTCACGGCCACCGTGCTGCCGACGGCGTTGTAGTGGTAATTGTAGACCTGGTCCGCCGGCGTCACCGCAGCCAGAAGCCCCTGGCCATGGATGTAGTAGCGGGTGATGGCGTTGTTCGCGTCCGCTTCGGCCAGGAGGTTCCCCGCCGCGTCGTAGATGTACTTGGTGGTGACGCCGCTTCTGATGGCCTTCAGCCGGTTGCCGTTGCCGTCGTAGGAGTAACTGTTGCTGCCGAACCCGCTCAGCCGGTGGTCGTAGTCGAAGGTGTAGGTTGCGCCGTAGCCGGTTTTCAGCTGTCCCTCGTTGTCGTAGGTGAAGCCGTTCGCTCCTGCGGCCATCAGCCGATTCTTGGTGGCGTTGGGGGTGTACGTGGTGGTGCCTCCCCCCTGTGTGGGGAGCAGCGGCTCGCTCTGCGTGACCTCTTTCCGGTTGCCGTTACCGTCGAGCACCGTGAATTGATAGCTGGCCACGGAGGGGATGGTGATTCCCTTCAGCCGGTGGGCCGTGTCAAAGGTATAGCTGGTCTTGATGCCGTTGAACGCGGCCAGGTTGTCCAGAAGATCCACTTCTTTGTCCTTCCAGGTGTAGGTGGCAACGGGCTTGGCGGCGAGCCAGTCAATCTTCACGGTCTTCAGCCGGTTCAGCTCATCGTAGGTGTAGAGGACCTTATTTGCGATAGAGTTGGTTAGCGAGAAAAATTAGCGCCAAATTATGTTTATTGTTTAATTTGTCAAGGAAATAATTTATATGATCATGAAATTCAGAAGTTCAACAATATTTTTTTCATACAACGCTTGTTAATATTCATTTACAGGTAATAATTGTGAATCTTAATTTTCCGGCAATCGACATTCATACGGAGGAGAACCATGGCAGCCCATGAAAAGCTGATTCAACATATCGTTGCGGTCAAGGAGGGTGAACGGGTCTTTGAAAACGCTTTTCAATCCGTGGCCAGAATGATTCTGGGAGCGGGCTTTGAAAAGGTGGTTGTCAACGGCCGGACGACCTATGACTTTAAAGTCTTCCGTAGCGGCCGGAAGCATACCATCGGCATGTTCGATGAGATCAACAGCTTCGTTTCCTATGTCAAGGACGCCGCCGAAGGGGGCTCCAGCAAGGAGATGGCCTTTGTGCTGGTCGGCGAACCGGGCAACGGCAAGACTTTTTTCGTCGAATTCCTCTGCACCCAGTACCGGGCCTTTCTGTCGCAGCCGAAAAATCGCCGCTACACCTTCCGCTATAACGGCCTGTCACAACTGGGGCACTACGGCAAGATAAACATCGTTGATTCCCAGACTTTTGAGGACCCGCTGATCCTGGCCATGAACCTGTACGACAACGCCTCCGACAACCGCCGCTTCCTGGCCGAACAAGGAGGGCTGAACGAAACCGCGCTGGACACGCTCTACGAAAACTACCGTCCCCTGGGCGCCTGCAGCGCCTACATCTGGAACGATATCCGCGAGTTCTGCGATGGTGATCTGAAGCGCATGCTGGAATTCGTCGAGGTGATACCGGTGCCGATGACCGAGAGTTTGGGAACCGTAACCGGCAAATATCCGGCCAAGGACAAGATCACCTCCTCGTCGGTGGACCTCCTGGGCGAGGAATCGATCCAGCGTCTGCTGCACATCTCCGACACCAACAACCCCTACCGCTTCGATCTGCGGCGCGGCGCGCTGGCGCGGGTGGCCGGCGGCGGCATCCACTTTTCCGATGAAATTTTCAAGAACAAGAAGGATCTGGTCCAGGTCTATCTGGGTGTCATCCAGAACCGGGCCATCGAAATCGACGGCTACAAATGGCCGATCGATTCGCTGATCATCGCCACCAGCAACAACTCCGAATTCAACCGTTTCCTGGCCGAAAAAGAGGAAGCGCCGATCGTGGACCGCTGCCGGATCTGCTACGTCTCGCACAACACCAACTACCGGTTGCAGGAGGGTCTGACCGCCTATGCCATCGGCAGCGATTCAAAGACGACCCTGGACAAGGAGATCCTGCACCAGGATCCCAATCTGAACTACGCCGCCTCGGTCGGCGTTGTCCTGACCCGCTTCCCCCGTTCGGAAAAACTGACCCCCATCGAGACGATGAAGCTGGCGGCCGGGGAAGTGGCCGGCGAGAAGAGCATCAAGGCCCTGGCGGAGGTGATCGACACCCTCGGACAGGATCCTGACATCACCAAACGCTTCGGCCAGAAAGGGCTGGGACATCGCAGTCTGGGACGTTCGATCCAGCTCCTGGTCGAGAATTCCGAGACCAACGAAGGGCGCTGCATGTTCGCCTACGACGTCTTCAAAACCCTGGAGCGGGTCGTGCTGGATTATGTGGTCGAAACCAATGACCGCGCCAAGTATCTGGAAGATCTGAAGATCGCCAAAGGTCTGTACCGCGAACGGATCATGACCGAGATGTTCAACGCCTACATGGATGAACCCCACGCCATCCGCAAGGATGTGATGAACTACGTCAACATGATCATCGGCATCGATGCCGAAAACCTGGGGCCGGACCGGATGTGGAAATACAAGGATCCCCAGAGTGGAGAACTGCGGGCGCTGAAGATCGACGAGCGCTATGTCAAGAGCGTTGAGGAGCGGATCGGCCTGAAGACCGAAGAGCAGCGCGATTCCTTCCGCACCTCGATCCGCAAGATCTACGGCCAGAAGATTTCCATGGATCCCAATTATGATTTCATGGACAACCTGGAACTGGTCAAGGCGGTCACCGATGTGCGCCTGAAATCGGACATCGCCGGCGCCGGCAGCCTGATCGGGGCCCTGGCCAACCGCACCAACGAGGAAAACCAGAAGCTGTACGACCGCATGATCACGACCATGCTGGACAAACTGGGCTACTGCCGCACCTGCGCCCAGAAGACCATTGAATACTTCTGCACGCAGGAAGATGAAAACTAAAACCGATTAGCCACAGAGTTCACAGAGAACACAGAGGAAATTATATAATTTTATTGAAGATTTGTTTTCACGCTTACTGCAGTTACATTAGATTTTCTTCTCTCTGTGACCTCTGTGTCCTCTGTGGCAAAGGCTTTTAAAAAATTATGCGAAATGATCTGCTGACATACCTGGAACAGCTGAAGGCGTCCGGCCTTGATCCCGGACGGGAGGCGCGCATCCGCAACGAGCTGACCAGCATGGATCACGGGCACGATCTGCCCGCAGCTGACGTGGCGCCAGATCCCATCTGGGCCGGATTCGGCCGCAGTCTCTACAGTCGCGGGGATCAGCAGGTTCTGAGCCAGGCAGCCCCCTGCCTGAAGGGAGCCGGGCTGGCCAAATCACTGGACGAACTGCTGGAGCGCGACCGGCAGCGGGAACAGGATGGTTTCCCCCGCAAGATCCAGATCGGCAAGCTGGTGAAACCGGGGCGCGGCCGCAAGGGCAAGGTAGTGATCGTGCCGACCACGGTCGAGGAAAAACTCTACCACGACCCGACGGTTCGCCCGCCGGGCGAAGAGGGAACATCGGGCGGAACCGGCGATGAGCAGGAAGGTCAGGTAATCGGCGAACAGCCGGTCCGCGATCAGGGCGGCCAGCCCGGCGGGGCGGGTGAAGGGGGCGAATCCGGTCACGAGATGGAAGCTTCCGCCTACGAGCTCGGCAGAACCCTCTCGGAAAAATTCCAGCTGCCTAACCTGCAGGACAAGGGCAAGAAGCGCTCTTTCACCCGTTACACCCACGACCTGACCGACAAGAATCGCGGTTTCGGCCAGGTGCTGGACAAAAAAGCCACCCTGCGCAAGATCGTCGAAACCAACATCGCCCTCGGCAATCTTCCGGATGTCTCGCAGATCGATCCGGCCCAGTTCCTGATTGCACCGCGCGACAAGGTTTATCGCATCCTGTCGCGCGAAAAGGATTATGAACCGCAGGCCATGCTCTTTTTCCTGCGCGACTATTCCGGCTCTATGGCCGGCAAGGTCACCGACCTGATCGTCAACCAGCATGTGCTGATCTACAGCTGGCTTTTGTACCAGTACGGCGGCCAGGCCGAAACCCGCTTCATACTGCATGACACCCAGGCACGGGAAGTGCCGGATTTCTACAGCTACTACAACTCGCGGGTGGCCGGCGGCACCCAGGTTTCCAGCGCCTACCGCCTGGTCAACGAGATCGTGACCCGCGAAAACCTGGCCAAGGATTACAATATCTACGTCTTTCAGGGTACCGACGGTGATGACTGGGACGAGTCCGGCTCCGAGGCGCTACCGGAACTAGAATTAATGCTGACCTACGCCAACCGGATCGGCGTCACGATCGCCGAGCACATGCCGGGGCCAAGCACGACCGTGGCCCGCTACCTGAACAGCTCCGGCCTGCTGGACAAAAAGCCGGAACTGCTGCGGCTGGATATAATCCAGAAAGAGGCCGACGAATCACGGCTGATCGAAGGAATCAAACGGCTGATTTCCTAAAGGACAAAAAACTTTTTAACACCAATTGAAACACCATGATACAGATGGATGCCCAATGGAACTAATCAATCAACACACCAAGCGGATCATGGAAGGGTGCAAAGAACGCGCCAGGGCGGCCGGCCTCTCCTTCACGGATGAGAGTCTGGAGTATATCGTCACCAACCGTGATTTGCTGGAGCTGTCTCCCAAGGTCATGATTCCAACCCTCTACGATTACTGGGTGCACGACGTCGAGGTACTGCGCGAACAGGGCAAATACGAACTTTACCCCGGAAACCCTTACGAAACCGTCATCAACACTCGCCCGCCGATCTCCTTTTACAACGACAACAACCCGGACTGGCTGAACGTGATGATTTTCTACCACGTCCTGGCCCACATCGATTTTTTCCAGAACAATCTCTACTTTCGCCACACCTGGGACTACGATTTCACCGGCCAGGCCCTGTCGGACAAACGGGTGATCGCCAAATTGAGGGCCGAGAAGGGGCGCTGGGTCGACTATGTGATCGAATTTGCCCGCAGCATCGATAATCTGGTCGATTTCCACGGCGAGCTGGCCGGGCTTTTCACTGTTCCCGGGGCAGCCTGTTCAGCACGGCTGGACTATTATTTCGACCGGTTCCTGCAGACAGAGAAGAAGCTCCCGGTCAGCGACTATATCAAAGAGGTCAACCGCTATAACGACTGCCTGAAAACCTATGGCGAACTGGGGGAGAAAACCTTCTTCGCCGAGGCGGAGCGACGCTACCCGGAACTGGAGGCGCATTTTGCCAGGGCCCATGAGCACCGCTCGCCCCCCAGACGGGATCTGCTCCGTTTTCTACTGGACAAGTCGGAATTCCTGGCCCGGGACGAGAATATCTGGATGCGCTCGATCCTGGAGATCATTCGCAAAACATCGATCTTCTTCCAGCCCCAGATCCGGACCAAGATCCTCAACGAAGGCTGGGCCAGCTATTGGCACGAAACGCTTTTCCTGCAGGATGACCGCATCCGGGGGCATGAAGTAGATTTCGCCCGGGTTCATGCCGGCGTCACCGCCTTGCCGCGGGTCGGGACAAACCCGTATGCGCTTGGAATGCGGCTCTTCGAGCATGTGGAGGAACAGGCCGGCAAGGGGCGCATCTCCTACGATTTTCAGCGCCTGAACGATGCCGGCAGCCGCAAGCGCTTCGACAGCGGTGCCGGCAGCGGCAGGGATTTCATCTTCAAGGTGCGTGAAAATCTAAATGACTATCTTTTCCTGAAAAATTACCTGGATCAGGATTTCATTGACCGGCACAAACTGTTCGTGGCCGGCAAGCGTCTTGATCAGCAGCGCATGGTCTGGCAGTACTACGTCAAGAGCCGCAAGGCGTCCGATTATCTGCAGATGATGCAGGATTCTCTTTACCACCCGCCGCTCATCAGCGTGGATCAGTCCAAAGCTGCCGGAGGCGGATTGTACCTGACCCATACTTTCGAGGGTAAACAGCTGGTGCAGGAATACATCGCCAACACGCTGGTCGGCATCGAATATCTGTGGGGCGCTCCGGTACAGCTGGAGACCAGCGAAGCCCATATTCTTCCGGAATCAGCCGCAGCGGCAAAAACCGATCAGGAGCCGGAAGGGGAAATCGCCTGGCAGCGGGTCGTTTATACGATGGATGGCAAAGTGCTGTCCAAAAAGGAACTCTAAGCGAACGGTGAACTCATGTTAAACGTGGACAGGGCCATAAAGCACCTCAACCGGAAAATCAGCGAGCGGGAGCATAACCAGACCATCCCCTTTGACGACTTCCTGAAAATCCTGGCGAACAAGCCGGCGGCGGTCGTCCGCAACGTATTCCAGATATTCCACGACATGATCAGAACCTATGTCGGCCCCGGATATGACGACACGCCCAACGATCCGGAATCGATCAACTATATCTCCTATGACTGCCGCAACCTGTTTGTAAAAAACACCGACCGCCCTTTTTTTGCCGACCGCCTGTTCGCCAACCGCCTGATCAACCACGTCGACTCCATGAAGGGCAGCGCCCGCCAAAACAAGATCTACATCTTTGAAGGCCCGACCGGTTCGGGCAAAAGCACCTTTTTGAACAACCTGCTGCTGAAGTTCGAGGAATACGCCAACAGCGAGGCCGGGCGGCGTTATGAAGTCGTCTGGCGTCTGGATCGGAGGGTTCTGGCCCGGATCAATGAAACCCAGCTCTCCTCGTTTGTGGACCGTTTATCCACACTGCTGGACGAATACGAGCTGGGACAGGCCGAACTGTCCGAGATGAAGAGCTCGCTGACCCGTTCCGGCGATTTCGTCGAAATCGCCTGCCCTTCCCACGACAACCCGCTGCTGCTGATCCCCAAGCGGGACCGGCGGCTGTTTTTCGACGACCTGTTCAGCAATGACGAATTCAAGTGGAAGCTCTTTACCGACAAAGAGTACGAGTGGATCTTCAGCGAAAGCCCCTGCACGATCTGCAGCTCGATTTACGAAGCCCTGACCCAACGCCTGCCCAGCTCGATCGATATCTACAAGATGATCCACGCCCGCCCCTACCGCTTCAATCGCCGCCTGGGGGAAGGGATCACGGTTTTCAATCCGGGCGACAAGCCGATGAAGCAGAACATCAAGACCAACGAGCAGCTGCAGCGCAAGATCGACAGCCTGCTGGGGGACAGCAACGCGGTCAAGTACCTTTATTCCAACTTTGCCAAAACCAACAACGGCATCTATGCCCTGATGGACGTCAAATCACATAACGCCGAGCGTCTGCTGGAGCTGCACAACATCATCAGCGAAGGAATCCACAAGGTCGAGGATGTGGAGGAAAACGTCCGGTCGCTCTTCATCGCCCTGATGAACCCGGAAGATGAGAAAACCATCGAGGGCCTGCAGTCCTTCAGCGACCGGATCGAATATATCAACATCCCCTACGTCATGGATCTGAACACCGAGGTCGAAATCTATCGCAACATCTTCGGCAAGCATATCGACGAAAGCTTTATCCCGCGTGTTCTGCACAATTTCGCCCGGGCGGTCATCTCGACCCGCATGAAAGTCACCTCCGAGGCGCTGCTGGAATGGATCGGCGATCCGATGAGATACGGGCAGTACTGCGACGAGAATCTGCAGATCCTCAAAATGGAAATCTACACCGGCTATATCCCGGCCTGGATCTCGGACGAGGATCGCAAACGTCTGACCGCCAAGCGCCGGCGGCGGATTATCGATGAATCGGAAAAGGAGGGCTTGAGCGGTTTTTCGGGCCGGGACTCGATCAGAATCTTCAACGAATTCTATTCGGCCTACGCCCGCAAGGACGAACTGATTTCCATGTCGGCTCTGACGACATTCTTCACCAAATGGCGCCGCGATCTTTACGGAATGCTGCCGGAGGGATTTCTGAATTCGCTGCTGCGCAACTACAATTACACGGTGCTGCAGGAGGTCAAGGAATCGCTGTACTACTACAACGAGGAACAGATCGCCCGGGATCTGCTCAACTATATGTTTGCGGTCAGTTTTGAAATGGGGGCGGTGACGGTCTGCCGCTTCACCAATGACAAGCTGGAGGTCAGCGAAGAATTTCTGCGCGGCACGGAGAGACGGCTGATCGGCAACAACGTCGAGGATTCGGAGCGGCTTCAGTTCCGGCGCGATACCCAGAAGGAATACGCCGGCCGGACCCTGACCCAGGAAATACTGGCCGAAGGGCGCGATCCGCGCGAAACCTGGCTGTACCGGACGCTTCACGAACGTTATGTCCACAACCTGAAGGAGAAGGTGCTTGACCCGTTTTTAGGCAATCCCAACTTCCGCCGCGCCATCAAGGATTACGACAGCGATGCTTTTAAAACCTACGACAAGCGCATCCGGGACGATGTTTCATTCCTGATCAACAACCTCTGCGGAACAAAATTCCACTACACCAAACAGGGCGCCAAAGAGGTCTGCGTCTACGTGATCGACAACGATCTGGCCCGCAAGTTCCCCTCCTGACCCTTCAAACGACAGCATCATGATGCATCTCCGTTGACAGATGAGCAGTGTCGCTGTAATGCTTATGGCCTTACCGGCAGCCGGACGATCAGCGCCGTCATACGTCCGTGCTCCGAACATCCTTTTCAGCAGGAGACTTCATGCGCATATCCGCACTGTTATTAAGAATTGTGTTCATTGTTCCGGTTCTGCTTGCTGGCGCCGGCTGCGCCACTCACGAGATGAATTCGGCGATCGCTTCCTGGCAAAACCAGCCGATTGCCGAGGTTGTCAGAGAGTGGGGCACTCCTTCAGAAGAGTTGAACGTTTCAGGAAAGCATATCTTCATCTGGAACACCTATGACGGAATTCTGGCGCCGCCATCCTCACCGCGACCCCACGATCTTTCCGCTTCCAAATATTGCATGAGACTGCTGGAGGCTGACAATAGCGGCAGGATCATTTCCGGGGCCTGGGAAGGCTCCCATTGCCCGAGCCTGTTTTCCGGCTGGGACAAATGGTGAATAGCACCTGAACGGGCGGCAGGGAGCCACGCGGCGGCAGCGTCCGATCGCCCGCTTACTGGTGGGGGCAATTGCGGAACAGCTGGCGGGTCACGGCTAATGGGATATCTGGGATTATTATGGCTTAACGAACAAATCGGGCCAACGAAACAAGCCTGGGATTGAAATTGATGCGGTAATCCTGGGAAGCGGTGCGGTTGAGACTTAAGACCAACCTTCGTTTTTCGAATTTGATTTGGATCAGTCCGCCGTCATTTATGAAACCGGCTCCGTTGCCGATGGTGAGCACCTGGTGTTCCATGGCATTTTTGATTATGGAGGAGCCCCCCTTCGGATTGGAGATGTCATCTATATACACGGCGCTGCAACCGGACGTATTCCGTGATGTATCCAGCGATCTTACGGAAATTCTGCTGCCCGGTTTTCTGGCCGCCAAGTGATTTCGGAGAATATTTTTCATATCATCGTCAGCAACCATACAGATGGTGTATGCGTCGGTCGATGCGCCCGTCCACTCGACGTATCCAAGCACATTGCTCAAAAAAATCGCCGTGATCTCTTTCTCGCTCAATTCGGCGCGACATTCGGCTGGATTTGACAGAAAGAGCAATAAAGAGGCTGTCAAGGTGAGCAAAGCCGCTCTCATCAGAGATTACCCCCGGCTTGCGCTGATGAGAGCGCCAGGTGCCGGGCGCCGACCAGGCTTTGATTGATCTTAAATTTGCTTTTTTTCCGCATCACGAATCCTGAACTTTTTACCGTATTTTAACAATTCGTAAAAAACGGTAATTTATAGCAGAATCCACACAGACATTCCATTAAAAATCATGAAGAATGAGAAATACACCTATCATGGGCAGACGTGGTGGGAAGAGTGAAGGGGGAAAGCGGCGCGGTACTGGCCGCGCAGATATTTTTTCAGACCATGCTTGAATCAAAGGACTGCATCCAACCGGAAGCATCGCCGCCGTCATCACCGTTGTATTTGTAGGTGAAAACCAGTCGGCCTCCAGGGGGCACAACAGTCGGTAGCGCAACCCTGAACGGGGCAGCCGCATTCAGCTCCAGCTGGCGGGGCATGACCAGGTCAACCGCCCGGGCAACATTTTTTCCCTGGGCATCACGATACTGCACCCATACTTCGATATTTTCCATCCTGGCATAGCGGATGTTGCGGATATGTCCCTCAATGACCGTTTTCCGATCCTTGACACTGACACCCCACTCCATTTTCACATCAAAGTTCGCGTACCGCTGCGGCGGCATTTCCGGTGTCATCATATAGTTTCCCTCAACGTTCCCGTTTCACTGAAAAAAAGACTCCCCATGCCAACGGAACCGCACAGAAGCGGCCATGACATGGGGAGCCTGCGGAAAAATCCATCAAACATCAGCTCCGAAATCCGGTGGCAGAATATACGGGTTTAATCCCTTCCCCGTCCACGCTCTTCACCCCGTCCACGCTCTTCACCACGTCCACGGACTTCATCCCTGCCCTGCTCGCGTCCGTGACCCCGGCCGGGCTCCCGTTGCATATCCCTTTCGGGCGCTCTTTGTTCCTGTTTTTGCACCCTCGGTGCGCGTTCCTCACGCTGTTGCGGTGGCGGCTGATACTGGCGTTGTTGCCGCACATCGGCCGGAATCCCCTGTTGCTGCGGCGCCAAACGGCGCTCGTCCCTCTGCACCGGTGCTCTCATGGCCGGTTCCTGACGCTGCTCCCGCTGGACTGGAACGGATTCTCTGTGATCCACTTTTTGCCTTAAGTGCTCGCGCACGGCGCGGTCACGGGGCTGATAACGGTATTTCTGACTGCGCAGCTCATGCTGCCGTTCGGGCTGCGGGTAACGCTCTCCGGTATACTGGCGCTGATACAACGGCAGCGGCGCACGGCGTGGAACAGCAGAGCGATTCCAGCGCTCCCAGCCTCTGCGGTGCTTTTCCCAGTCGCGCCCCCAGTGCTGGCCCCAGCGGGGAGGTTCGGTCGGGCGCCACTCGCGGAAATAGACCGGCGGCTGGCGATAATAGCGCACCGGAATGCGCAGGATATAAAGCGGCACGGCCATCGGCTCCACAAAATACCAGGGGCCGTTATACCAGGAGCTGGCGTACCAGTTATCATCCTGATAAACCCAGTAATAGCCGTCGTAGAAAAAATAGTTGGCATCCACGCGCGGCGCATAATAGACCGGATAGCCCGAAACCGGGACGAGATCCGGGAACAGCGGCAGATTGATGTCGATGCTGACGTTGGGCAATCCGATACCGATGCTGACCTGGGCTTCGGCGGACAGCGCCGAGCTCATCAGCAGCCAGATGACAACCAATCCATAGCGTAATTTTTTCATATTTCCCTCCTGTTCGATAGAATACTGTTCAACCGGTGATGATAATTTCAAGCGGAGCGGACTCTGCGCCCCCTTGCCGGACTGATCCATCAGGGCTACTTGACCAAGGGGACCGTTCCCAGATCGGTTGTCTGTCCCTGCAGCACATTAACCTTTGGCGACGAGTATAAGCTGAAACCGTTGGCGGCTACGAAAGTCTTGTACGCGAACGTCGAATCATTTGCCGGAACAAAGGCGGCGAAAGGAGCCTGCCAGGCGCCGCTCGTGTATGTGCTGAAAATACTTCCGGACGCTATCGGATCACTGTCATTGATTACCCCGCGGCGCTTGACGGAAACAGTCGCGCTGGACCAGGATTCAAAGATCGAGGAAACGTTCCCCGAGATGGAGCCGAACTGGGTGAGCATTCCAGACATCCTGACAAGGCGGATGCCGGTCGGCTTCAGGTTATAGTCGCCATTTCCCCGGGCAACGATGGCCGTATTGGGATCAAAGTCGATCATCATCGCCGTGACGACCCCCGCCTTGATTTCGACCGGCCCTTTGAGCTTTAGGCCCGACTGCTGGGCGCTGGGAGTGGTGAGCGGGATTTTGTTGTTAGGATCCGATTTGAGCACGAGGTAGTTTGACGGCGGCTGCCCCTGGCCCTTGGGGTTGGGTTCGAGGATCAGCCGAATCTGGCTGTAGCTGCCTGCCGGAAGGACCACCTCGCCAAGCGCCTGCTGCACGAACTGCAGCGTCATGACATCAATTACCTTTGGCGACGCATAACGAGCCAGCACGGGAAGCCCGGGATCGTCGTCATCCGCATTTTCTTTGCCGTTCGGCACGACCCGTATTTCTCGGATGCTGATGACTACCTTTGCAAAGTCGTCACTGGCCTTGTCGGTGATCGCGAGCTTCAAAGTACCGCTGCTAGCACCGCCACCGCTGCCGCCGCAGCCCGCCATCTGCAGCAACACCAGGACTGCCGCTGCCAGAACCGTCAGAACCGTTACCAATGACAATGATTTTCCTACCATGGCTGTCTCCTTTTCCATGAAATAACAACAAAAAAAGCCGGGTTGCCAAAATATCGTGATATTTCGGCAACCCGGCTGTCTCGGTGAGACCCTGTGGGCTTTCCGCCCCACCCTCGCGGATGGTTTAGTAGTATCGTTTACCACAATCGGTTATGTGCTGGGACGGCCGATTATACACTGGAAAAAGTGAATGTCAATGTGTCGCCGGTGATACCGCTTCCGCTCTCTTTGTTTCATCAAGGTCGTCATCAGACAAAATTGCGGCGATAACTTTATTATCATCAGAAGCAGCCGGCTTTTTCTCCTTCACTTTCGGATCATTGAGAAGTTCCGCCTGTAAAGTTTCCTCGTGAATGTCGTCGACCGGTCTTCCGACGCTTTTTGCACTTTTTCTCCGGTCAGCCGCATAGGCGATGCTGCCGATGAGCAGCACTGCGATACCGATTGAGACTGCCGGCAATAATTTTTTGTTCATGGTGTACAAGTCCTTTATGAGTTATGGGCGTTACGCGCCGGCGATGTCCCGGCATTCAAGAGGTGACTATTGTACAATATCCTCACCAGTAAAACAACGGGGTCATAGCCATTACTAATAATCCCAATGGTAGATTTAATGATCCAGCATCTCCCGTATCTTCCGCAGCAACTCCAAGGGCTGAACCGGCTTCATGAGCAGTTCGATATCATCTTCGGACACGCCTCGATTCTGAATGAAGTCAGCAGTATAGCCGCTGGAGTAGAGCACCTTGACGCCCGGCCTGATTTTGCTGATCTGGTCATAAGCATCTTTACCATTCATTTTCGGCATGATCATATCCATCAGGATCAGTTTGATCTCATTCTGGTGCTCTCTGAATTTGTCTATGGCATCCAAGCCGTCCACAGCTTGTATCACCTTGTAACCGAAAGTAGACAACACGGTGACCGTCAAGTTACGAACGCTGGCATCATCTTCGGCCAGCAAAATTGTTTCGCTTCCGCCCTGCGGCCCCGCCTGCGTATTTTCTTCTGTCTGGCAACTCTGCTGTGCTTCGGCAAGGGGGAGATAAATCCTGACGGTGGTTCCCATTCCCAGCTCACTATAGACATTGATAAAGCCGTTATGCTGCTGGATGACACCATAGGCGATCGCCATACCGAGGCCGGTTCCCTTGCCGATCTCTTTGGTGGTGAAGAAAGGCTCAAAGATTTTAGAGCGGTTTTCTTCACTAATGCCATACCCGGTATCGGATACGGTAATACAGGCATATGGTCCCGGCTTGGCATAGCCGTGGGCATGCTGGAACGAGTCAGTTATTTCCTGAAAACTGGTCTCCAACATCAAACTCCCGCCTCGTGGCATGGCATCACGAGCATTGGTGGCCAGGTTGATCAAGACCTGCTCAATCTGGCTGGCATCAACATTAACCGGTAGTTCGCGCCCGTTGTAAACAGACTTTAACAGGATGTCCTCGCCAATTATCCGGGCGATGAATTTCTCGACGTTATGAAGAATGTCATTGAGATTTTCGTTCTTTACCGCCAGTACCTGCTTACGACTGAAGGCAAGCAGTCCTTTGGTCAGTTGGGCGGCTTTCTCGGTTGAGGACATGATATGTTCGGCAGCATCCCTGATTTTCGGATCCAGTTTAGAGTCCATCTCAAGAAGAGCGCAATATCCCATGATGACGGTCAGGATATTATTAAAGTCATGGGCTACACCGCCGGCCAAAAGGCCAATAGCCTCCATCTTTTGAGACTGGCGAAGCTGTTCTTCAAGCTTTATACGCTCGGAAAGCATGCGGGACACTTTTATCGAACTGAAACTCAAGGATGATATCATCTTGGTAAGCTTTGAGTAGAACCGCATGCCCGCTTCCGCGGTTTCACGACTGATACGCGGCACCCGCTCAAGAGCCGCAAGGTATTCCGATTCGTCAAAACCGAAATGCCTGGCCTGTTCTCGGAACAACTCCACCTCAACCGGTTCGTCCTCGTAAAAAAATTGGCCGATAAAAATATTACCGACATGCCGCCCGCCAACCTCCAGAGGGGTAACCATGTCCCACATGTTGTTTTTACATCGGTATTGCTTGAATGTCCCCACCGGCACTCCATTGGTAAGAATGGTGTCGCTTTCTCTGCAGTTTTTAAGGGATTCGGGGTGACAGCGGTGGAACTTTGTACAGATGTCCTGCCAACCGACGGCAACCAGAACCTTTCCCGAAACATCGAGCACGGCTCCCAAAATACCGGTAAGCTTGTAAAAATCTTCCAACAGGGATCGCAGCATCTCACAATCGATAATGTCGGAGAGTTCAAGACTGCCAATATCGCCTTCCGGCTCGAGTATGGCCGAGAGCTTGTTGCGAATCGTGGCCTCGCTCTGTTGCAGAGCCTGCTCTATCCGAATACGCTCTTCTATTTCCTCCTCCAAAATGGCTGCCTGATCCTGCAGAGCCTCTTGCGCACTCTGTCGCTCCGCCAGTTCATCTTCAAGCCGGAGGGCCTGTTCGTGCAAACTATCTTCCAGCGCCTTGCGTTCGCTGATATCAGTTGAAATGCCGCACAGCCCGTATATAACGCCGCTGTTGTCGCGAAGCGGAATTTTAACCGTCCAGTACGTGTGGCGTTGATTGGCAGCCACCGTCAGATCAGTCTCTTCCCTTCTGACCGTTTCTCCCTGTTCAATGACCACACGGTCACTGCGCATGATCTCCTCGACCGATCCGGCAGAGAAAAACGCCGTATCGTCCTTGCCGATGATATCCTGTTCGCTTTTACCAAAAAGTTCACAAACTTTGCGATTCACATAGATGTAACGGTAGCGGGTATCTTTAATAAAGATACAGGCGCCGACATTTTCCAGAATAGTATCCAGGCGTTGCTTGCTTTCTCGTAACGCATCTTCAGCCTGTTTACGTTCAATGCCGCGCCTGTAAATAAAATACAGGACCAGACAGACAGCGAAGCCGGCAAAAGGCAGCAGATATTTGAGCATATCCTTGAACGTTGGCTCTTTAATTTCATAGATTCCGAACCATTTCTGATAGAGGCTATCATAGGCGCCACTCGCCTTGGCAAGCGCAAGTCCCTCGTTAAGTCGGGCCAAAAGCTCGGCATCGCCACGGTGAACGCCAAACGAGAACTTTTGTGCATACCCGACTTTCGCATCAAGCGCCTTGATGTTCTTCAGATCCAAGGCCTTGATTGTCTGCATTCCTGCCAGCTTACTGAGAAGCATGGCATCGTGCCTGCCTGATGCGAGCAGTTTGAGGCCGTCTTTTGCCGTGTCGACAACGACAAGCTGTGCTTGCCATCCTTTTGAGACAGCATATTCATGGGCAAGATCGGATTTGAAAACGATGATGGACTTACCCGCCAGATCGCCTTCTGAACGGATGCGGGAATCATCCGTACGAACAAAGATCGCACCATTAACGGTTACATGGGATACACTGAAATCAGTATATTGGTGCCGGTCATCCGACTGGGCAACATTAATCAGTACGTCGATTTTTCCGTCCTTGAACTCCTGAAGAATCTGTCCCCAGGGTCTCACACGGATTGTGTATTTCAGTCCTGCTTCCCGGGCAACCACTCTCCACAGATCAACAGTAAATCCGTCGGCTGTTTCATCTGTCTCGCCAATCGCAAAGGGTGGGAAATTCTGTTCACTTCCAACAACTAAAACCTTTTCAGCAATGTCCGCTGCCAGGGTAACATCAGCGCCAACCAGTAAACAGAGGACAAGAATCATTCGAATGATCATCGCGTTTCCTCACTAATGAAGTGACGTCCGAAAAGACAGTAACATCATTCTCATTGATTTCAATCATAAAGCGAATTTACATGTTTGGCAGGCACAAAAAAGCCCCTGATTTCTCAAGGGCTTTCGGTCTTGTCCGGATGATGCCGGACTATTGAATGGTGGAGGCGGCGGGAATCGAACCCGCGTCCGAAAAATCTAGCATCTGAGACCCTACACCGTTAGTTCGTTGCTCAATTTAACCGTCTGCCTGCGCAGCGAACAAGGCAGTCAAACGGCGGTCCCGTAAATTTCGGGCCGCGCTACGGGCGTTGCGCTTCCCTATCCGATAGTGAGTGACGCCCCCTTTTTACCATCGGCATCTCAATCGGGGACGCCTGTTAAGCAGCTAGTGCAACAGGGGTGTTATAATTGTCGGCAATTAATGCCGTGCAGGTTTATTAAGGTCGGCCGCCTGCCCCGACCCGGTGCTCCCCAGATTTTCAATTCCCCGTCGAAACCTTTACGCCCCCTTTTAAAGCAATTGTGAATTTTGGATTATGAATGTGAACCATTCTAATCCCGGTTTCTGGCCTTCAGCGCCTGCGACAATTCGCGCTGGCTGTCCTTTTTCTTCATGTCCTCACGTTTATCGTACAGTTTCTTGCCTTTGGCAAGCCCCAATTCGACCTTGACCAGGCCGTCCTTGAAATACAGCCGCAGCGGAATTACCGAAAGCCCTTTCTCGCGGATGCGGCCGTACAACCGCTCGATCTCGCGGCGATGCAGCAAAAGTTTGCGATTGCGATCCGGCTGGTGATTCTGGCGGTTGCCGAATTCATACTGCGAGATATTCAGGTTGTGCAGAAAGGCCTCGCCATCCCGCACCAGCATGAACGAATCGTTCAGGTTGGCCCTGCCGGCCCGCAGCGATTTAACCTCGGTGCCCTGCAATACCAGCCCCGCTTCCAGCTTCTCCTCGATGAAATAATCGTGGTAGGCTTTTTTGTTGTTGCAGATCAGTTTCTCACCCATGCTGGCACCATAGCAGATTTTTATTGAAAAGGGAATGCCGCCGCAGTGATTCTTGCATTAAGCCCTGGTTAGCTATATAAATGCAGCTTATCTCCGTCTACAAGGATCGCTGCCATGACCCCAGCAGAAACCGTTCCCGCCAACAACGGCAAGCCTACGGCCGCCGACCTGCAGCGCTCTTTCCTGCGCCACCTGCAGTATACGCTGGTCAAGGACAAATACTCGGCCACCAAGGCCGATCTTTACCTGGCGCTGGCCTATGCCGTGCGGGACGTGCTGGTGGAGCGCTGGCTCGACACTCAACAATCCTACTATATCAATGACGCCAAACGGGTTTACTACATCTCGATGGAATTTTTGATGGGGCGCACCCTGGGCAACAGCCTGATCAACCTGGGCATCATGGAGGAATGGCAGACCGCTCTGACGCAGATGGGCATCGACGTGGAGGAACTGCAGGAAAAGGAGTGGGACGCCGGTCTCGGCAACGGCGGTCTGGGACGTTTGGCGGCCTGTTTTCTGGACTCGATGGCCACCATGAGCCTGCCGGCCTACGGCTACGGCATCCGCTATGAATTCGGCATGTTCTTCCAGAAAATCATCAACGGCGCCCAGAGCGAATTTCCGGACAACTGGCTGCGCTACGGCAACCCCTGGGAGTTCGACCGCCAGGAGCATCTGCACCAGATCAAATTCGGCGGCCGGGTGATCGAGTATGTGGATCAGGAGGGCGCCCGGCGCTGCCAGTGGGTCGACACCACTGACGTCATGGCGCTGGCCTATGACTTTCCGGTGCCGGGCTACGGCAATGACACCGTCAACACGATGCGGCTCTGGAGCGCCAAATCAACCCGTGATTTCGAGCTGGGTTCCTTCAACCAGGGCAATTACATCGGGGCGGTGGAATCCAAGATGCGCACCGAAAACATCTCCAAAGTGCTCTACCCGGCCGACCACATGGCCGAGGGCAAGGAGCTGCGCCTGCGCCAGGAGTATTTCCTTTCTTCCGCCACAGTCAAGGACATCTTCTACCGCTTTGCCAAAAAGCACGATGATCTGAAGCGGCTGCCCGAGAAGGTGGCCATCCAGCTCAACGACACCCACCCGACCCTGGCCATTCCGGAGCTGATGCGGATTCTGCTGGATGAAAAGCAGCTTTCCTGGGAAGACGCCTGGCAGATTGCGGTCAACACCTTCGCCTACACCAACCACACCGTCCTGCCGGAAGCGCTGGAGACTTGGCCGGTGCAGACCATGGAAAAGATCCTGCCGCGCCATCTGCAGATCATCTACGGCATCAACCAGGCGTTCATCGGGCAGATCGCCGAACGTTTTCCGGGTGATTCGGATCGCCTGCGGCGCATGTCGATCATCGGCGAGGAGGGTGAAAAGCACGTCCGCATGGCCCACCTGGCGATCGTCGGCAGCCATTCGGTCAACGGGGTTTCAGCCCTGCACAGCGCAATCCTTAAAAACGACCTGTTCCGTGATTTCTATCAACTCTGGCCAGAGCGTTTCAACAACAAAACCAACGGCATCACCCAGCGCCGCTGGCTGAAATACTGCAACCGCTGGCTGGCCGACCTGATCTCCTCCCGGATCGGCGAGGGGTGGGTCACCGATCTGAACCAGCTGAAAAAACTGATCCCGCTGGCCGATGACCGTGAATTCCAGCAGCAGTGGATCGAGATCAAACATGCCAACAAGCGCCGGCTGGCGGAGTATATTTACAATCAGAACGGCATCCGGGTATCGCCCGACTCCCTGTTCGACTGCCAGACCAAGCGTATCCACGAATACAAGCGCCAACTGCTGAACGTGCTGCACGTCATCACCCGTTACAACCGCATCAAGGCCAATCCGGGCGCCCGTTTCGCGCCGCGCACGGTCATATTCGGCGGCAAGGCGGCTCCTTCCTATTTCATGGCCAAGCTGATCATCAACCTGATCAACGCCGTCGGAGAGGTCGTCAACAGCGATCCGGATCTGAACGGCCTGCTGAAGGTCGTCTTCCTGGGCAACTACAACGTCTCCCTGGCCGAAATGATCTTCCCGGCCTCCGACCTGTCCGAGCAGATCTCCACCGCCGGCACCGAGGCTTCCGGCACCGGCAACATGAAGTACTCCCTGAACGGGGCGCTGACGATCGGCACCCTGGACGGCGCCAACATCGAGATCATGGAGGAGGTCGGGCGCGACAACATCTTCATCTTCGGCCTGACCGCCGATCAGGTCACCAGCCTGAAAAAAGCCGGCTACCGCCCCCAGGATTACTATTACCGCAACCCGGAGCTGAAGCAGGTCATCGACATGATCGGCAACGGAAGTTTTTCACCCGGCCAGCCGGATCTGTTCAAGCCGATCGTGGAGACCCTGCTGGGGCTGGATCACTATCTGCTGCTGGCCGATTATGCCCCCTACATCGCCACCCAGGACGAGGTGGACAAACTGTACCAGCAGCCCTACGAATGGGCCCGCACGTCGATCCTCAACACGGCCGGCATGGGCAAGTTTTCCAGCGACCGGACCATCGCCGAATACGCCCGCGAAATCTGGGGCATCCGGCCGGAAACGATCCGGCGCGTCAGCCGGCGGGATCTGCTTTGAAAACCGAACCTGCGGGCATAAACCCCGGATTGTGGGATCAGGCCGGCGGAACCGGCACAGCGCCGGGGATTTCGACCCACGCCCCGCTGGCCGAGCGCATGAGGCCCCGCAGCGTGGCCGAATTCATCGGTCAGGAGCATCTGCTGGGCGAGGGGCGCATCCTGCGCACCATGATCGCCAGCGACAACCGTTCCTCGCTGATCTTCTGGGGGCCGCCCGGCTGCGGCAAAACCACGCTGGCCCACATTATCGCCGCCGAAACCAGGATGCGCTTCGTCTTCTTTTCGGCCATCCTGTCCGGCATCAAAGAGATCCGCGAAATCTTCCGCGAAGCGGAAGCCTGCGCCCAGCGCGGCCAGCGCACCCTGCTGTTTGTGGACGAGATCCACCGCTTTAACAAATCGCAGCAGGACGCCTTCCTTCCTTATGTGGAAAAAGGGGTCGTCACGATCATCGGCGCCACCACCGAAAACCCCTCCTTCGAAGTCATCGCCCCGCTGCTTTCCCGCTGCCGGGTGCTGACCCTGCAGCAGCTGGAGCCGGAAGCGATCCGGGCCATCCTGGTGCAGGCCCTGGCCGATGAAGAGCGCGGCCTGGGGGGGCAGGGCCTGACGGCAACTGGCGAAGCGCTGGATTTTCTGGCCGAACAGGCCGACGGCGATGCCCGCAAGGCGCTCAATACGCTGGAGGTGGCGGCCGGGCTGGTCGACCGGCAGGCTGACGAGCAGCTGATCATATCCCTGAAAGTCATTCAGGAAGCGCTGCAGAAGAAGGTGCTGCTGTATGACAAGGGGGGCGAAGAACATTACAACGTCATCTCGGCCTTCATCAAATCGCTGCGCGCCAGCGACCCGGATGCGGCGCTGTACTGGGTGGCGCGCATGCTGGAGGCCGGCGAGGATCCGCTTTTCATCCTGCGGCGCATGATCATCCTGGCCTCCGAAGATATCGGCAACGCCGATCCGCGCGCCCTGCAGGTGGCGGTGGCGGCGCTGCAGGCTTTCCAGATGATCGGTATGCCGGAGGGGCGCATCACGCTGGGTCAGGCCGTGACCTACCTGGCCACCGCTCCCAAATCCAACGCCTCCTACCTGGGAATCGACGCGGCCCTGGCCGAGGTCAGAAGCAGCGGCGCCCTGCCGGTTCCGTTGCATATCCGCAACGCCCCCACCAGACTGATGAAGGAGCTGGGCTATCACAAAGGCTACCAGTACGCCCACGATTACCAGGACGGCTATTCCGGCCAGGCCTGCCTGCCGGAGAAGCTGGCCGGGCGCCGATTCTACCAGCCGCGCGGGCACGGCTACGAAAAGAACATCAACGAACGGATGGAATGGCTGAAGAGCCGGAAAGACAAACCATCATGAAACCTTTTACTCTGGAACGCAGCCAGACCCTGCCGATCACCCTGGAACAGGCCTGGGCTTTTTTTTCCGATCCCGGCAATCTGATTAAGATCACACCGCCGGACATGGACTTCCGCATAACGTCGCCCCCCTGCAGCAACACCTATGCCGGCCAGATCATCACCTACAGCGTGCGTCCGCTGCTGGGAGTGGCCGTCAGCTGGACGACCGAAATCACCCATGTCGAAAAACCCCATTTCTTTGTTGACGAGCAGCGTTTCGGACCCTACCGTTTCTGGCACCACCAGCACCGCTTCCGCGCAGTGCCCGACGGTGTGGAAATGCACGATCTGGTGCATTACCTGCTCCACCATGACCAGCTGGCCGGCCTGATCAACCGCCTGATCGTGGCGCCGCGCCTGCGGCGGATTTTCGATTACCGCAGCCGGATCCTGAAAGAAATTTTCCCGTCCTGATGCTTTGCTATAATTAACGTTGGAGGAACCACCCATGAAACGACTTGCCATACTGACCAGCGGCGGAGACTGCTCCGGCATGAATGCCGCCATCCGCGCCGCAGCCCGCACTTCCATCGCCAACGACGTGGAGATGATCGGCTACCGCAAGGGCTATGCCGGCCTGCTGAAAAATGACTTCCAGATCCTGGACACCCGAGCCGTGTCAGGCGTGCTGCAGCGGGGCGGCACCTTTCTGCAGTCGGCCCGCTCGCCCGAGTTCCGCACCGAGGAGGGGCGCAAAAAAGCGCTGGAGAATCTGCTCAAGGAGCGGATCGAGGGACTGATTGTGATCGGCGGCGACGGTTCGCTGAACGGCGCCCTGGCGCTTGACCGGATGGGCTTCCCGGTGATCGGCATTCCGGCCAGCATCGACAACGACATCCCCTACACCGACATGGCCCTGGGGGTCGATACGGCCCTCAACAACATCATCTATGCCGTGGACTGCATCAAGGACACCGCCAGCTCCCACGACCGGGCCTTTATCGTCGAGGTCATGGGGCGCAATTCCGGCTATCTGGCCTCCACCTCCGCCATCGCCACCGGAGCCGAATTCGCCATTGTGCCGGAAGTGGAATTCGACCTGTCGGAAATGTGCCATCAGCTGAGGCGGCGCTATGAAGAGGGGCGCACCAATGCGCTGATCATCATGGCCGAAGGGGCCGGCCATGCCCAATCGGTTGCCGACGGCATCAAGGATACGGTCGGCTTCGAGACGCGGGTAACGGTGCTGGGGCACTACCAGCGCGGCGGTGCGCCGTCGGTCTTCGATCGGTTGCTGGGGAGCCGTTTCGGCCGCAAATCAGTCGACCTGCTGCTGTCCGGCACCAAAGGGGTCATGGTCGGCCTGGCCACC
>JAJZRX010000088.1 GCA_021850095.1 Deltaproteobacteria bacterium
CGCAATCAGATTGCAAATGAAGCAGCAGCCGATCAGAAGCAGCAAATCAAAAAACAAGGCAAGTCAAACAAAATCAGACAGTTGAAACGCAAAAAACGCCGTGCAAAAACTTAACCGGAAGAAGCTGGTAAAAATTGAAAAGAATGCCTACCTTGTATCCCGAAAGTTTGAGGTACGTATAAAGTTGAGCTTCATGAACCGGCATGACCTTCTCAACACATTTCAGTTCAATTACAACTTTGTTATCTACAACCATATCCATACGAAGTCCATCATCAAGCAGGATATTTTTGTACCTGACTGGCAATATTTTCTGCCGTTCAACAATCAAACCACTTTCAGTCAATTCATAAGCCAGGCAGGTTTCGTAAACAGACTCAAGAAGACCGGGCCCCAATGAACTATGAACAAGGATTGCCTTGCCTATGATTAAATCTGTAAGATTCTCATCTATAAGCATTTCTCCGTGTTCTCCGTTTCTCCGTGTTATTATTAATTTATATTACAAAACAACCGTCTCGGTATGTTTTCCAAACACTCCCCTGAACACATCAGCGATCTCACCCAGGGTGGCGTAACTTTTCACCGCCGTCAGAATATGCGGCATCAGGTTGTCGGTTCCTTTGGCCGCCGCTGCCAGCTGCTCCAGCGCAGCCTTGACCTTGGCGTCATCCCGCTCGACCTTCATTACAGCCAGTGATGCTTTCTGGGAGATTTCAACCTCTTCCTTGACTTTCAGCAGACCGGTCGGAGGCGGCTCCTGCACGGTGAACTTGTTGACGCCGACGATGATCAGCTCTTCCTTTTCAATCGCCTTCTGGTAGGTATAGGCCGAGTCCTGGATTTCCTTCTGCTGGAAGCCGCGCGAGATGGCTTCGACGGCGCCGCCCAGCTGGTCGATTTTTTCAATGTATTCCTGGGCCGCTTTTTCGATCTGGTCAGTCAATGATTCCACCAGGAAAGATCCTGCCAGCGGGTCGATTGAGTCGGCCGCGCCCGATTCATAGGCGATGACCTGCTGGGTGCGCAGGGCGATCCGGACCGAATCCTCGGTCGGCAGCGCCAACGCTTCGTCGCGGGAGTTGGTGTGCAGCGACTGTGTGCCCCCCAGTACCGCGGCCAGAGCCTGCATCGTAACGCGCATGATGTTGTTGTCCGGCTGCTGGGCGGTCAGGGTGCAGCCGGCAGTCTGGGTGTGGAAGCGCAGCATCTGGGACTTGGGATCCTTGGCGCCGAAGCGCTCTTTCATGATCTTGGCCCAGATACGGCGGGCAGCCCGGAACTTGGCGACCTCTTCAAAGAGGTTGTTGTGGGCGTTGAAGAAGAAGGCCAGGCGCGGCGCAAAGTCATCCACTTCCAGACCGGCCTTGATGGCGGCTTCCACATAGGCGATGCCGTCAGCCAGAGTAAAGGCGACTTCCTGCACCGCGCTGGAACCGGCCTCCCGGATGTGGTAGCCGGAGATTGAGATCGTGTTCCATTTGGGCACATGATCCTTGCAGTAGGCAAAGATGTCGGTGATGATCCGCATGGATTCCTTGGGGGGGTAGATGTAGGTGCCACGGGCCATGTACTCCTTGAGGATATCGTTCTGGATCGTGCCGGAAATTTTGTCGGCCGACACGCCCTGCTTCTCGGCCACCGCGATGTACATGCAAAGCAGGATGGCGGCGGTGGAGTTGATCGTCATGGAGGTGGAGACCTTGTCCAGCGGGATGCCGTCGAAGAGGATTTCCATGTCAGCCAGCGAATCGATCGCTACACCAACCTTGCCGACTTCGCCCATGCTCATGCCGGCATCCGAGTCATAGCCCATCTGGGTCGGCAGATCAAAGGCGACCGAGAGGCCGGTCTGGCCGGCCGAGAGCAGATATTTATAGCGCTCGTTGGATTCCTTGGCAGTGCCGAAGCCGGCATACTGGCGCATGGTCCAGAAACGGCCGCGGTACATGGTCGGCTGGACGCCGCGGGTGTAGGGATACTGGCCGGGAAAGCCCAATTGTTCCTCATAACCGGGGTAATCGAAGCCGGGGGTGAAGCAGCGTTCCATTTCGATGTTGGAGGTGGTGCGGAACTCCTGCATCCGCTCCGGCGCTTTTGCTATATTCTTGGCAACCATGTTTTCCTGCCAGGCCTTTTTCTTGTCGCTGATACTCATGACTCTCTCCTTGAAGGCGTTAATTATTTCAACAGAGTGCTGTTGCAAAAATCCCCTCCACCCTGACAGGGGGGAGGGGGATTGTTACAACGTAATCCGATCGTACCGGATATAGTGGGGAGCGGTGCAGCCGGTGATCAAAGGATAGCCTTGACCAGCGCTACGACTTCGGCATCGATCTGATCCTGGGAGCGGCTTGCCGAGGCGTCAACCCGGACCCCGTGCCAGCGGGGCAATTCCTTGAGATAAAACTCCCGCATCTGCTGATAGAATTCCAGGCCACCCTCGTGGTGGATCTGGAGGACATCCTCGATCCGCTCATAAGCCTCTTCCGGCGGAACATCCAGAAAAATGGTCAAATCAGGATAAATTTCATCCTCAAACAGAAAGCCCCGGGAGATCTTGTCGATATGCCGAATAACGTCAAAATGCTTGGTATAGCCGTTGACCCAGGCGTTGGCCAGCGAGGAGATGCTTGACTGTTTGCAAAGCACGATCTTATCGGCTTCCAGCGCCGGGGCGACAATGTTATTGAAGATCTCGGACCGCACAGCACCTTCAAAAATGAAGTCCGCCCGGGCATTCCTTCCAAACGGCCAATTGAGGATGCCTTCCAGCCCCAACTCCTTTGCTCGCCCGGAATCGGGATTGGCGCATTCGACAACATCATATTTAAGTTCGTCCAACGCCTTATGCAAAGCGACTATCCCGGCCTTGACCTGCTGGCCGGAGCCGCTGATTCCTTCTATAACGATAAACTTACCTTTTCTCACGATAACCTCCTGTGTGGTGTTCAGTTTCAGAGTACGGCCTTAAGATAGGCGATAGTCTTTTCCCGCTTCGTCCGGTTGATCTCTTCCGGGTCAGACTCGACAAATTTCTCGTCCGGTGTGACCTTGAACAGCGGCTGTCCCTTCTGAACGATGGAACCGTCGGCGCCCTGCATGATAATCTTGTCGATCGTGCCGGAGAAGGTGGCGCGGACGGTATTGAACATCTTCATGACTTCGATGATATAGAGCGCCTGCCCTTTCTCGAAATGCATCCCTTCATGGACAAAAGCCGGCAGTCCCGGGGCTTCCTGACCATAGTACATGCCGCCGCAGACGGCGACCACTTCGTCGGCCTTGGTGGAGGGGGGCGGTACCAGAACCTTCTTCATCTGCGCCTGCAGCTCGGGATTATGCAGGTATTCCGGGATGGTGACTTCCAGATCTTCTTCAACTTTGAAGTCCCAGAACTTGACATTCTCCGCAATCAGGAACAGCAGCCCCAGCAGTTCAAGACCGGCCTCGAAACCGGCGTGGGCCGACTGTATCTGCAGCCATTCATCGGCCCCGTAACCTCCCTGGGGCTTATCCTTGCCAAGAATTTCGGACAGTTTGTCGAATTCGTGCATCCCCAGCTTGAAGTGCCCGGAAAGCGTCGTGTAGAAACGCAGTCCCTTCTGGAGCAGTTTATCGTCGTGCCCCCAGATCACTTCTGCAGCCGGCGCTGCCGGATCATAATTCATATTCAGATATTCATAGGTGTCGCCCAGAATCACAAAGGGGTTGTCATGCCAGACGACCTTGCCCTTCTCGATGCTGAAGTTGTTGCGGTTTATGGACAGCCAGCCCGACAGCAGGTGCGGATCGGCCAGGAGCCTGTCCATCGGTCTGGTCACCAGCGTGCCCTTGCGATCCAGGATAGCCGACATCTCTTTGCCGATGGCGGGATCGTCCGGAAACTGCTCGGCCATTTTCTTGGCGTAGGCTTTCTTCATCTGAATGAAAGCATAGACCGTATCGATTTTGGAGGCTTCGTCCTTCAGTTGGCCGATCAAAGTCAGATAGGGCACCACAAAACGGGTGGTCGGCTTGGCCATGACGTTCTGCCCCAGAAACCAGTTCACCAGGCCGTAGTGGAACTCCAGGTTGGTAGCCAGGTCGGAACCGCGCAGCGTGGTTTTGCCCAACACTTTGGAAAGGTGCTGGTAGCTGGCCAGGCGGTCTTCACCCTTGGTCAGCAGCAGAGCGATGTTTGAATCATAGGCGCCGGCCACCTTGTAGCGCATGAACATGCCGGTATCCGGGTTCACCAGGCAGATGCCCTGATCATCGCGGATCTCGCCTTCGATCGGCTGCGACCAGTAGCGGATCATACCGCCGGCGTGCGGCGACAGCGAGCAGTCGGTCGCATTGAGACGAGCCTCGGCGGCGGCGCCAAAACGGGGAATGCGCTCCGGTTTGGGCAGGCGCTTCTTGTGTTTGGTCAACAGCGCCATGGCTTCCACCAGCGACTCGACGATGAAGAAATCTTTTTTATCTTTTGGATTGGTGAATTTCAGGCTGTAGCAGAGTTCGGAAACACGGTGCTCCACCTGAATACGGGTATTGACCTCCATGAAGTAGTAGCGGTCACGGTCAACGATGCACTCGAAGGTTGAAGCCGAATCGAGACCGACCGCCACGCCGAACTTGGTGGAGTCTTCTTCCATGCGCTTGAGCACGTTCAGATCGCTCTCCAAGGCCTTCACTTCTGCCTTGCGGCCCGCTTTTTTGGCTTTTTCAATAGCCAGCGCCAGGCTTTCCTGGGTGACGGAGATCTCCAGCAGTTTCTGCTCGTGCATCTGCAGCGAACAGTCGCGGCCGCCCAGCGAAACACACCATTCACCGTTGCCCAGCAGCTGGATCTCGTTGTGGCGGGTCTGCTCGATATTCAGCTCGACCAGCACGTTCTTGTTGTCGCCCACGCCGTTGGCCTTGACCTCGTTGAGAACCTCGCGCACCAGGGTCGGCGTTTCGGCCGCCGCTTCCTTGATCTGCGCATCGGTCGCGTTTTTCAGGGTCAAAAGCGATGCGCCCAGAATACGCTGGCCTTTGCCTCCGCCGCCGCCGATCGCCTTGATGCGGATACGGCTGGCCGGGTATTCCTTGAACATATTCTCAACTTCAACCTGCACCTGGGCGCACAACTCTTCGATCGAGTACAGGTCAATCCCTTTTTCGTAGGAGGCGTACAGTATCTCGTCAGCCAGATCCTCCAGCGACAGCTTGCTGTCTTTGAGAATGGCGGGGTCAACCTTGATATCTTCAGATTTTACCAGCGCCAGCAGCTGCTCGCGGGTCGGGTATTTTTTGACCAGCGTGCGGGCGGTGACGTTGTTGATGCCGGGAGTGACGCTGACCCCCACCGACAGTGCGGTGCGCTTGGCCTCGTCCTTTTTGCCGGCATCGGCCTGGGTGCGGGAGTTGGGGCCGATAAAGGAAAGACCGGCGTTCTCGATTGCGGCGACGAACTCCTCGTCCTCGGCCATGAAGCCATATCCGGCAAAGATCGAGTCGTAGCCGTTATCCTTGGCGGTCTGGATGATCTGGCCGATGCGCTCGACCCGCTCTTCCTTGCTGGCGCCGGTATAGTCGGGCACGCGATGGACGCGGGTGGAGTCGGTCAGCTGGCGCAGTTCGGGAGCCAGCGCATTGGCGTAGACGATCGAGTCTTTCTCGGACAGCAGGATGCCGTAATGGCTGATGCCCATTTCCTCAAAAACATCCATGGCTTCCTTGCGGATCGGCCCGCGGCAGACGATCAGCGGCTTCAGGTCTTCACAAGCAAAGGAACGCACCCACTCGGAATCGGACTTCCCGAGGCGGCGATCGCGGTGAATCAGCGGGTTGTTCATGTAAAGGTCGTTCATTGGTCTCTATCTCCAATATATCGAAATATAAAAGTCTTTTTGAAACACTGAGCAACAGAAGAAATCACTTCTACAGAGGGAGCACTTAAGCACTTTTGAATATGACATCTGATTTTAAGTGGTTTGCCGTTCTCAATTGCTCTGTTGCTCTGTGTTTATTATGTAACTCGTTTAGTGGAATTCCCGCTGCGGTCCCATCATCGGCCCCGGTTTGTAGTGCCGCATCAGGAAGGCGATGTTCTCGCCCAGCACCTTGCGCAGGTCGGTCGGCATAACGATGGAGGAGATGGAGCCAAGCGCGAGACCCTCTTTGGGGTTCATCAGTTCTTTTTCATAACGCTGATTGAGAGCGGCTTCCTGGAGTTTCAGCCACTCGGCGGCCTCTTTCTCGGCATCAGCTTTGGCCGGACCGGCTTCCATGCCGGCCTTGATGCGGGCTTCAGTACCGCTTTTCAGCAGTTCGGCTGCACCGGCACGCGCCTTGCGCAGTTCATCCTTGTAGACGAACTCCTTGCCGGCCGGCCCCATGACCGCCAGGCGGGTAGTGGGGAGCGCCAGAACCAGGTCGGCACCGGTCGGATAGTTGTTGTAGGAGGCGTACGCGCCACCGTAGGCGTTGCGCAGAATCAGCAGAATGCGGGGCGTACGGACATCGACGATCGAATCGAGCATCGAGCGGCCGGCCTGGACGATGCCGCGTGCTTCCTGCTCGCGGCCGGGCAAAAAGCCGGTGGTGTCTTCCATGAAGATGATCGGGATATTGTAGATATTGCAGAACCGGACGAAACGGGCGATTTTGACGGCCGAATCGCAGTCGATCTGGCCGGATGATACGGCCGAATTGTTGGCCACAAAGCCGACCACCTGGCCACCCAGACGGCCGAAAGCGGTCACGACCTCTTTGGCGCGCTCCGGCTGCAGTTCGAAATAATCGCCATGGTCACAGATCTGCTGAATGATGATCGACACGTCAAAGGGAGTGTTGAAGCCGGTCGGCGAGTTGAAGGCTTTCTTGAGCAGCGTGTTGATTTCCCAGGTTTTGCGGTCGAGCGGATCACTGGTTTCCTGGAAAGGCGCCGCAACACTGTTGTTGTCCGGAATATAGGACAGCAGACGCACTGCGGTGCGCAGCGCTGCCACTTCATCCTCGACCGTCAGGTCGGCCACGCCGGAGCGGCCGTGAACCTTTGGTCCGCCCAGCTCTTCGGGAGTGATGTCCTCACCCAGAACCGACTTGACGACCCCTGGACCGGTCAGGCCGAAAAAGGTGTCGTTGGGCTGAATCACGAAGCTGCCCTGACGCGGAAGGTAGCTGCCACCACCGGCGTTGAAGCCGAACATGCACATGATCGACGGCACGACGCCGCTGATGCGGCGCAGCGCGGTAAAAGCTTCGGCATAACCGTCCAGACCGCCGACGCCGGCGGGAACAAAAGCCCCGGCGGAGTCATTCATGCCGATGACCGGAATCCCCTTGTCGGCAGCCATGTTGAACAACTTGGCCAGCTTGCTGCCATTGGTGGCGTCGATGGAACCGGCGCGAACCGTAAAGTCGTGTCCGTAAACCGCCACATCACGGCCGCCAATGTTCATGACGGCGGTGACCAGCGAAGCGCCGTCCAGGTTCTTGCCCCAGTTCTGGAAGAGAACGTTGGGCTCCTTGTCGGAAAGAACGCGCAGGCGCTCCCAGACGGTCATGCGTTTTTTGAAGTGCTGTTTCTCGATCTGATCGATCTTGACTGACTTGATCGGCCGCTGGATCAGCTCATAGCCCTCTTTCATGGCGACTTCATAACCGCCGGTCGCTTTGGAGATTTCACCCGGAATAGTGAATTCCACCGTTTCGGGCGGGTCAAACGGATTCTTCAGAACTGGTTTGATTGCTGTTTTTGACATCGTTGCCATCCTTTGGTTGGTTTTGATTTTTCAAAAGCGTGACACTACTGCGGATAATCAATAAGGATAAGGAGACACCCGGCGGTGTTCCTCAAGGGATATTATCGCGTGACGACCGCCAGCACCTTGACTTCGCTGCCATCTTTTGACAGCAGCCGGTGCTTCAGTGACGAGTCGAAATAAACACAATCGCCTTCTTCAAGAACAATCCGTTTTTCATCCAGAATCATTTCGGCGGTACCCTTCATGATGTACAGGAACTCTTCGCCGTCGTGACTGTAGGTGTTTTCCTCAAGCGCTTTTTCGGTAACCGAAAGCAGAAACGGCTCCATTTTTTTATTCTGTTTATGAAAGGAGAGGGATTCGTAGGAATAACCCTGGCTGGTGCCAGCTTTGGAGATAACCCGGGGGATAGCCTTGCGTTCGTGAGCCCGCACGACTTCGTAACGGCACTCTTCCTCATCTTCGGTGAAAAAGAGGCCGATCTTTACATCAAAAAATTTGGCGATTCTGGAGAGGGTGGCGATCGGAGGGGAAACGTTGTTGTTCTCGATCTGTGAAATGAGCGCAGGCGAAAACCCCGTCTCTCTCGCAACTGCCTGGAGAGTCAGTTTTTTGGCAAGACGGAGCTTCTTGATCTTCGCTCCGATATTGAATTCGCTCATCCAACCCCCTGAACATGAGAATAAAACTCAGTTTTCGTGCCGGGTTTGTATACAATTAGCCTTACAATGTCAATAAAAATTATTTATCACCAGCAAAGATATACAGCAGCAATAAAACAAGTTAAATTTAAGTAAAAACAGATCGCTGTTTCAGTCCGCGCGCCAGCAGCTGCAGCGTATGCAGCACTTCCCGGTCGGATCCATGCTGTTTGAGACCATCCGCAAGCTGCATCATGCAGCCTGGGCAGCCAGTGGCAACCGCATCGGCGTTCGTGGCGATAATCGCATTACTTTTGGCATCATTGATCGTCATCGACGAATCATAATGGTAGACATTGAAGGTGCCGCCCAAACCGCAGCACTTATCTGCCCCCTCCATCTCGACCAGCTCCACGCCGGGGGTTGCCTTCAAAAGCTCGCGCGGCTGCTTGGTGATCCCACGCGTGCGGAGATGGCACGGATCATGGTAGGTGATGCGGATCGGCTCACCAGCTCCGGTTTCGGCCGGGTTGAGCCCCAGCTGCTGTAGCAGCTGGGAGGCATCCACGGTCTTCTTCGCCAGGGCGTCCAGGCGTTCGCGCAGTTCCGGGTTACGCTTCCCGACCACCAGCGGATACAAACGATGCAAAGCACCGCCACAGGTGGCACAGGCGCTCATGACATAATCCGCCTCGTAGCGTTCCATCTCCGCCAGGTTTTTTTCAGCCAGCTCGCGCACGGTATCGATATCGCCGCCGGACATGCCCGGCAATCCGCAGCACTGCTGCCCCTTGGGAATAATGACGGTGCAGCCCAGGTGGCGAAACAGCGCCAGGGCGGCCTCGCCGATTTCGGTGTACACAAAATTGGTCATACAGCCGACAAAGAAAACGATGCGCGGCTTGCCCGGTTCGCCCGGGATCACCTCGGGATGCCGGTCAATGAAGGGCTGCTGGGCTATTTCGGGGACAAAGCGCTGATTGCCGACAAACGGTAGCGGAAAGCGCAGACGCAGACCTGATGTTTCGGGTACTTTCTTGAAAAACAGCGGCCCCAGGAACGAGGCCATTTTAGCGCCCATCTTCATCCGGGAGCGGCTTTGGATGACCTGGCCGACCGCTTTGTGGAACGTGGTCAGGCCACGCTTCTGGGCCAGGGCCTCGCGGGCGGCAACCACGATCTCATCGGTCGGCACGTTGTTAGGGCACTTTTCCACGCAGCTGCCGCACAGCAGACACTTGGACATGGCCAGATAGGTCTGGTCATCCAGATCGATATCGTCTTTGAGGATGTGCTGCGCCAGGGCCACCTTGCCGCGCGCCACAGCCGGTTCGCGCTGGAAAGCGGCAAAAGCCGGGCAGTTGGTGCGGCAGGCGCCGCACTTGACGCATTTTTTAAGTTGGTCTTCAACCCGCTTGAGGGGATCGATAGGTTCGTTTTCCATTGTGTAATCCTTCTTCAAACACAGAGCAACTGAGCAACAGAGAAATCCAATAATAAACAAACGGGTCAAAAGTTTACAAGCTGTTTAATTAGCAAACTTAGTTTAGACTATCTCTGTTGTTCAGTTGCTCTGTGTTTCATAGAACTGTTTTCCACTCGTCCAATGCCGCCAGAGCCCGCTCGGCCAGCTTTTGGCGGCGCTCTTTCTTCTTGACCCGCCCCGGCAGTTCCGGGAACAGGCCGTAATTGACATTCATCGGCTGAAAATGCTTGGCATCGGCATTGGTAATATGCGCCATCAAGGCCCCCAGGGCGGTTTCGGGCGGCGACAGAGGCGCCGCTTGCCCTTGTGCCAGGGCGGCGCCGGTCAGGCCGGCCAGGAAACCGCTGCCAGCCGACTCCACGTACCCTTCCACCCCGGTGATCTGGCCGGCAAAGATGATGCGCGGATCGTTTTTCAGCTGCTGACTGGGCAACAACAGGGCCGGAGAATTGATGAAGGTGTTGCGGTGCATGGAGCCCAGGCGGACGAACTCGACCTGCTCCAGTCCCGGGATCAATCTGAAAATACGGCGCTGCTCGCCGTAGGTCAGCTTGGTCTGGAAACCGACCAGATTGTACATAGTCTTCTCCCGGTTCTCGGCACGCAGCTGGATAACCGCATGCGGTTCACTACCGCTGCGTGGATCCACCAGTCCGACCGGCTTCATCGGCCCGAAACGGAGCGTTTCAACACCGCGTCCGGCCAAAACCTCCACCGGCATGCAACCTTCGAAATGGACGACCTTTTCGAAATCGCGGGCCGGAACTTTCTCGCCTTTCAGCAACTCGTCCACAAAGCGCAGGTATTCTTCCTCGTTCAGCGGGCAGTTCAGATAGTCATCGCCGTCGCCCTTGCCGTAGCGGGAAGCCGCGAACACCTTGGTCATATCCAGCGAGTCGGCCGCCACGATCGGGGCAATGGCATCGTAAAAGTAGAGCCGGTCGCCGGTCAGGCGTCCCAGCGCTTCCGCCAGGGCATCGCTGGTAAGCGGCCCGGAAGCCACAATCACCGGCCCCTCGTCCGGAATCTGCGAGACCTCGCCATGTTCCACCCGGATCAAGGGATGGGCGTTGATTTTTTCAGTGACATAATCGGAAAACAGCTGGCGATCCACCGCCAGCGCCCCGCCAGCCGGAACGCAGGTGGCTTCGGCCGCCTCCATGATCAGGGAGCCGCAGCGCCGCAGTTCCTCCTTGAGCAGTCCCACGGCATTATCGAGGGAGATGCCGCGTAGCGAGTTGGAGCAGACCAGCTCGGCCAGGCCGGGCAGATGATGAGCGGGAGAATACTTCTCGGGTTTCATTTCGTGGAGAACGACCGGAACGCCGCGCCGGGCGGCTTGCCAGGCCGCCTCGCAGCCGGCCAAACCGCCGCCGATGATGGTGATATGTTTTTGTTTTTCAGGATTGTCAGTCAATGAAATCTCCATGTTTCCTTTAAAATACCGGGATCAAGCTGCCAGTTTAAAACTTCCTCGCATTTCTTCAATTACTTCCTTTAACCGTCCGTCAAACTGCTGATTGACTTCGTCGAACCGCCCGATAAGCCTCGAATATATCGGGTTGGCGAAAATGGCATCAAGATCAATCACACCCTTTGATGACAGATTGACGATAAATACATCTTTTATCTTCCTCAATACGATAATCTGCTGCGGTGTGAAATTATGCACCAGCATCTTTTGCTTGCCGCTCCGATAGGCTTCAATCAGCGTCTTGATGCACTCAAGCTGGTAATAGCGTTCCTTCACGGCTGCCTGGTCGTAGCCGCCGGCAATGGCCGTATCGATGGCGACCTTATCCCCTTTACTGCGCCGCTGCTCCTGCTGAATCTTCTGCTTCATCTCCTCCAGCGACAGGAAAGCGTTGACCGGTTTGAACTCTCCGGCGTCCACACCGCGCCAAGCCATGTCATAAAAGAGCATCTTGTTGGCTGAGCAGGCATAGAGGAAGCGGGGACGGAGCACGCGGGAATACTTCATCCGCAGCTTGACCAGCGCCTTGTTAGGATCGTCCAGCTTGTTTTCGATAACCGCCAGCGGCACACCTTGCAGCTCCTGCAGCACAAAGTCGGGCTTGATGTGCTTGCTGCCGGGAAAATCGGC
>JAJZRX010000014.1 GCA_021850095.1 Deltaproteobacteria bacterium
ATAGTTACGAGAGTGCGCCGGCCGATTTTTTACTCAATGTCAAGCAAAAAATGCAACATCACGCTGAATTTATTACGTTTTTACATTCTCAAAGAACCATGCAAAGACCTAACCGGAAGAAGCTGAAACAACTGAAACATTAGTGTAAAGATTAGAACGTATATCGACAAAGTAGCAGATTTCATATCAACTCCAGTATTTTAATGATTATATAAATCAGTTTGTTACGGTAAGCTGGGTTGAACCAGACGCCATAAACGGAAGCACAGTATTATTATGGCCAATAATATCTGCTTCAGCTTCCCATAATACGGTGATTACATGCTGGGAAGGCGCGATAGAAGGTGTCAAAATATCGATTGAAACAGGAACATTCGCAACTCCTCTGGAATCAGTAACCACCGTAATCGTTCCTGGAGGAGCTATAATTTCAGTTCCTGCGTTTGGAAAAAACACGACCTGATCGCCCACACGCTGATTGTTTATGGTTTTCACTGATAACGTAATATTCTGGTTCTGAACAGGATTACCGAGTGAATCCTTAAATGTCAAAGCAAGGTTCTCTGCAACACATCTAACTATTTGATTTGTACTACCTGTGGCAGCATAAGTTGAATCAGCCGGAGGGGCGAGTGTAAGTGTCGGCGTTGTTACAGTAACTTGAACTGATGTGCTCCTGATACCATCTACGACTGCCACGAGGTTTACTGTTTTAGGTGTCGTAATAACACTAAGCGGCTGCAGGGGGATATTGGCAACACCATTATTATTCAAATACCCACTACCACTGGGTATTAGCGAAGTATTATCAGACAGGATACTCACCGATTTCCCATTATATGCCGTGCTTACCGGTGATGTAAAAGTGACGGTGCCTGAAAAGGTTGAACCTGTCCCCACAGAGGTTTTGTTAACAACTAGCGTAACGCTGCCGTTTGTGTTATCACCGCCACCGCCGCCACATGACGAAAGCATGGCAATACTAAAAACCACCAACAAAGTCTTTACACAACGAAATATCCGCATGAAACCTCCATTTTCCAACTAATGATTAGTGACCTAAATATTTACGATTCCGCAAAAACATCCGCCAAATCAACCACTAGCTCACCCAGCAACGGCACGGCAATCTTGTGATCGTCAGCGTAACGCTCCAGCTTGCCGTAGGTCTGATCATCACCAAGCTTGAAAACCAGCACCGTCTTCTCGGCAGGGTGAACAATCCAGTATTCCTTGACACCATGGCGCTGATACAGATCAAACTTGATCGTCAGATCATTCTTGCCGGTGGATGGGGAAGAAATTTCAATGATCAGATCCGGTGCGCCGTTGCAGCCGCGCTCGTCAAGCTTGTTTTTATCGCAGATAACAACAATATCCGGCTGCACAACGGTTTCAACATAATTGTCACTTACTGCAGCTGAATCAGCCAGGCGAACATCAAAAGGCGCTGCAAATACTTTGCAAAGCTTGCCTTTCAAATGATTTGCAAACTGAACAAACAGTTCTCCAGACAATTCCTGATGGCGCCTTCCCGGCGACGGACTCATGGCATAGGCCACGCCGTCGATAATCTCCCAGCGCTGGTCGTCCGGCCAGGTCAGATAATCGGCATAAGTGTATTTTTCACCCTGTTTTTCCATCGGAAACAGCATACTCTTTTACTCCGCAAAGACATCCGCTAAATCAACGACCAGATCATCCAACAGCGGCACAGCAATCTTGTGACCGACAGCGTAACGCGCCGGCGTGCCATAGACCATATCCTCACCAAGCTTAAAAACCAGCACCGTTTGCTCGGCCGGGAGAACAATCCAGTATTCCTTGACGCCGTGACGCTGATACAGTTCAAACTTGACCGTCAGATCGTTTTTACCGGTGGATGGAGAAGTAATTTCAATGATCAGATCCGGGGCACCGTTGCAGCCGCGCTCGTCAAGCTTGTTATTATCGCAGATAACAACAATATCCGGCTGCACAACGGTTTCAACATAATTGTCACTTACTGCAGCTGAATCAGCCAGGCGAACATCAAAAGGTGCCCAGAACAGTTCACATTTTTTTCCTTCCAGATGAGCATTAATCCGGGTAGCAAGCTTTCTGATGATTCTTTGGTGGATTGTTGTTGGTGCCGGACTCATGGCATAGGCCACACCATCGATGATTTCCCAGCGCTGTTCGTCCGGCCAGGTCAGATAATCGGCGTAGGTCCAACGCTGGCTGTCGTCCCGCTGGGCTAAAGGCATGACCGGCACCCTAGATCGTACCGAGAATCCGAGGGGTGATGAAAATCAGAAGCTCGGTCTTTGTCTTGGTTTTGTTGTTGGTTTTGAAAAGTTTGCCCAGCAGCGGAATGTCCATCAGGTAGGGCACGCCGTCGTCGGAGCTGTTGTCGGAATCCACATAAATACCGCCGATAACGGTCGTTTCCCCGTCGCGCAGCAGCATTTCGGTGGTGGCCTGTTTCTTGTTGATCGGCGGCGCAGTGGTTCCAGTGGACTGACCGGGCGAGTCGTTCTTGGCGTCGATCTTCATGCTGATGGTGCCGTTGGCGTTGATGTGCGGTGTGACTTCCAGGGAAAGCGCCGCTTCGATAAACTTGGTCTCAACCTTGTCGGAAGTAGAGGAGGTATAGGGGATCTGCTGACCCTGGGTGATCTTGGCGGTCTTGTTGTTCAGGGTCGCCACTTTGGGGGTCGACACGATCTTGACCATGCCGGCGCTGGCGGCGGCGTTCAAGCGCAGGTCAAGCTGGATATTGCTGGAAAGGGTGCCGAAGGATATGCCCATGGTGCCGCCGGCAGTGGTGCCAGTGCCTCTGGTGGGCGGAGCAGAGGTCAAGCCGCCGAAACCGGTATCCAGTGAATTTATTCCAAGGAACGAGGCTGAACCGTCCCGGAAATGAACGCCCCAGTTGACCCCCAGATTGCGGGTAAAGGTTGAACTTGCCTCCACGATTCTGGCTTCGATCATCACCTGTTTTTCCGGCACATCCAGCTGCGCCAGCAGCCTTCTCATATCATCAAGATTCTGGGGGATGTCCTTGACAATAACCTTGTTGGTGCGCACGTCCTGGGAAATGATTCCGCGGTCGCTCTTCAGTCCGTTGAACTGACTGGCGATGGTGGCTATGTCGGCATAATTGATATTGAACGTTTCCGTACGCAGTTCGATCGATCTGGTCAGGGCCTTTCTGATCTCCTGCTCTTCCTCGGCCTGGGATTTAAACTTGCCCTTGCCCTTGATCAGGATGATGTTGCCGTCTTCGCGTTTGTCGAGCCCCTTGGTGTCCAGGATGATGTCCAGCGCCTGATCCCAGGGAACGTTGACGAGTTTCAGACTGATGGCGCCGGTGACATCGTCGCCCAGCACGAAGTTCTTGTTGCTGACTTCCGAAAGCAGCTGAAAAATCTTGCGGACTTCGGCATCGGCGAACTCAAGGGTAACCTTGCGCCCCCGGTAGACCTTGCCGCTTGCGGATTGTTTGACGGGAGTTTCGGCCACAGAGGCGAATTCGGATGACAGCTCATCATCGCGAGACTTGGCAGCTTTGGGACGGGCGGCCTTCGGCATGGCATCCGTCGTTTCGATGGCCAGTCTTTCGGCCGTGAGACCAGTCGGATGCTTGATGTCAAGCAGCAGCACATCACCTTCCTGGCGGATTTCGTACGAGGCCGGGTTGCGCATGGCTACCCGGATTTTGGTGTCATTGCCTTTTTTGGTCTTGACCGCCAGCGGAGTGACCCGCATGACCGGCGACACAAAAGCATGGGTCTCGAGGGAACGTTGCAGGTTTTTGGGCAGCAGCGCGTTCTTGATCGTCAGGGTGATAAAACCGGGGGTTTTTACCGGCTGCTCATAGCTTACGGCACCCTTGACGGTGACGGAAACGCGGGAGATGTCTTCGACAACCTGAAAATCGATCATTTCAATGGTCGTCGGCAGATTGGTGCTGGCGGGAGCCTTGGCGGGTTTCTCCGCCGCTGCGGGAGCGGCAGGCGCTGCAACCGGTGTTTTTGCAGCAACCGCGGCCGGCTTGGCAGGTTTTTCAGCAGTCTCTTCCGAACGGGTGGCAGCCAGCTTCATGGTGTCAGCGGACTTTTTCTGATTCAGGGTTATCAAAACTCCGTCAGCGGTATTTTCGGCGCTGGCTTCCGGAAAAGAAGAGTTGACGGCATCAAAAACGACCCGCACCTTGTCCGGATACAGCCCTACCCGCGCCGAAGCCACGCCGGCCGAATTGAGTGCCAGAAGCCGGGTTGCAAGCGCGCTCTGCGCATTCAACAGGTCAATAACGTAGCGTTCCGGCTGATTCAGGCGAAAAGCCTTGTACTCTTTGATCGTACCGTCCAGGGCCAGCAGAATCGTGTTATCTCGGGCTGTGATGGAGGTCAGCCTGGCGCTGGAGATCTCGGGTTCTGCCGCCACTGGGGAGGCCGGCTGCTCAAGTGCCGCAACGGAAGACTCTTCGGCAAGCGGCTGGACTGGTGCGGAAGACAGGGGCGCGGCAGCTTGCTGGTCGGCAAGCATCGGGAACGACACCTTCAGTTCGCCCGGATTGGCCGGCGACGCGGTCAGAATCGCCTCCACATCCTTGACCAGTTCCACTTCTATACGGGTCAGCACCCCGGCTTCAGTTTCAAATTTGCTGACGGAGACCGTTTTGAAATTGCCCTTATTGACCACCAGCGGGGCATTGATGGCACCCGTTGATGTCTGCGACAGATCGATAACCAGCCGCAGAGGGGACGTTGTTTTATAGCTCGTGTAGGTGGAGGGTCGGGACAGTTTGATAAACAGTTCGGCCGAGTTCCCCTCACCGATCGCAGCAATCGACTCAATTGCGGAAATCTTCGCGGCACCGGATTCCAGAGCAGCGGACTCTGCCCTTTCCGGCAGGCTTATCAACAAGCCTGCCAAGGCAACAACGGCAAAGGCTGACATCATCAATGCTTTTGTCATCCACTTCATGAAGAACTCCTTACTGTTTCCGGGGAAGGGTTAATTTGATAGTTTGCGAGCGAACCCTGCCGTTGTCGTCCCTGAACTGCTCAACCACATCAACGCTCCGGGAAGTTATCGAAGAAACCTTCCCGCCGTTTTTACCGATAGTCATGCCGGTCTTGAGCACATAGCCCTTGCCGCCAGGATCCGTGACCATGGCCTGACTATCCTTACCGCCGGTGATAATGCCGATCAGCTTGAACTGATTAACATCAAAACTGTGTAACGGCAGCGCGTTGCGCAGGGCTTTACCGCCAGCGGCGGCGTTCTCGGCCGGGGCGACCTTCACCGTAATGAAAGGCTTGAAGGGATCCTTCTTTTTGCTGAAGTCAAACTGACTGGCAACAGGCGCACCAACGGCCTGGGCAGAGCTGAACGGTTTTTGCACCGCTTGGGCCTGAACAGGAGCCGGCTTGGGGGCTTGGGGGGCCGGAGGAGGAGGCTGATCCTTTTTACAGGCGGAAAGCGCCAGCAGACAGACCAGAGCCGCACAAAGAAACGGTGCCGGCTTATTTTTTCGGAGCAGGTTTTTTATCATCCTTAATCTCTTTCTTATCAAGGAAGCGGAATGTTGTGGCAAGACAGTTTACCTTGGTCATCATGCGATTATTGACATTTTTAACATCGGAGAAAGCAACATTGGTTATATTCACGATACGGGGGAGATTGGCCACGGAAGCAAAGAAATTGGCCACGCTGAAATAGGAGCCGGAAACGACTATGTCAACCGGTACTTCGGCATAGAAATCCTTGGCAGCTTCAGCCTGGGGACGGAAAACCAGAAAATCCAGCCCGGCGCTTTTACCGAGAGCGGTTATGCTGGTCAGCAGCGACGGAATTTCCTTGGAATTAGGCAGCTCGGTCAAGGCATGCACCAGTTCGAGATTCAACTGTTCATATTCAGCCTTGAGCTTGGGGAGATTGTTGGCAATGCGGGTTTTTTCGTCGATCTCACCCTGAAGCTTTGAAAGCTGCACCTTCAGGTCGGTCAACTCTTTGTGTTTGGGAAGGTACAGAAACCAGACCAGTGCGGCGGCTTCAACGACAGCTATCAGCACCAGAATCAAAATTCTCTGTTTTGCAGGAAGTTTCAGTATTTTTTCAACTTGAGGATCCATAGCAGACCATCCTGACTGATTTCGGCGGTTATTTTTTGGCTGGTACCGGCGGCTGCGGCGGCAGCGCAGATTCAACTTTCATGGCAATATCGAACTTCTTCAGCTTTGTATCCGCAAGCACTGTTTGCTCCGAAACCACCAGTTCGACGGACATATAATCGGGCGACGCTTCCAGAGCCCTCATAAACTGGGCAATCAACTCTTCGGTGTAGGCAATGCCGGAAACTTTTATGTCCGACCCGTTTTCACTGTAACTGGTCAGCCACAACTGATCCGGGGCTGCATCGCTCAAGGTGGCCAGGCGCTGTGCCGGTCCCTTTTTGTTTTTTCGCAACTGCGCCAGCACATCCAGCTTCTTTTTGACCTGCTCTTTGAGGGTTTTCAGCTCTTCCAGCTTGCCGATTCTGGCCTTGAGCTCGCTGATCTTGTTATTGGCAGCGGTGATTTCGTTCTTGGTATCAGCAACCTGAACACGCTTGACAAAATAAAGCGTCAGCACCGTCGCGGCGACAACCGCCAGCACCGCGCAGAAGATGACGATCTGCTGAACAGCCGTTTCCTTCTTTTTTGCCGCCCGGACGGGTAAAAGGTTTATTTTTATCATTTGTCCCCTATCCTCCTGATGGCAAGCCCGACCGGTACTGCCATCAGCGGGCCGATTTCCTGAAGGTATTCAGGGTCAAAATCTTTCTCGTTATATTTCAGGCGGGCAAAGGGGTTGAGCCTGTCCACCGGCAAACCGGTTTTTTCTGAAATGGCGGTCACCAGATTATACACTTTCGATCCGCCACCGCTTACATAGACAGTGGTAATCCGCTCATCACTCGCCGTTGAGTTATAAAAATCCAGCGACCGGCGGATCTCCTGGGTAATGGAATCATTAACCTTTGAGATAAGATCGATCAGCTGCGCGTTGCCGGTTTCATGAATCAGGATCTTGCCCGTCTCCGCTTCCTGCCTGCTCAAGCCGAGCTGTTTCTGGATTTCCTCGGTATAAAGATTGCCACCCATCTGAACGTCACGCGTAAACAGGGTGATTCCTTCCTTGACCACATTGATATTCATGACACTTGCGCCGATGTTTATCAGGGCAGCGATCTCGCCTTGAGCGGCATCGTGATTGATCTCGAAAGCGTTCTGAACGGCAAAGGAATCCACATCCACAACCGAAAGGTGCAGGGCGGCATCGTTGAACACGGCCACATAATCGTTGATGATGTCTTTTTTACTGGCCACCAGCAGCACGTTCATCTTGGAGGGATCGTTGCTGTCGGGAGACAGGATCTGGAAATCCATATTCACATCGTTGATATCGAAGGGAATATACTGCTCGGCTTCCCAGGAGATCTGATCCTCCAGCTCTTCCTGCGGCATGGTCGGCAGAACGATCTTCCGGATGATGACCGAATTGCCGGAGATGGAACAGGCGACATACTTTACCTTTATCCCCAGGCTGGAGACAAGATTCCTGACGACTCCGGCAATTGCGGAACTGTCCATCAGACTATTGTCAACAATAGCTTCCGGAGGCAGCGGAATAATTCCGGCGTTCAGCAGCTGGTAAGAACCCTTGTTATCTTTCAGCTGTACCAGTTTGATGGAACTGGATCCAACGTCGATACCGATAACCTCTTTTTTCTTTTTGAAAAGAAACATATCCGGTCCCGTTATCCTTGATCCTGAAACACTTTGTTTTTGTCTTCAAGACTGAAGCCCAGTGCTAGAATTATCTTCCGCATGGTTTCCATTCGACAAAGTTCACCACGCTCAACCCGATCGATAGTCAAGGGGGAAACGCCCGACTTGCGGGCAAGCTCCGATTTGCTCATCAAGCGGGATTCCCGAATTGACTTTACTTTGTTTTGGTTCTTCATAGCTTGAACATCCGGTTTTAATATTTCTTGTGAAACATTTACTACAACCGGCTTTTAAGTCAAGGTAATTTTATATAATTATGCATAATAGTTTCGACTGGCATCATGGTTTCATACAACAATCCAGCCGACACGGCCAGCAGCGAAAACGGCAGCCAGAGCACAAAAAAACCGGGCGCCTTTGTCTGTAGAGATCAGATCTTTCGGCGACCCGGCTGTCTTCGTGAGACCCAATGGGCTTTCCGTCCCACCCTCGCGGATGGTTTAGTAGTATCGATTATCAGTTATTTGACTTACACATTTAATGAAGTTCTGGGCAAAGCTACCAATTTAAAATAGTATTGTCAAATTCAATTTAACAACAGAGTGTCATATCACCACCACACCAACAAAAACGCATCAATACGCATACAGCACCATCACGTTTGACTTTTCCAAGGCGTTGGTTTCCTTTTCTCCTTGTATCTCAATTCGATAACCAAATGGTATATGCTGAATAGGAACGCCGCCTGCTCCGGTTTTACTGTACGCGGTGCCGGATCCGGACAAAAGCCCGTCACTGTCACTTGGGTTGATCATGGAAGATGAACCCGTATCAGTATTGCCCGAAGTCGTGTCCACGATTTTGGCGTAGACCTTGTAATGTTGGCTACTTGTTGTACCTTTAAGCAAAAAAGTCAGATCGGGTGACGACTTGATTGTTGATAATTCCATTGATTTTTGAGGTGAAGAGCAATTTGACCAGTTTGCGGCTGGCGAACTTAACTTTTGCGTCAGGCAGTCATTGGGAGACGAAACCGCAAGATCGATGTTGCCATATGTGCTCACAAGACCGTTTGACATCCCGCCAGCCGAAGAATAATTCTTCCAGGCAGTGCCAATTACATCGAAAGCCATCAGTTCAGCGCCGCCGTACGCAGCTTCAGTTACATTACGGTATCTTTTGGTGGCGGCTGATATTTTAATTGACTGGGTCAGTATATAAAATAACGCCATTACAATTCCCAGGGTGATCATTGTCAACATCAGTGAAGTCACCAATGCAACACCCTTGTTATTTGATAGTAGTGCTTTCATGTATTTTGGCCCTGTTGTTCGTTTCAGTACATTAGATTATACGGCTGACCGACCACCGAATAGACCTTCCAGCGATACTTATTCCATTCCGGCCCAAAAAAACTCACCATATCTGAAACCTTGAACGTACGTCCCAAACTGGGTGTCCGGTCATCAGAAACCGAAATCACCTTGTTTGGATCGCTGTATGGATACGAATAACCGTTATCCTTGCCACCTTCCTGAACGAGCAAATAGACACGGATGGACTTTAAACGAGTTCGAATATCATCAGCCGTAAGTGTAGCAAGCGTATCCACGGTCATAGTATTGTTTGCGTCGTTTGGATCTTGCATATCAAACATGACCTGCATATCGCCAACACAATCAAGCAGCGGATATTCAGTTCCTCCGCCGCCACTGGAATCCATGGAATTGATGATTACAGCTTTATATAATATTCCGGTTCCCGGGTTACAGCGGGATGGCATTGTAGTGGCCGTACGTTTTACATAGTAATCTGCACGATTGAAGGGCATACGGATCGTATCGGCGCTAGACGCGTCAAAACTTCGGATGGCATACGCTATAACCTTTTCGTTGTTGATCTTGACACCAAAGGGATCAACAATATTACCCGAAGGCATATAATTGGTATGCGCCGGCAGAAAATGACCGGCTGCATCGGTAGCGGACAGCTTGTACGAAAAACCCGAATCATCCTGCATGGCAAGAATATGCTGCGCTTGATTAGCACCCGAGAACGTATTGGTGTGAGTAATAACCACATCATTGGCAGTCAGGTCTTCAGCTGTATTCCATTTGGAGATGTAACTATTGTTAGTAGTCTGGTTCCCGGAATAATTAACGTAGCCCCACTTGCCCACCGAAGCGTTAAAGGCAACGGCAGCTGACTTGATAACCAGATAATCAGACCCAGGATTGGAATTAGTGCCGGTTCCTGCATAAATTGGATTCTGGGTTGCGGGTACACTGCCGAGTACCACAGCACGCGGAACAGCGGGACTTGGAGTTGCTGTTGAACTGTTAGGTGGCGCATCGTTAAAATCATCCGCACTCACCCCGACTATTGGATTGTCAGTTCCAAGGTCGGCTTCCAGGTAGGTGGTCGGATCGGGTGTCGTTTGAAACCCCCAGGGCAGCCCATAGCCGGTGGCATTAAGATCTTTTCTTAAAATTTCAAGACCTACGATGCCTTCCATCTGTGTCTGTGCGGATTTGGTGACGCCTGAACTTATTTTCATGACACTTTCAAAAGCCGATGCGCTGATCAACAGCACAACCATAAACATGGCCATGGCCAACAGCAGTTCAATCAGAGAAAAACCTTGTATTTCTTTGGACAATTCAACCTTCATGGCGACCAGCCTTTTAATAGGTTTTTAATGTTGATAATTCATGTTGTTTCGTTCTGTTTTTGTAATTCCACGAAACCTGCACATGTAATAAATTTGAATTTCCGCCCGTTGAAGCAGAAGTCAAGCTGACGGTATAGGGCGTGGACTTTGCTCGAAGCTTGCTTGTCTGAATTGTTGTCACAGAAAGATTCTGAAACGGCAGTGAAAATGTGGCTGCTGTATTGCTTTTAACCTGGCGCATTTTTGCGTCGGCAATTTGCACCGCTTCATCTCGTAAAACATTATCGAGATTCAGGCTGATCGTGTTAGTGGCGGCGGATAACAACGCCATCATACCGATCATAAGAATGACGAGCGCCACCAAAATTTCCAGCAGCGTAAACCCGCGGCGATTATTTGACGGTAACATTAGCACTTTTACACTCTCCTCCAAAAGAAACCTTACCCAGATGAAGTCTGGTGGAAAACACCACGATGCTGTCGTATTGGGCCGATTGCAGGGACGGTTCAACGCAGATAGTGGTGTTTCCGGCGTCGACATCAATATTAAACGTGCCGCGCTCGTCAAAAATAATTTCCGTTTCTGTATCGCCGGAATCCTTTCCGGCCCAGGTAATCGGTTTCGTCATGTTTCTGCTTGTTCTCACCGAACCAGACCCCAGTGCTGATGATACAAATGTAAATACAGTTGGCGTGATGATAACGCGCTTTGAACTGCGCTGAGTCACCGCCGCAGCTCTGGTTGCCATGAGATCGGCGTACAACTCCTTTGTTTGACGCTCGATAGCACCCTTGCGGATGTAATCACTGAATTGCAGTGATGCAATCGAGAGTAGAATGCCAAACAAGGTCATCACCATGATGATTTCTATCAGGGTAAATCCACGGCGGTTCACTTGTAGCGCTCCTGGATATGCAGTATCCGTTTGACGGGCGTCAATCCGGCAGAGGTCATAAAAAGTCCGGGATCCGCCGACGCCTTGCCAAATGAAAGGTCAGACGTTTCCGGTGTCCGCCGCCCGCCTTTATCCGTCAGGGCTGTTGAAAGATCCATTTCAGCAAAGCTGCCCGTGGAGAGCTGAATCAGTATTTTGCCCTTTCTGGCTGATGCGGGCAAAACATCACCGCTATCATACTTGACCCCCCAAAGATAGGACTTGCCGCCAAAACCGCACACATCCGCTGTCGGCTTGTAGGAAGTATAAAATATCGCGCCGTTTATCGTCGCCACGGTATCGGTGACAACCCGTTCACCGGCGTCCAGATCTATGTACCACCCGTTGGCCACGGCGCTGTTGCTGGGAGTGTTCTTAGGCGTCAAGTCGGATAACGCCAATGATGACGCGACCGAATTTGTTGAATCACAGGTTTCGATGATATCCGATTTCTTATACGTTCCATCCGTATTCTTCTGGGGATAACATTTTTCTTTAACCATGAAGAGCCGGCGGGTGGAGGCCATGTCATCCTGCGGGTAGTAGTATCTTCCGGTTCCGAAGAAAAGGTACAGGTTGTTCTTTGACATGAGCTTTGAAACAGTTGTCGTGACCGGCCCGATGCCATCGACCACTTTTGATGTTTTCCAGGCGCCGATATCCATAGTGTCGGGATTGGCGGAATCAGGAACAACAAGACGCAAAACCCCGCCGGTCGTCCATTCGCCAACCGTGCACCCGCTGTCGCCTGAAACGCATTTTCTTGTGTAGCCAACATAAAGAACATCATCCTGCCTGAGATTGGTATTCTTTGGGTCAACCATTTCCGCGTCAACAACGGCGTTATTACTGATGGAACCGGCAAACGCCTCACTGATACCCGTATCAATAATCCATAACCCGTTCTGCTTGGGATCGGCGCTCACCACCGGGCCTTTTTCCATATCCACAACAAACAATTTCAGGTTCTGATCAGATTTACCCTTGAATTGCTTGGTGGTGGTGTCGATTGGCCCGGTGGGACCGGAAGCATAAACGGCAAACCATCTGCCATTTGTGCTTGATTGAGGAGCAAAGGGGGAAGTTGATGACTTTGAGTTAAGACGCATTATCGCCGGTCCGGAGGTGGAGTAACCCAGTGCCGGGTTTGAAAATTCCCACAACAAGGTAGGTTGAGCCCTCAACAGATTAGAAGAATCCTGGTTAAAATCCTGATCGGTCACATCCAGGGCATAGTATGAGGAGTAACCATGAATATTAAGGGGGGCTTTTACGCATGTCCCGGTGGTTGTTCCCGCCGTGCAGGTTGTGTCACCAAAATTCTTTGATGCCCCTCCCAGCCCCATACCGCCCAGCAAAACGGTTTTCCAGGTTGATGCGGTTCTGGTCTCATTCCAGTAATCGTCCCTGGCGGCAACCGTCTTGGCGGATATGTCAAAAAGAGAATTAGTGCCATCCACCAGATAAAGATGGTTGTTGTCATAATCCGGCAGTGTCAGATACTTCAAATAGGGCATGGCATGCTTGGGAATAAAGGCCCACTCCTCCCGGCCCAGATTCACGCCACTCAAGGTGGCCTTTTGGGTGCCTGAAGTCCTGATGTCCATCTTCCCCAACTTGAAAGCGTGCAGCATACCGTCATTTGCGCCAACGTAAACCATTCCGCGATTATTGTAATTGGCGCTCTTGTAAAAATCCTTGTAGGTACTGTCATCATAGCCCAGGGGCGGTTTCTGGTCGTACGATTGGAGAGGAACCCTGCCCTGTATTTTAGGTGTGGACGAAATGATGTCTCCCAGCTTCCAAACATGGCTTTCCAATGTCGTGTCCGATACCTTGATATCAACGGTTCTGCTGCGGCTTTTATTCGTACAGGGGGATGATGAGTCGAGACAGACATCGCTGCCATGCACATAACGGATAACTTTTCCGGCAAAGGCGGTCTGAGCGGCGGCATCCGCGCCTTCCGCGTTCAACCGGCTTGCCAGCGTGGCGGCGTTTGCGGTGGTAAAGTCAGTGAAACTCCAGGGGGCAACCGACGCCACATTTGTATAAATCGTGCGTGGATCAGCCCCGCTGGATATGTCACGTTTCCACAACAATTTGCCGGCCGTCCAGATGGTTTTCAATCCCCCCGGAACATCAGCGTTAAAATCCGCCTGTTCTGTTGTGCCATCAAAATTGTAACGTTTAATTTTAGTTTGAGAGTCGGCATCGTCAAAGTAGAACTGTACACGTTTGTCCCTGGCAATATCCATGACATGATTTCCGGTTGAGTAATCGCTGTCCTCACGTATCGTGCTTAATGAAAAGAAAGGATCCACATAGTACCAAAGATTCATCAGTTCGCCGGACCAGGACAAGGAGGTCTGATTTTCGTAAGTCTTTTTTGGATAGAAAATCGCCTGCAGCAGCGTCGCGCCGCTACCTTCGCTGTTGTTGAGGATAGAGGCCGCCGTACCGGAGGAAACTCGCGTCAATATGTCGTTAAATGCCTTTTCCAACTGCTGCTCCAGCTTGAGCGGATTGGTGACCAGATAATAATTATCCGGGTTGCATTTACTGGTATCTGTCTCGGTGCAGTTTTTGGCCCACTCCTGTTTCTGGTCCGGAACATTATTTTCGTTGCTGTCCTGGAAACCACCCCACTTGGCGGCATACCAAAGGGGATTTTTCAGAGTATTGGCGCTTGAGCCGGTAACGGTGAAAGTGTGCGACCAGTTGAAGGGAAGCCCGTAAATAATGGCCGGCGCGGTGTTATCAACCGATTTATCTCGCACGACCAGATAGGTGCCGTCTTCGCTGGTGCCGGAAACGATGAATCCAAGCACCTGGTCTATTCCGCCAGCGGCATAATCGGAAACTACTTTAATCTGAACCTGATCAGCATCCATATCGGTGCCGCAGGTGCCATAACCTAAATCTTTGGCAGCCTGAGTGCAGACTTCGTACCATCCGACCGCGTCCATGTCATAATCCGCACCCTGCTCCGCATCAGCATAATTTATTCTGAAACTCAAGTAGATCGGGTTTCCCGAAGAATCATATTTTACAGAATGGGTGAAAACCTTCACAATTTCATTCGTCGGACAGTAGGCATCCGTTACTCCTGCCTTGGGAGTGAGCGTTAAAGTTTTCAATTTCAATTTATCTACATCAAAATAGGTCGTGGCGACATCCATCTTATTAAAACAGGTTGCCGTCATACTGGCAGCGCCGCTGACAGATTTACCCAGCGGCACAATCCGGAGTGTGTTCGCACCAGCTTTGATGGTCCAGTTACCGACCTGGGATTCCATGGCAACCGCAAAGGTCTGGGTATTGGGAATATTGTTATTCACGCCGGAAGTCGTATCTTTTTTTACTTCGGCATGTAAAAAGCTGTGCCCGTAATACGCCAGCGCGGCAGTGTAAAAACTGCCCTTGCGGGTTGGCTGTTCCGGACACAACCCGCGTAGGAGACTCATCGTTGATGCTGTTTTTGGCGTACAGAGAAAATCATACTTATCGCCATTGTCACCGATAAAAAAACTATTGTTGGTAACCGATTCCGTCGTCGCAATATCATCCAGCAGCTTACTCAACAACTTCTTGCCGCTTACCATATTATCAAGACCCAGGACCGGGTGAATCGTTGTGTCCTCGGTAGAGCTTGAGCCAGTGACACCGGGCAATTGGTCGGCGTCAAAACTGGGATAAACATCGCCCAACAACAGTACGAACGGCTTGGAGCAGGAGGGGTAAACATCATAGGGCCCTTTAAAACTGCGGGTCCCATCGACGTAGCCCCAGTAGGGGGGATGCGGCAGGTTAAGTCCGCCATCGGTCTGGTTTTGCGGGTAGTCAAAACCGGTTGTTGGAACTCCCTTGCCGGAATAGTAACGCAAGGTTTCATACAGCATTTCGGCCATCGGGTTGCCCCAGACACTGCACTTGCCGTCGACGATCGACTGATTCTGGACAACACAATTGGCATAGTTGGTGGTTGCGTCGGTATAGCCGACTATCTGCAACTTATCGAATGTTTCCAGCATATTGGAAGGTATATTCTGAGCGGCTTTGAACATGCCGGAGGCATCCACCTCATCGGATATGCTGAGCAGATTCTTGCGCAAAACTCCGCCCTGCAGGTTGTGAGCGTAGCTGCCGGTCAACAACCCGAAATACATTTGAGACTTATCAACACAAATGCCAAGATCAACACCCCCGTTATTGCCCGGGCGGCAAGCAGAATCACTGCTGCAGACTTGAGAAAGTGTTTTTGAGCAAACTTTGGTGCCATCGGAATCGCCATATTTCTGAAGAAGGCCGATCGGTTTATTGGAGGCGCCATATGCTTTGCAATTCGGCTCAAGACCAACCGTGGAATTGCAGACTTGTATGTTCACCTGATATTCCTGCGGTGTCACGGCGGTACCAGTCCCCAATGTGTTTCCACATTGAACCACCTCGCGGGAAATCCAGTCCCAGATTCTCTCTGTGCGATTGGTAAGCAACCTCAGAAGCGGCGGACCATAACTGTTATTGCCGGTTGTGGATTTATTGCAAAACAGGTGATAGCCCGGCAGCACTCCTTTAGCCGGCACGCCGCTGGCAATAAAACTATCCGCCATCATGGTGCAGTTGGCAGTTGTATCAGGGATAATCGGCGACCTCAGGTCCAGAGAGTTTTGAGCTCCGGTGGCAGTGCCGTAAACAGTCCAGGTGGTATCACCGGGGCGCTTGTACCATACTTTGGCGCCGGAATTGCCACTGTAGTTGGTGCCACGGACCAGAAGAGTGTGATAACCCGCCGCAGCGAGGTTTATTGTGCCCGTTTGAGAGGCCAAACAGGCGCTAGCGGGTGAAGACGTGCATGATGAATGCCCGTTGCTGCCTGACACGCTGTAATAGCTGGCCACGGGTGCGCCATCCACATACAGTTCAGCCCCGTCATCGCTATCAAGGTGAAATGTCCAGGTGCCGGTATAATCGTACTTCGGATTGCCACTGGTTTTCTTTTTGACATTGAACTCTGACACGGCGATGAAACTGTTGTTTTGACCATGATTCTGAGTTGGAATCAGATCATTGTTGGCCGCGCTGGCGTCATCAACGTTAAAGTCGCTGATATAGTAGGATTTGACAAAATTGGCCGGCACGAACGAGTCCATGATATTTTGGTGAGAAGCACCCACCTCCACATCCTGGGCGGCACTGGTGGAGTGGTTGTACATAGCGACCAGAATTTTGCCATTGGCGGGCGTCGACACGATATCCGAGGTATAGGTACAGGCATTTGCGGAAGGCGGAGCTGCTATGCCGATCAGTTGCAGCGATTTATCCTGGCAGGTATAGCCACTGTCGCAATCGCTGTCACGCGAGCACATGTCGGCGTAGGTGGTTCCGCTGTTACAGAGCCGACCGGTAAATTCTTTTCCGAAACTATGGGCGTCCTGGGGTATGTAAGCGCGTTGCAACGTCGTTTTATTGGTAGCATCGGGATTGACTCGCTGGCCGCCATAAAGCACTTTTTTCAGCACATCCATACGGGACATGGTCAACCAGTTAAGTACGTTACCGCTCCATTTGCCGGAGCTGCAAAAGCGGTCATAAACCGCTTTGCCTTGGGCATCGTTGCCTGTCTGGGTGGAGTAGTTCGACGGCTGGAATTCATTTGCAGTGGTTGAATAGGTATAGCACTTGTTGGGATCAAAATAGCCATAATACTCGATGCCATGCTTGTAGGTGGTTTCGGTTTTGCCATCAGCGTCCAAATCGAAGGAATCACTGTAGGCTTCGGTAAAGAGCCGATGCTCCTTATCCATAACAAACATGAGCAGCGGAGGAACAACCTGCGAAACAAAGGGGGGCTGAATGCAATAATCTCCCATGCTTGCCGACTCGCCGGATTGTGGGTACAACAGACTGCCGACTGCACAACAAAACAATAAACTCCGGCCTAACATACCTGGTTTTTTATTAGTCATATCCATCACCTTTCAATGACAACTTCAATAACCGAATGCCCATTCAAACGCAAATTGACAAGCCTGCCCGTTTGAACATCCGAAAAACTGGCCGGAACTTTCGGATACATGGCCGGATAATTGGTCGCACGAAAAACATTGGGCTTGGAAACCAGAGGATATGCCTGCCCATTGACCGTTATTGTCTTGATGTAGCCCTGAAATTGTGTTCCCAAATATATGGGCCATTCCTTTATTTCGGAGACAGTGCCGTAAACGTCATAAAACGTCTCACTTCCAAAGGCCGGGACGGTTAGCAAAAAACTTAACAATACGCCAGTCAGCCACTTCTTCATAATTGCCTCCAAACGTAACTCATTTTCAACCCAACTGCCGCGCAACCATCTCCAGTCCAACCTGCAGCCGTTCTGTATCAGAGATATCCATGCTGTCAACGCAACGCCCGCGATAAACATCATCAGCCAGAAGGCTGAAGGCGGAGCTAATCAGATTTTTCCGAATGATGTCACCATAGGCGCGCTCCGCCAGAACAAAAGCGGCCTGCGGTATGGCACCCCAGTGGCTGACCATGAATGCGATGTCGATCACATCTCTGCTCAATACACTTTTATCACTCCATCGGTCCGCATTGGCCAGCAGCTTTTCAGCGAAACAGGATACCCGGTCGAGGCAAAGAACCGGTATGGTGTCAACCTTGTCAGCCGTAAGATCAATCCTGCCTTCGGAAACAATCTCGAATTTGATTTTAGCTCCATCGATGTCAAAGAAAGTCCTGATTCCATACCGGTCGGCCCGCACCTCCCGGGCCAGCGTCAACGGCGACGCAAGCAAAGGACCCAAAGAATGTTCAGAAACAGCGGACCTGATGGAGCGGTACCCTTGGATATCGGCACAGAGCAGATCGATGTCCAATGACTCCCGATATTCATTCAGCTCCATCACTATTCGCGTGCCGCCGCCGAAGTAACACTTGTTCTCCCGCAGAAAATCAGCGTTCAGGGCGCAGAGAACCCGATTCACGAGCACATGGTGCGGACGCTTAAACATTCAGGACTCCGTTGCCGTATTTTTCTGCCAGCTTGCTGATCAGATCGGCTTCCGGAATTGTCAGGCTGTCTCGGTCGATAAAGCGCCAGCCGGCCTCGTAAAGCCGTAGCGCCTCGGATTCTTCCGCCGTTCTGATCTTCCTGTTCCAGCAGATAGTTGCAAGCTGGGGATAGTCGTCGATATTGAGCGTTGCCATCGTTTCTCTTCCTGTAATACTGGCAGAACCGGCCAGTACCCGTACAGCTACTTCACTTCCAGCATCTTCTTCATCGTCTCCGCATCCCGCATCCCGACCTGGACCGTACCGTCCGGCATGACCATGGTCGGTGTGCCGCTGATGCCGTTGGCACTGGCGAACTTCACGATTTCATCAATGGCTGTTTTGCTGCCCTCTTTGGCCGGTTTGGGGAGCTCCTTGCCCTCAAAGGCCTTGTCCAGCAGATCGTGACTCATGGCTTCAACCACCGCGCGGGATTTGTCGTAGGCGGCCGGATGCATCGGCAGCGGGAAGAGCATGATGTGGATGGCCACGTCCGGCGCGATCTGGGCCAGCTTTTTCAGCTCGCCATGCCCCCTGCGGCAGTAGGGGCAGTCCGGATCGGTGAAGACGTACAGTTTTTTTGAACCCTTGGGATTGCCGATGACAACCGCGTTTTTGACCGGAATCGAGCCGACGTCCAGCTTGGCCGGCTGCTTCTGCGGGGGGGGATCCAGCTTGTGGCTTGAAACCGGCTGCAGCTTCTCCAGATTGACCATCATGCCCTGGATCAGGTTCTTCTTGCCGTAATCAATAAAGATAATCGCCTTCTGACTGTCTTTCTGGACCAGCAGCTCGAACAGGCCGCGTGAAGGGGACTCCTTGATCGACTGGACCGTGGCGCCGGTCGGCTTCAGCAGGTCGGTCGCCTCTTGCATCGAGAGTGAATGACAGGATTTGCAATCGGTGCCGCACTCTTTAGACATGGCGAACGCCGGAGAAAGGGACAAGGAGGACAGTGCGACTGCAATCAGGATCTTTTTAAACATGGGTTTTCCTTTCTGGTAACAAGCTGGGTTTATTTTATGCAATAAAAGTACCGCCAGGATTAAAATCATAAGCGTCTTGTATCGTTATACTATTTATAGCGAAAACGGCGGCTGCGCAATTAATTCATAGGCCGGCACCGTTCCGCGTCACTCGCGCTACGCATTTTTTGCGGACTCCAGCCCGAATTCCTTCAGTTTGTACAACAGCGAGCGGTGGCTGATTTCCAGAATTCTGGCGGCCTGGGTGCGGTTGCCGCCGGTTCTTTCCAGGGCTTTGCGGATCAGGTCGCGTTCAAGCGCCTCCTCGGCCTTTTTGATGGAGAGATCTTCATCATTGCCGGCCGGAGGAAGATTCATGCCGGAAACCAGCCCGGGCGGCAGACAGGCGTTGTTGATCACTCCCCCCTCGCAAAGAATGGCAGCCCGCTCGATCGCATTTTCAAGCTCGCGGATGTTGCCGGGCCAGGCATAGGATATCAGGCTGCGCATGGCGTCCGCCGCGATGCGGGGCGCTTCTCCCTGAGCTTGACGAGCGAAGTTTCTGACAAAATGTTCCGCCAGAAGCGGGATATCCTCCGGCCGCTCGCGCAGAGGCGGCAGCTGCAGACAGAAAACGTTCAGGCGGAAATACAGGTCTTCCCGGAAGAGCCCTTCTTTGACAGCCGCTTCCAGGTTGCGTGAGGTGGCCGAAACGACTCGCACATCAATCTTTCTGGCATGGCTGGCTCCCACCGGCCGGATTTCCTCTTCCTGCAGCACCCGCAGCAGTTTGACCTGCAGGGGCAGCGGCATTTCACCGACCTCATCCAGAAAAAGCGTACCGCCGTCAGCCTGCTGAAACAGTCCGGCCTTGTCGTTGCTGGCGTCGGTAAAGGCGCCCCGCACATGGCCGAACAGCTCGCTTTCCAGCAGATTTTCCGGTATCGCCCCGCAATTGACCGCCACAAAAGGGCGTGAAGCCCGCCGGCCGTTGTTGTGGATGGCGCGGGCTACCAGCTCCTTGCCGGTTCCGGACTCCCCCAGAATCAGCACCGTGGTTTTCAGATCGCTCACTTTGCGGATCTGGCCGAAAAGTTCTTCCATGGTGCTGTTGCGGCTGACGATGCCGCTGTAGACGAAGCGGCCGGCAACCGCTTCCTTCAACTGGCGGTTTTCTTCCTTCAGCCGTTCCCGCTCCTCGGCTTTTTTCAGCACCATCACGATTTCATCTTTTTTGAAGGGTTTGGAGATAAAGTCGTAGGCCCCCATTTTCATGCATTCCACAGCGGTTTCGACCGTGCCGTAGGCCGACATCATTATGATGGCCGAGCTGACCTGCTCCTGCAAAGCCTTGGCAAGGAAACTCTTGCCGTCCATCTCCGGCATGCGGATGTCACAGAGGATAAAATCGTAGGCCTGTTGCCTGATTTTCTCCAGCCCCTCCTGACCATGCCCGGCGCTGTCGGTCTGATACCCCTGGCGGGTCAGCATGACCGAGAGCATGTGGCGCAGGTTTTCTTCATCATCGATGATCAATATGTGCTTGCGTCCGTTCACGTCCCCTCTCCTTCCGCCAGCAGCAGCCAGACCGTAAAGCAGCTTCCCGCTCCGGGATGGCTGACCACGGTGATTCGTCCTCCGAACCCCTCCACAATCCGGGCCGCTATGGCCAAGCCCAGGCCGGTGCCACGGCCAGGGGCCTTGGTGGTGAAAAAGGGGTCGAAAATGTAGCGCAGGTGTTCCGGGGCAATTCCGGCGCCGTTGTCGGCCACGTCGATCCGCAAGCGCTGGTGATCCGGCCGTGCAGCCACCTTCAGACTTCCACCGTGGGCCAGGGCGTCCCGGGCATTCAGCAGCAGGTTGACCAGCACCTGCTGCAGCTGGTGCGGATCAGCCTTGGCCGGCGGCAGCGCTTCTGCCAGCGAGGTGGTTACATGCAGTCCCTTGAAGGCGCCCTGCTGGGCCAGCAGTTCCAGCGAAGCCGTGACCACCGCCCTGACATCGGTGGTCTCGATGCAGGTCTGGTGCGAGCGGGAATAATCCAGCAGGCCGCGCACGATCCGGTCGATCCGGGCGCAGTCAGCCGCAATGCGGCCGGCGTAATCCTGGATGGCCGGATCTTCGGGCTGTTCCGCCGCCACCAGTTCAGCATAGCCCATGATCGATGCCAGCGGGGTGCCGATCTCGTGGGCCATTCCGGCCGCCAGAAGACCGATGGACGCCATTTTCTCGGTGCGCAGCGCCTCCTCGCGGGCCTGGCGCAGATCACTGTTGGCCTTTTCCAGGGCGGTGACGTGCTGCGATACCAGCTGATCCTTGTTGCGCAGGGTGGCCGACATTTCGTTGAAAGCTTCAGCCAGACGGGCAAGTTCGGCACTGCCGGAAATATGCAGCGCCTGGCCGTAGTGGCCACCGGTAATCCTAGCGGTGGCGGAAAGCAGGCGGTTGATCGGATTGACAACGATCCGCGAAAGGATGAACGAGCCCAGCCCCAGCAACATGAAGAAATTGAGTACAAAATAGGCCAGCAGCAATTGCCGGGTCCGGTTGAGGCGCTCATTTTCGGCGCTCAAGGTCAGCAGCAGGCCGGCTTTGCCGACCGTCTGGCCATTGCGGACAACCCCTGTGACCTGGGTGATGCCGCTGCCGTCCGGCAGGAGGCCGGACTGATCGTTCAGGGACTGCACGGCGCTGAAAGGCTGATAGATGTCGCTCCCCTCGCGCCCGGAGCTGAAAATGACCTTGCCGTTGCTGTCCAGTAGGGTCAGACGGGTAAAACCGGGATCATCGGAAAGCTTCTGGACATAAACTGCCGCCGGGGAATCGGGGGGAATGATGCCTTCCGGAAAGGAGGGCAGATTCTCGGGGAGCTGGCTGATAAAGGCGGCCAGAAGGGTGCGGGCATGCTCGCCCTTTTGGGCGTACAGGTCGTTGGCAGCGGTTTTGAAGGCCAGCAGGCTGAACAGCAGCCAGGTCAAAAGCAGCAGAAAGCAGAGGAAAGCCATGATCGAGGCGGTCAGGCTGGGGCGGTAGGAAGTCATCGGTCACCCCCGGTCGAAACCGCCCAGATTCAGATACCAATGGATCAGCGCCCTGCCGTAGAAGATGTAGAGCACGGCTCCGAAAGCCAGATAGGGGCCGAAGGGTATCGCCAGTTTGGAATCTTTCTTTTGCAGCAGCATTATTGTTATGCCGACCAGCGAACCGACCAGGGAACTGGCGAAGATGATGAACGGGATCGCCTTCCAGCCCAGAAAGGCGCCCATCATGGCCAGCAGCTTGATGTCGCCGCCCCCCATGCCCTCCTTGCCGGTCAGCAACTGGTACAGGTAGGCCACCAGCAGCAGACTGCCCCCCCCCAGCAGGATGCCCAGCAGGGAATTGAGCCAGCTCTGCCCCGGCAGGAAAAACGACAGGATCAGGCCGATCACGATTCCCGGCAGGGAGATCTCGTCCGGGATGATCTGATGTTCGAGATCGATGAAGGTGATCACCACCAGGGCCGAACAGAACAGAAACAGGGCCGCAAACGTCAGTGTGGGGCCAAAGCGCAGGAACAGAAGCAGTGTCAGAATCCCGTTCAGCAGTTCCACCAGCGGGTATTGCAGCGAGATTCGTGCGTTGCAGCCGCGGCAGCGACCGCGCAGCAGCAGGTAGCTGAACAGCGGGATGTTATCGTACCAGCGAATGCGGTAGGAACAGTGCGGACAGCGGGAAGGGGGCGAAACCACCGACTGCCCCTCCGGCAGGCGGCAGATGCAGACATTCAGGAAAGAGCCGACCACCAGGCCGAAAAGAGCCGCAAACAATGCATATACGGTTTCCGGGGTCATCAGTCAAAACTCTCGACGACATCAAGGGTCATCTGCTGTTTGAGGTACAGTTCAGCCTCGGCGGCGGTGGAAAAGCGGAAACAGCCGTCGGCAATCTGCCTGGCCCGCTGGCTGCTGCAGCGCCGCAGAATCTGCTTGACGCGCAGGAGCGAAGCGGCGCCCATGGAAAGCTCGTCAAACCCGAGCCCCAGCAGAACCGGCAGATAAAGCGGATCTCCGGCCATCTCACCGCACAGGCAGGCCGTGATGCCGGCGGCATGGGCCGTATGAACGATCTGGCGCAGCGAGCGCAGCACGGCCGGATGCAGCGGCTGATACAGGGGAGAAAGCTGTTCGTTGGTGCGGTCGATGGCCAGCAGGTACTGGATCAGGTCATTGGTGCCGACGCTGAAGAAATCAACTTCCCGGGCCAGCAGATCGGCCACCGTCACGGCGGATGGAATCTCGATCATCACGCCGACCTGTATCTGCCGGTCATAGGGGATTCCGGCCCTGTCCAGCTCGGACTTGGCTTCTTCAAGCAGCTTTCTGGCACTGCGGACCTCCTCCAGGCCCGATATCATCGGGAACATGATCCGTACCGGGCCGGTGGCGCTGACCCGCAGTATTGCCCGCAGCTGTTTCTTGAATTCCTCCGGCATGGAAAGCGACAAACGGATGGCGCGCATCCCCAGAACCGGGTTCTGCTCGACAACGGTTTCCATGCCGTCCAGCAATTTGTCTCCCCCGGCGTCCAGCGTCCGTATCGTCAGGAGATGGGGCGCCACGGCCTGCTGCATGGAACGGTACACGCCGAACTGCTCCTCCTCGTCCGGCAGGCCGGCGCGATTCATGAAGAGAATTTCGGTCCGGTACAGCCCCACTCCGGCGCCGCCATGTTTGAGCACCGAACTCCCCTCTTCCGGGATTTCCACATTGCCCCGTAGCAGCAGGGAACGGCCGTCGAGCGTAACCGCCGGAAGGTGAGCGGTTTTGAGAAGTTCGCTTTCCAGGTAATCATAATGCTGCTTGCGGCTCAAAAAGGTCCGGAAGGCCTCATCGTCAGGGTTGACGATCACGACCCCGGAGGTTCCGTCCACGATCACCTGCTGTCCATCCAGCGGAAGCTCGGCGATGCCGTCCACACCCGCCACGGCCGGCAGCTCCAGAGCCCGTGCCAGAATGGCCGTATGCGAAGTGCGCCCGCCGATCTCGGTGATGATCGCCAGTACGTTGTCGCGGTTGATCTGCAGCATGTCAGCCGGGGTGATGTCATGGGCTGCCACGACCACCCGCTCCTCGTGGCGGGGAAGCTGCTCGGGCGCCGTGCCGCCCATGCAGTGCAGCACCCGTTCTATCACCGTTTCAACGTCATAGATCCGTTCGCGCAGGTAGGGGTCGTCAATGCCGGCGAAAATCTCCCGGTAACGCCCCAGAGTCCGCAGCAGCGCACCTTCGGCATTGATCAGTCCGCTGCTTATGATGGCGGAGGTTTCCGATACGAGGCGTTCATCGGCCAGAATCATCAGGTGGGTTTCGATAAAGAAGAGGTGGTCGTCACCGGTGGTTTCCGCCAAGTGTGACCGGAGGGCTTCAAGTTCAGCGCGGGTCGCGGCGACAGCATCCGTCAGCCGCCTTATTTCATGGGCAACCGCTTCAGGCGCCACGGCCAGTTCGGTTACGGCGATCCGGCGGCGATCAATTATCCGCAGTTTTCCGACGGCAATTCCGGGCGAAGCCGCAATCCCCGTGAAACGCTGCATGTCATTCCTCGCCGAATCCATTGGTGATCAATTCGCCCAGGCTCTGCAGGGCCTCGTTTTCGTCGCTGCCGCTGACGCTCAACACCACCGTGGAGCCCTTGGAAGCCGCCAGCATCATGATGCCCATGATGCTTTTGCCGTTGACCTCGACCCCTTCCCGGGCCAGCTTGACCTCCGAGTTGAAACGGCTGGCGGTTTTCACAAAGAGTGCCGAAGCGCGGGCATGCAGACCCAGTTTATTGACAATCAGAAATTCATTTTGCAGCATGATGGCAGGTCTCTCCGCTGGAACGTTATCTACTTTAAAAATTCGCCGGCCACAATGATGCCTTCCCGGCCGCACTTCTGAAGTCCGGAAGCCAGTTCGGCCACCGTCATCCGCTCGCGGCGTGAGCAGAACTCGATCAGCATCGGCAGATTGGCGCCGGTAATAACCTCGACCTGCCCCTCTTTCAGAAACGACATGGCCATGTTGGAGGGGGTGCCGCCGAAAAGATCGGTCATGATAATGGCGCCGTCGGCCTGCACCCTTTCAACCGCAGCCACCACACGGGCCATGATCTCGTCGGCACGCTCGTCGGGAGCCACCTCCACCGCCGCGCACTGTTCTATCGGGCCGACAATCATTTCGGCTGAAGCTTTGAGAGCCGTCGCAAGCCCGGCATGGGTTACAAGAACTAATCCTGTCATTAATGTCCCTTTTCAATATCCCGGTGAATTATTCGAACATCAGGCCAGATCTGGCGCAGGTGCAGTGCGGTCGCTTCCGCAATCGCCACTGAACGGTGCCGTCCCCCGGTGCAGCCGATGGAGATAGTCAGATAGGCCTTGCCCTCCCGCCGGTGGGCCGGAAGCAGCATATCCAGCAGCGGGAAAAAGTAATCCAGAAAAGCGGACGTGACCGGGTTATTAAGAACGTGGTCACGCACGCTCCGATCCAGACCGGAGCCGGGTTTCAGCTCCGGTACGAAGAACGGGTTCGGCAGGAAGCGCACATCCATGACGATGCTGGATTCGGGCGGAACTCCGTATTTGAACCCGAAGGACTGCACTTCCACCAGCAGTTTGCTTTCCCCCTCTTCCCCCCTGACGATACGCAGGGTGAAGTCTTTCAACTGGTGCACATTGAATTCGGAGGTGTCGATAACCCGGGTGGCCATCTGACGCAGCCCGGCCAGGCGGTCGCGCTCTATGCGGATGCCGTCGGAAACCGAGCAGTTTTCGTCGGCCGGATGCCGGCGGCGGGTTTCGGAGAAACGGCGCAGCAGAGTCTCGTCGCTGGCGTCAAAAAAGAGGATTTCCAGCTTGTGGCCGGCGGCGGTGACCTTCTGGAACGCGCCTTCGTAGCCCTTGAAAAACTCGCGGCCGCGAATATCGGCCACCAGGGCGACCCCCTTGAACGCTTCTCCCGACTTGTCGATCAGTTCGATAAAACGTTTGAACAGGCGGATCGGCAAGTTGTCGATGCAGTAGAAGCCTTCGTCCTCAAGCGCCCGCACCGCGGTGGATTTTCCGGAACCGGACATGCCGGTTATGACGATGATCCGCATAGGCTACTCGACCTCGTCCCCCAGGGGGCGGCCGTCAATGCGCGCCAGCAGCCGCTCCTGAAAATCCCGGGCCGAATGGAAGCCCATCCCCTTCAGCAGGTGATTGCGCGCCGCAACTTCGATGATGGAACCAAGATTGCGGCCGGGGCGCACCGGCAGGGTGATGTGGGGAATTTCGATGCCCAGTATGGTCGTGGTACGATCATCGATCCCCAGCCGGTCGTATTCATGCTGTTCATCCCAGTCAACCAACTCGAGCATGATATCGATGATCTTCTTGTCGCGAATCGACGAAACGCCGTAAAGATCCTTGATGTTGATAATGCCCAAGCCCCTGATCTCCATCAGGTACTGGATCGATTCTTCCGACTGCCCGACCAGCACGGCCGGCATCTTCTTCTTGATGAACACCATATCATCGGCCACCAGACGATGCCCGCGGATAACCAGGTCCAGAGCACATTCGCTCTTGCCGATGCCACTTTTGCCGGTCAGCAGTACCCCCACTCCCAGCACGTCCATCAGCACGCCATGCAGATGGGTGTTGGGCAGGAGCCCTTCCTCGAGGAACTTGGTGATCAGGGAGATGAAGGTTGATGACTGGTGCGGGGTGGCCAGCACCGGAATTCCGTTCTGGTCGGCCAGATCCAGCAGAAGCTGCGGCGGGCGCAAGCCTTTGGTGACGATGAAGCAGGCGATCGGAAAACTGCAGAGTGTTCGCAGATTTTCAGTCGCAACCTTGTTGTCGATCTGCTGCAGAAAGGAAATCTCGGTATTGCCGAGCACCTGTATCCGATCGGGATGCAGGTGCTCTATATATCCGTCCAGTGCCAGGCCGGGCTTTTGAATGCGGGCGCTGGAGACGCGGTTTTTCAGTCCGCGCTCGCCGGCCAGCAGGGTCAGGGCGAGCCCGTAATTGGTTTCATCGAGCAGTTCCTGTATTGATAACGTAATCCCTTCCACGTCAGTTGCCGGGTATCATGCCCGATGCGGCTCTATCAGGCCGAAGTTGCCGTCTTTGCGGCGGTAAAGCACGTTGATCTCGCCGCTTTCGGCATCGATGAAGACAATGAAGTCCTTGTGCAGCAGATCCATCTGCATGACGGCTTCTTCAACCGACATCGGTTTGGCGGTTTCGGTGGTTGTCTTGATGACCACCGGTTCGGCGCTGACTTCAATACTTTCAGCCTCGAACACCTTTTTGGAGAGCTGACGGCCATGATCGCTGCCATTGGGCTTGTGGGCCTTGATCTTTTCCTTGTAGCGTTTGAGCTGGCGCTCGATCTTGTCGATAACCGCATCGATGGCGGCATACATGTCGTTGGTCGCCTCGGAAGCCTTGGTGCTGATGCCTTTGGCGGAAATTACGATCTCGACGATGTGACGGATCTTCTTTTCGACCGTGAAATAAACCTGTACGTTGATCGGACCATCGATATACTTCGCCACTCTCTCAAGTTTTTCCTCGGCATATGCCTTGAGGGCATCGCTCTGCTCCATGTGCCTGAATGTCATTGTTGTCTGCATAACTTCCTCCTGTATGTTGGTTGCTGCTATATGGACGACTGCCGGGACGGCAGTGCGTCAAAAATGTCGCTTTCGTTCCGATGATGAACCAAACTTGAGCATTTCACGGTATTTGGTTACCGTACGGCGAGCAATGTTGACCGTTTGTCCCGAAAGCAACTCGGCTATTTTCTGGTCTGAAAGCGGCTTTTTTGGGTCTTCCTTTTCTATGATCTCCTTGATCCGGTTCTTGACACTTTCCGAGGCCAGAAATTCACCTTCGCTGGTTGAAAGTCCGCTGTTGAAAAAATATTTCAGTTCGAACAGCCCCTGGGGCGTCTGCATGTACTTGTTGGTGGTCACTCGGCTGATGGTCGATTCGTGCATCCCGATATCTTCGGCTATATCCCTCAGCACCAGCGGGCGCAGGTACTCGATGCCGCGATCGAAAAATTCGCGCTGAAAACGGATGATGCTCTTGGAAACCTTGTAGATCGTCCTTTGGCGTTGCTGAATGCTCTTGATCAGCCACAGCGCCGAGCGCATCTTGTCGCTGATGTAATCCTCGGCCTGGGAATCGATCGAACCGCTGGCGCGAACGTCCGCATACTGGGAGCTGACCTTCAGACTCGGCAGGCCGTCCTCATTCAGCATGACGACGTAATCCTCGCCGACCTTGTGGACAAAAATATCCGGCGAGATGTAGTGCACATCATCGGAATTGAATGCAGAACCGGGACGGGGATCGAATCCGCCGATGATTTTGGCGGCGATCAGCACCTGGCTGATGTCGACTTTCAGCGAACGGGCGATCTGCTTGTAATTGCGTTTTTCCAGATCGCCGAGGTGATTCAGCAGAATCCCCTCCACCACGCTGCCCTTCATCCCCATAAAACGCGCCTGCAGCAGCAGGCATTCGCGCAGATCACGGGCGGCGACCCCGGCGGGATCAAACTCCTGAATGCAGTCCAGAACATCCTGGACATCCTCTTCAGTGGCCTGGCTGGCAGCCGCGATTTCGGCCAGCGTGGCCCGCAGATACCCGGATTCATCGACATTACCTATGATGACCTCGCCCACCCGCACATCCATTTCGGAGAACTGGCCCATGTGCAGCTGCCACAACAGGTGGTCGGTCAGGGTGCTCTGGCGGGTCAGCAGATTTTCAAACGAGGGGCGTTCCTCGTCGCCACTGTACTGTTCGCCGGCGCTGTAATTGTAGCCGTCCAGGTAGCTGTCCCAATCCCGCAGGGTCTCTTCCCCGGTTTCCACCTCGTGGAAATCCACGGCGATCTCGGCCGGTTCGACCTCCTTTTCGGCGTTTTCCAGAGTGTCCGGCTCGCGCAGATCCTCCTGCTCGGCGTTTTCCTCCAGCAGCGGGTTTTCTTCCAGCTCCTGACGCACCAGATCCTGGAGCTCCAGCCGGGTCAGCTGCAGCAGCTTGATGGCCTGCTGCAGCTGGGGGGTCATCACCAGCTGCTGGGACATCTTCAGTTGTTGGCGCATCTCCATTGCCATTAAACGCCAACCTCGCGGGAGCCGGAACATATACGGCGATCTACAAGCGGAAATCATCACCCAGGTAAATTTCTCTGGCCTTTTTGCTGTTTGCAATCTCATCGGGAGTGCCGTGCTCCAGCACCTCTCCGCCGCTCAGGATATAGGCGGCATCACAGACGCCCAGTGTTTCGCGGACGTTATGATCGGAAATCAGCACCCCTATATTCCTGTTTTTCAGTGACACGATCAGATTCTGTATGTCGGCCACCGCAATCGGATCAATCCCGGCGAAGGGTTCATCCAGCAGGATAAAAGCCGGATCCGTGATCAGGGAGCGCGCTATCTCCACCCGCCGCCGCTCGCCTCCTGAAAGGGAATATCCCATGGATGAAGCGATGTGGCTGATGCTGAACTCTTCCAGCAACTGCTGCATGCGCTGCTGACGCAAAGTCCGGTCAGGCTCGACCGACTCCAGGATGGCCAGCAGATTGTCAGCCACGGAAAGCTTGCGGAAAACCGAGGCTTCCTGGGGCAGATAGCTGATGCCGCGCCGGGCCCGCTGATACATGGGCAGAGTGGTTATCTCTTCATCATCCAGAAAAACCTGGCCGCCGTCCGCCTGGGCCAGGCCGACTACCATATAAAAAGTCGTGGTCTTGCCGGCGCCGTTCGGCCCTAGCAGGCCGATGACATGGCCGGAGCGGATCGAGATATCGACCCCTTTAACGACGTGCCGGCTGCCGTAGTTTTTACGCAGGGCGACCGTCCGGAGGGTGGAATGTTTAGCGGCTGCTGGCATTGCCCTTCCTGGCCGGTGGATTGATGACCGCCTCAACGCGGGCTTTGGGGTCATCCCCGCCGGTGACGACACTGCGGTCGTCGTCGACATAATAGGTGATTACCTTGCCGCTGATGCTGTCGGTTCCCTGCATGACCCGGGGATTTCCGGTCAGCGTGATGCGGCCGTCGCGACTGTCGTAGACCGCCAGGGCCGCCGTTCCGATTTTATTCTGCTGGACGATGCGCACATTGCCGGATGCTTCGATCTTTTCAACGTCGCCTTTTTTGTCGGCGTAGTTGATGGTGATCTTGTCGGCATAAATGGTTATGTCTCCCTGGCGGGCCACGACCTTGCCGCTGAAGACAGCCGTTTTGCCCTTGTTGTCGGCCGTGAGTTCATTTGATTTGATCGTGATCGGCAGACCGGAACGATCTTTCTTGACCGACACTGCCGACGGAGCGGCCAGGACCGGAGCGGCAAGGAGCAGACAGCTCAGGATAATGCCGAAAAAGTATGTATTCATCTGCCGTTACCCTTGTGACGTTCAGCGGTTTTTTTTTGAGAAGCGCGCCCTGCTCCGGGTTTCGGCCGGTCTGACACCTTGGGCATTGACACCCCGGCCACCCGGGCGTCGATCCGGCTGAAAAAACGGGCCCGCTGATCCTTTACATCCATTTCCATGCCCACTGCCCGCAGAGTCAGGCGCTGCTGCCTGAACATGATCTGATCAGCTGTTTTGAACTGGGATTTTGAAGCCTTGTACTCAATCGATTCCGTATCGAATCTGACGCCGTTTTCGGTCTCCACATGCACCTTGCCGCGCAGCCTGACGTCCCGGCTGGCGCTGAAATAATCGCCCTGACTGGCGGTGACGGTCAGGGTTCCGGTGGTTCCGCTGCGGGCGAAATCCATCCGGATATCCCCCAGGTGCGCCACTTCGCCATTTTTATCGTATTCCACCCGTTCGGCCACCAGCTCCCAAACGACCGAACCGTCCCGGATCTCGCTGAAACGGGCTTTTTTGAGGGCGATATCGATATTTTTAGGGAGCTGCTGAAGAGCCTTGGGCTCGGTCGCCCGGTCGTTGGAACCGCCTCGGAAAACAAGGCTGGCGATGCCGATAAACGCCGCCGCCACGAGAACGGCCAGCACTGACCTGATAATAACGGGCGATACCATGATAGGTCGGAACTATACCATCGGGGAGAAGGGCTGTCCAGCAGAACGTAACGGGCGGATGTTTTTTTGGCACAAAGATTGAAGGCTACAACTCATAACGGGCAACGACCTCGTCCCACAGTCCCCGCCCCTTGAGAATCAGGTCGCATATTTCACGCACGGCGCCCCGGCCGCCGCCACAGGCCGCGACGTAATCGGCGGCGTTTTTGGCTTCGGCCAGGGCATCGGCCGGGGCCGCCGCAAAAGCGACCCGCCGCATGACCGGAACATCAATCACGTCGTCGCCCACATAGGCGATCTGGCTGTCGGCCAGGCCGGTCTTCAGCTTGATGTCGTTATAGCTGTCAAGCTTTTTCAGGGTGCCCTGATACACCAGGGTTATCCCCAGCTCCCGGGCCCGGATATCGACCACGACGGAAGTCCGGCCGGTGATGATGCCGACCTCGATGCCCTGACGCTGCAGCATTTTGATACCGTGCCCGTCCTTGACGTTAAAAGCTTTGGTTTCGAGACCATTGCCGTCGTAGATGATGCCGCCGTCGGTCATGACGCCGTCCACATCCAGAAGCAGAAGTCGGATGTCTTTCAATTTTCCATTCATCAGGCGATACCGGCTTTCAGGATATCGTGCAGGTGAACGATGCCGCAGGGCCTGACGCTGGCGTCATCGTCGAAGACGAACAGGGAGGTTATGGCGCGATGCTCCATGACCTGCAGGGCCGCCGCCGCCAGTTCGTCACGTTTGATGCGCAGCGGGCCCCGCTTCATGATTTCGGCTGCGGACTGATTCAGAATGCTGTAGCCCTTCTCCAGGGAGCGGCGCAGGTCGCCGTCGGTGATAACCCCCTTCAGCGCTCCGGCGCTGTCGCAGACTCCGGTCACGCCCAGCCCCTTGGAGGTGATGACGAAGAGGGCCTCCTTCATCAGCGTTTCTTCCCGCACCAGCGGGATGTCGTCGCCGCTGTGCATCAGATCTTCCACCCGCAGCAGCAGCTTTTTGCCCAGCGAGCCGCCGGGATGAAAAATGGCGAAATCCTCGGCCCGGAAGCCGCGCTTGACCAGCAGGGCCACGGCCAGGGCGTCTCCCATGGCCAGCGTGGCGGTCGTGGAGGCGGTCGGCGCCAAGCCCAGCGGGCAGGCTTCTTCCTTGACCGACACATCCAGGAAAACGTCGCTGGAGCGGGCCAGGTTTGAGGACGGATTGCCGCTCATCGCCACCAGATGGGCCCCCAGCCGCTTGACCGACGGCAGAATACGCAGAATCTCTTCGGTTTCACCGCTGTTGGAGATGGCGATCACCACATCTCCGGTCATGATCATGCCCAGGTCGCCATGGATCCCTTCGGCCGGATGGAGAAAAAAGGCCGGCGTGCCGGTGGAGGCCATGGTGGAGGCGATTTTCTGGCCAACCAGCCCGGACTTGCCCATGCCGCTGACGATCACCCGCCCGGGACTGGCCAGGATCAGATCAACGGCGTTTTCAAAAGAGGCGTCAATCCGGTTCGCCATGGCGGTCAGGGCTTCCGCCTCGACCTGGATGACACGCCGCGCTTCGGCGATAATCGTCATGGAGCCCCCTTCTGCTTCACCAGCGCGTCAATCCCCTTCAGCATTTTCAGCAGTGCGGCCAGCTCGGCCAGGGGAATTGAATTGGGGCCGTCGCAGAGCGCCTTGTCCGGGTCCTCGTGGATCTCCATGAAGATGCCGTCGATGCCGGTTGCGACCGCCGCCCGGGAAAGATACTCCACAAATTCCCGCTGACCGCCGGAACTGTCCCCCTGGCCGCCGGGAAGCTGCACGCTGTGGGTGGCGTCAAACACGACCGGATAGCCGGTGGAGCGCATGACCGGGAAACTGCGCATGTCCACCACCAGGTTGTTGTAGCCGAAGGAGGCGCCCCGCTCGGTCAGGAGGATGTTCTCGTTGCCGCTGGCAGCGATCTTTCCGGCCACGTTCTTCATATCCCAGGGGGCCAGAAACTGCCCCTTTTTCACGTTGATGATCCGGCCACTGCGGGCGGCCGCAATCAGCAGGTCGGTCTGGCGGCAAAGAAAGGCAGGTATCTGCATGATATCGAGCACTTCGGCCGCCGGAACGATCTGCTCGATGGAGTGAATATCCGAAAGCACCGGCAGCCCCAGGGTGTCCTTGACCTTGCGAAGGATGGCAAGCCCTTCCTTGAGGCCCGGGCCACGAAAGGCGTTGATCGAAGTACGGTTGGCCTTGTCGTAGGAAGCCTTGAAGATCAGCGGTATGTTGACGCCGTTGCAGATCGTCAGCAGTTTTTCGGCATGCCGCAGGGTAGCCGCCTCGTTCTCGATCACGCACGGCCCGGCGATCAGCGCCAGCGGCCGATTGCCCCCTATTTTCACATTTCCGGCAGTAATTTCTCGGGTCATGGACTACCTCGGTTTTCTGTGCTTCAGTGATGCGTCGATAAAGGCCCGGAAGAGCGGATGCGGCACCAGCGGCTTGGACTTGAACTCGGGATGGAACTGGCAGGCCAGAAACCAGGGATGGTCGGCAATCTCGACCACTTCCACCAGATCCTTTTCCCGGTAGACCCCCGAAAGAATCAGCCCCTTGCTCGTCAGGGTTTCGCGGAAAGCGTTGTTGAACTCATAGCGATGGCGGTGGCGCTCGGAAATTTCGGTTTCATTGTAGGCCTGATGGGCAAGCGTTCCTTTGGAAACGGAGCAGGGATAGGCCCCCAGGCGCATCGTGCCCCCCTTCTTGCTGACGCTCTTCTGCTCCTCCATCAGATGAATGACCGGCTGCCCCCCGTCGTGGCGGAACTCGCTGGAGCAGGCATCCTCCAGGCCGCAGACATTGCGGGCGTATTCGACCACCGCCATCTGCATCCCCAGGCAGATCCCGAAAAAGGGGATCTTTCTGGTGCGGGCGTATTCGATCGCCATGACCTTGCCCTCGGTGCCGCGCTCGCCGAAACCGCCCGGAACCAGGATGCCGTCCACATCGTCCAGGTGCCCTTCAACACCGTCACACTCGATTTTTTCCGAATCCAGATATTTCAGATACACCCGGCAGTCGTTGGCAATCCCGCCGTGGGTCAGTGCTTCGGCCAGTGATTTGTACGATTCGGTCAGATTGACGTACTTGCCGACAATCGCGATCCGCACCTCGCCATGGCTGGGATGGCGCAGTTTTTCCACAACATCCTGCCAGTGGGTCAGATCAGGGGCCTTGGTCCAGATATTCAGCTTTTCAACGACCTGGTCGTCAAGATGCTCCTTGTTGAGCCCCTGCGGCACGGCATAGATATGCTCCGAATCAACCACCGGGATAACGTCCTTTTCAGCCACATTGCAGAACAGGCCGATCTTCTTTTTCATGTCAGCCGGCAGGTCGCGTTCACAGCGGCAGAGCAGGATGTCCGGCTGGATGCCGATCTTGCGCAGCTCCATGACCGAATGCTGGGTCGGCTTGGTCTTCAGCTCGCCGGCGGTACGAATATAGGGCACCAGCGTGACATGAACATACAGGGCGTTGCCGTGTCCGCGGTCGAAGCGAAACTGGCGGATGGCCTCCAGAAACGGCAGCGACTCGATATCGCCGACCGTGCCCCCCACCTCCACAATGGCCACATCGGCACCCTTGGCGTTTTCGATGATCTTGTGCTTGATCTCGTCGGTGATATGCGGAATGACCTGAACCGTGCCCCCCAGATAATCTCCGCGGCGTTCCTTGGAGATAACCGAGAAATAAACCTGTCCGGTCGTAAAATTGCTCTTCTTGGACAGAACGGCGCTGGTGTAGCGTTCGTAATGCCCCAGGTCGAGATCGGTCTCGGCGCCGTCATCGGTCACAAACACCTCGCCATGCTGAAAGGGGGACATGGTGCCGGGATCGACATTGATGTACGGGTCCAGCTTCTGCATGGTGACCCGCAGACCGCGCGCCTCCAGCAAAGCCCCCAGAGATGCGGCCGCCAGCCCTTTTCCGATCGAGGAAACGACTCCGCCGGTGATAAAGATAAATTTGGTTTTCATTGTAGCTGCTCCTGAAGATCTCTTGATTTCATAATCAGTCTCATTATTTGGCCAGCTGCCGGTAGCGCTCCTGGGCTTTGGCCAGGTCATCGGGCGTGTCCACGCCGATGGACTCGAATTCGGTCTCGACCACCCGGATTCTGATCCCGTTTTCGATTGCGCGCAGCTGTTCCAGTTTTTCGGAAATTTCCAGAAAGGTCGGAGCCATGGAGGCCAGTTTCAGCAGAAACTCTCGGCGGTAAACGTACAGCCCGACGTGTTTGTAGCAGAGCAGCTTGCCGCAGCAGAAGGAATCATCCTTCAGATCCTTCCACTTGTCCCGGAAAAACGGCAGGGGCGAGCGGGAGAAATAGAGGGCGTTGCCCAGATTGTCGGTCACGACCTTGACGACGTTGGGTGAAAGAAAATCGTGCAGACATTTGATGCGCGTCTTGAGAGTTCCCATCTGCAGCCCGGACTCTTCCAGAAACGGGCCGACAGCCTGGTCGATCATGTCCGGGCAGATCAGCGGCTCATCCCCCTGGACGTTGACGATGATATCGTCATCCAGCCCCCGGGCCACTTCGGCCAGGCGATCGGTGCCGGTTTCGTGGCTCGGGGAGGTCATGATCGCCTCACCGCCAATCGCGCGGATCGCATCGGCGATGCGCTGATCATCGGTGGCGACAATGGTGCGTGATATCAGCCTGGCCTGCGCAGTGCGTTCATAGACGTGCTGGATCATCGGCTTGCCGCCGATTTCGGCCAGGGCCTTGCCGGGAAAACGTGTCGAGGCGAAACGGGCGGGTATTACCGCTGTAATTTTCATGCCGGTCAACCTTGTTTGCGGGGATAATGACGAGGGCGTCAGATGTCCTGTGGTAGGACGTGATAAGCTAGCCTAAAAGATTCCGGGTGTCAAGGCGGGAACAATTGGCGGCACGCATTCAAACGATCTTGCTGTAGATTCTGCAGGTGCTGTCGGCTGAATCGCTGACCTGCGGTGTTTTTTCCTTGACCCCGCTGTACTGGGTGACGACCGTCAGAATTTTTGAGTGGGCAAAATCAAGTTCAGCCCTGGCATTTTTCAACTCGTCCGTGCGTGCCTCCAGCTGGCTTTCAAGTTCAACCCTCTGCTGCTGCTGCTCACGCAGCAGCCTACCATGGGCCAGCGCCCGGTCAACGGCGCTGTTCAGCACTTCAAAGTCAAACGGCTTCAACAGCATCTCGAAGGCGCCGTACCTGATCGCATCCAGCGCCATGGGGAGCTGGGCGTGGCCGGTCATCAGTATGACCGGTACAAGAGGATAGGCCTGATGGATATCCATCAGAAAGGTGATGCCGTCTTCGCCCGGCATCATCACGTCGGACACAATGACATGGATTGTTTCTTTTTCCAGCAGAACGCGGGCGGCGGCGACATTTTCGGCGCTGCTGACAACCAGCCCGGCCTGCTGCAGGGAAAGCGCCACAACCTGACGAACGTCCGCCTCGTCATCAACAACCAGAATCCTGGGTTCAGCCTGTTCCGTAGTTTTCAGTCGCTTGGCCATGATCGCAGCTCGCCCGCTTATCGCTTGAAATCTTTGATGGTCGAAATGACGAAATCCTGCTGGGCAGCATCCTTCTGGTGGCAGCCGAAACAGTTCTTGACCGGATCGATGCCGCTGGGCTTGCCATCGGCGCCAAAGCCGGCAAACAGCCAGCCGCCGGTTTCCGTGCGGCGTTTGTCCTTCTGCATCAGCACGACCATGTTTTTGGGGCCGTCAACCGCCGGGTTTTCCTTGATGTTGAAAAATTCGACCACGATGCGGCTCCCCTCCGGAAACTTGTTGCCGGCCTGATACCCCTTGATGGCTTTTTTGTCCGCATACATGTAGTGAATGCCGTAGAAGAGCGACTTTTTGTCGGTGACAACTTTTCGTTCGCTTTTCTGCCAGGCGCCGTACCCCTTGGGAAGCGCCGGGGATGCGGCAAGAGCCGCCGCAGATGACATCAGCAGCAACAACAGACAACCGAACAGCGTGATTTTCATGGAAACCCCTCTTTGTTTTTCGCGGGAGTATAGCAAGACTTTTCTCCCTTGTCACTAACCAGCGTTGAAACGACAAGCGCAAATCCCGGCCGTCTGCGTAAAGACACGCCGGTTAATTATTGACCTGACCGCAAGAAGTAAGGTAGTTTGTCGGATCGCATGAACAAATGAGGTCAACCAAACTATGCTGCGTCCATCCTGGGATCAGTACTTCATGGATATAACCCGTCTGGTGGCAACCCGCTCCACCTGCCTGCGCCGGCAGGTGGGCGCCATTTTGGTCAAGGAGCGCAACATCCTGGCCACCGGCTACAACGGCGTTCCGGCCAGAATCAGCCACTGTGACGCGACCGGATGCCTGCGGGAGAGACTCAAGGTTCCTTCCGGAGAACGGCACGAACTCTGCCGCGGACTGCATGCCGAGCAGAACGCCATCATCCAGGCTGCCAGCCACGGCATCAACATCAGCGACTCGACACTGTACTGCACCACCATGCCCTGTATCATCTGCACCAAGATGCTGATCAACGCCGGTATCCGCACAGTCGTTTACGCCGAAGGCTATGCCGATGATCTGGCCCGCGAAATGATCGCTGAATCCGGCCTGGAAGTGATCCACTTTTCAAGCGGACTTTCCGGACAAACAGCATGAAATGCCCTTTCTGCAACAATCTGGACAGCAAAGTCGTCGACTCGCGCCCCGACAAGGGCGGCTCGGCCATCCGCCGCCGCCGCGAGTGTGAACAGTGCGCCAAACGCTTCACGACCCATGAGCGGATTGAAGAGATGCTCCCCCAGGTGTGCAAAAAAGACGGGCGCAGAGAGCCGTTCGACCGAATGAAGATCATCAGCGGCATCGTCAAGGCCTGCGAGAAGCGGCCGATTTCAAAAGCCGATATCGAACTGGTCGTCGACCGGCTGGAAACCCGCCTGCAGGAATCGACCGAACGGGAAATTTCCACCACGACCATCGGTGAATGGGTCATGAAAGAGCTGCACGAAATGGACGAAGTCGCCTATGTCCGCTTTGCCTCGGTTTACCGTTCCTTCCGCGACATCAGTGAATTCATGCAGGAACTGCAGGAGCTGCTTAAAAAATGACCGCCGCAGACAGCAAATACATGAAGCGCGCCTTGACCCTGGCCCGCAAGGGGATCGGCAAAACAGCTCCCAATCCCGTAGTGGGCTGCGTCATTGTAAAAAATGGCACGGTGGTGGGCGAGGGATGGCACAAACGCGCCGGCGGCCCCCACGCCGAGGTGCATGCCCTGCGGATGGCCGGAGATGCGGCACGGGGCGCCGATGTTTATGTCACCCTGGAACCCTGCAGCCATACCGGTAAGACCCCTCCCTGCTGCGACGCCCTGATCAGCGCCGGAGTCAGGCGCGTCGTGGCCGGCATGAGCGATCCGAATCCGCTCGTCAACGGCCGGGGACTGCAGGCTCTGGAGCGGGCCGGCATACAGACTTCCTACGGTGTTCTGGAAGAGCAGTGCCGGGAGATCAATCGCCCCTTTATCAAGCATGTCACCACCGGAATGCCCTTTGTAACCTTCAAATGCGCCATGACCCTGGACGGCAAAATCGCCAGCGTGACCGGTGATTCGCGCTGGATCAGCTGCGAGAAATCCCGCCTTCAGGTGCACCGGATGCGGGCGGTCAACGATGCCATCATGGTCGGCGTCGACACGATCATCGCCGACAATCCGCAGCTGACTGTCAGGCACGTCAAGGGACGTGACCCGCAGCGGATTATTGTCGATACACGCCTGCGGACGCCGGAAACCGTCGGCGTTCTGGAAGACGGCGCGGCCCACAACACGATCATCGCCACCTCCGAGGCCAACCCGCTGATCCACCGCCCCTATATCAGGCAGGGGGCAACGGTCATCGTCTGCGAAGAGCGCAACGGTCGCGTTTCCATGAAGGATCTGCTGAAAAAGCTGGGCGGCATGGGGATCCAGTCCATACTGTTGGAAGGGGGCAGCCGCCTGGCCGGTGATATGCTGAAGCAGGCTTTGATCGATGAATACGTGATTTTCATAGCGCCCAAGATCATCGGCAGTGACGGTTTCGCCCCCTTTACCCTGCTGGGGATCACCGGCATGAACAATGCGGTCAGATTGCGATTTGGCAGCGTGGCGCACAGCGGTCAGGACATCGTGGTTCACGCTTACCCGGAGTTAGCGGCATGTTCACAGGACTGATAGAAACCACCGGGCGGGTGACGATCTTTAACCGGCGCGGGGAAGCCGGGCTGCTGACAGTGCAATCGCAGCTTCCGGCTGCGGAAATCGCCATCGGGGACTCGATTGCGGTCAACGGCGCCTGCCTGACGGTCACCGAAAAAGGGAACGACACCCTGACCTTCGACGTATCGCCCGAAAGCATCGACCGCACCACTATCGGAAACCTGCGCAGCGGCAGCCGGGTCAATCTGGAGCGGGCCCTCAAGCTGGGGGACCGCCTGGGCGGCCATATTGTCAGCGGCCATGTCGACTGCTGCGGCCGGCTGTCCAGAAGCGAGACCCGCTCCGGCAACCACCTGCTGCAGTTCACCCTGCCGGCCGGGCAGGCCCGCTACCTGGTGGAGAAAGGCTCTGTCACCATCGACGGCATCAGCCTGACGGTCAACACCGTCTCCCCGGACGGCTTCTCGGTCAACATCATCCCGCACACCTTTGTCAGCACGACACTGGAGCAGCTCCGCAGCGGCGACGCCGTCAACATCGAGACCGACATTATCGGTAAGTATGTGGAGCGACTGACAGCCCCCTGGAAAAGCGGGGGGGGATTAAGCATCAAAACGCTGGCTGAAAATGGATTTCTGTAGCACGAAAGGCATACCATGTCCGTAGCAACGATAGAAGAAGCACTTGAGGATATCCGCCAGGGAAAAATGGTGATCCTGGTGGATGACGAAGACCGCGAGAACGAAGGCGACCTGACCCTGGCTGCCGAAGCTGCCACGCCGGAAAACATCAACTTCATGGCCAAATACGGCCGCGGCCTTATCTGCCTGACCCTGACCGCCGAAAAATGCGATCAGCTGGGACTGCGCCCGATGGTGCGCGACAACACCTCCCCCTTTGAGACCGCCTTCACGGTCTCGATTGAAGCCAAGCACGGAGTCACCACCGGCATCTCGGCCGCTGACCGGGCCCACACGATCGTGACCGCCGTTGCCGACGGCGCCAGCGCCCGTGATCTGGTCAGCCCCGGCCACGTTTTCCCGCTGCGGGCCCGCAAGGGGGGCGTTCTGGTGCGCTCCGGACAGACCGAAGGCTCGGTCGATCTGGCCCGATTGGCCGGATTGAAGCCGGCCGGCGTGATCTGCGAGATCATGAACGACGACGGCAGCATGGCCCGCATGCCGGAGCTGAAGGTCTTTGCCCGGGAGCATGGCATCAAGATCTGCACCATCGCCGACCTGGTCGCCTACCGCCTGAAAAACGAGCGCCTGGTGCGCACGGTGGCCGAAGCGCGCCTTCCCTCCTCATTCGGAGGAGAATGGCGGGCGATCGCCTTTGAAAACGACATCGACAAACTGGACCATATAGCGCTGGTCAAGGGCGAGCTCAAAAAGGGTGAGCCGGTGCTGGTGCGGGTTCATTCCGAGTGCCTGACCGGCGACGTACTGGGAAGCCAGCGCTGCGACTGCGGTGAGCAGTTGCACCGCGCCATGGAGCAGATTGCCGCCGCCGGAAGCGGGGTCATCCTCTACATGCGCCAGGAAGGGCGCGGCATCGGCCTGCTCAACAAGTTGAGAGCCTATGAACTGCAGGACCAGGGGCGCGACACGGTCGAGGCCAACCTGGAGCTGGGCTTCAAGGCCGACCTGCGCGATTACGGCATCGGCGCCCAGATATTGCTGGCGCTCGGCGTCACCAAAATGCGGCTGTTGACCAACAACCCCAAAAAGCTGGTCGGACTGCAGGGTTACGGCATCGACATCGTGGAGCGGGTGGCGATCGAGGCGGAGCCGACCGACGATAACCGTGACTATCTGGCCACCAAGCGTGAAAAGATGGGGCACCTGCTGGAAAACCTGTGATGCGGATCCTTCTGCACACCTGCTGCGGCCCCTGCGCCCTGTACCCTCTGCGAACCCTGCGTGCGGCCGGTCACGACGTGACCGGCTTCTTCTACAACCACAACATCCACCCTTATCAGGAATATGCCCGCCGCCGCGATGCGCTGCTGCAGATGGCCGAGCAGGAAAGCCTGCCGCTGATCATGCGCGACAACTACGATCTGGAAGAGTTTCTGGCCACCGTGTCGCAGCAGCCGGAACTGCGCTGCGGCTACTGCTACAGTTCACGTCTGCGGGCCACGGCCGAGGCCGCCGCGGCAGAGGGTTTTGACGCTTTCAGCGCCTCGCTGCTCTACAGCCGGTACCAGAAGCATGAGCAGATCAGGGAGTTAGGTGAGCAGATCGGCAGGGAATACGGTGTGGCGTTTCATTACCAGGATTTCCGCCCCGGCTGGCAGGAGGGTATCCGGATTTCCAAGGAATTGGGACTGTACCGCCAGCAATACTGCGGCTGTATCTACAGCGAAAAAGAACGCTACCTGCCGAAAGCGGCGAAAAAATGAACGGTCTGGGACGGCCCTTGATCGTGATGGGACTGCTGCTGGTCGCCGCCGGCCTAGTTGTCTCATTTGCCCCCAAACTCCCCACCTGGCTCGGCCGCCTGCCGGGCGATATTTCCATCAAACGCGACAATTTCAGTTTGCATTTCCCGCTTGTCACCTGCCTGATCATATCGGCAATCATTTCACTGATCATGTGGCTGTTGAGAAAATAGGCCGTTCACTGCCAGGATGCACGACCCGTGGAGTTCCCGGCCAACTCAATAATTTTGAATCAGAAACGTAAAAAGCCCGTGTTGCCACGGGCTTTTTACGTCAGGTCTGCATCAATGCCTCATTAGGCATGGATTGCATTTACGGGACAGGTATCTACGCATGCGCCACAGTCGATACAGGTATCGGCGTCGATAACGCGCTTGCCACCCTGCTCGCTGATGGAGTTAACAGGACAGGAATCCTCACATGCCGCACAGTTTGTGCAATCGTCAGTAATTGTATGGGCCACAGTTTCACCTCCTTATAAGATTAGCTCTCCGGAGCGGAAAGCGAGTCTGATGTACCATACAGATTTTCAAATGTCCAGCAAAGAAATTAGCGTTTGCCAAAACCGTTTACACAAAGTTTACACAAATTTTGTTGAATTCAATTACTGTCTCGTGTATATATCAAAAACAGTTTTATTTCAGCTGTTTATTTTAGTCTGGTTGTTTCGTTTTTATTGATATTATAAATAAATCTCTGTTTATTTGGAGGAAGACACCATGATTATTATGGCACTTAACTGCGGCAGTTCATCTGTTAAATACCAATTATTTAATTGGGAAACAAAAACGGTCGTGGCCAAGGGAATGGTCGAGCGGGTTATTATCGGTGACTCGTTTATCATGCACGAAGTACCCGGCCGTGAAACCTATCACCACCAGCAGGATTGCGCCAACCATCAGGCGGCCATCGACCTGCTGATCAAGACGGTTACCGACCCGGTTCATGGTGTCCTGAAAAATGTTGACGAGATTTCCGCCGTAGGCCACCGGGTCGTGCATGGCGGCGAGAAGTTCACCTGTTCGGTCATGATCGACAGCAACGTACTGGATGCGGTCAAAGAGGTGCAGCATCTGGCTCCGCTACACAATCCACCCAACATCGAAGGTATCGAGGCCGCCCAGACCTTGATGCCGACCATCCCGCATGTGGCCATCTTCGACACCGCCTTTCACCAGACCATGCCCGAGCACGCCTATATCTACCCCCTGCCCTACGAATGGTACGAAAAGCACCAGGTACGGCGCTACGGCTTTCACGGCACGTCGCACCTGTACGTTTCGAAACGCGCGGCGGCCCTGCTGGGCAAACCATCCAAGGACACCAATATCATCACCATGCATATCGGAAACGGTGTCTCGCACTGCGCCATCAAGAACGGCATTTCCGTCGACACCACCATGGGCCTGACCCCCCTGGAAGGGGCCGTGATGGGAACCCGCTGCGGCGATATCGACCCGGCCATTCCGGCCTTCATGATGCAGAAGGAAAACCTCTCCGCCAAGGAAATCGACAGCATCCTCAACAAGAAAAGCGGCGTTCTGGGCGTTACCGGCCGTTTCACCGACCGCCGCGACGTAATTGAAAACGCCAATGCCGGCGACAAGCGCTGCAAACTCTCCTTGGAGATTGAGGCCTATCGCCTGAAGAAGTATATCGGCGCCTTCATGGCTGCGGTGGGCAAACTGGATGCGGTGGTTTTCACCGCCGGCGTGGGCGAAATGGGAGCCCTGATCCGGGAAAAAGCCATCGAGGGCCTGGAACATATCGGCATCATTCTGGATCGTGAGCGCAACAACAAGGCCATGACCCGCAAACGTGAAAGCCTGATCACGACCGACGATTCGCCGGTCAAGGTCTATGTCATCCCGACCGACGAAGAGCTGGTATTCACCGAAGACGTGGTTGCCATCCTGAACGGCACTTATACCGATCATATGCAGTTTGAATACTCGTTTGCTAAACCGGATTTTGTCCGTTCCTGACAACAACCGGTTCCAGGACATAGTTACGAAAAAAGCCGACAGTCATGTCGGCTTTTTTCGTAGGCGTATTAAAGGGTTACCGTCAGAAGTTTTTCGTGATCTCGCGCAGCAGCGAGGTGGCGTAGCTCCCCTTGGGCAACCAGAACTCCAGCCACAGGCAATCACCCTCCAGCCTCCAGGAGGGCTCACCCAGGGGAACCCGCAGGGGCCGCCGCTGGCCTTCCATGCGCAACCCTCCCGGCAGGTCGAAATCCTCCAGTTTCAGCTGTTCCTTTTCAAGAAGGGCTGTTTCCATCTCCAGCGGCTGACCTGCGGGCAGTGTCATCCGACAACCGAACAACGGGCCGGTGGCGGAGATCTCGAACGAACGGGCCCGCTCTATTTCAGCAGCGGCATCTTGTACCAGAAAACAGGCGCCATTGACATGCTTGCAGGCCAGGTCGCCGGTCAAGAGTTCGTCAATCTGCAGGATTCGTTGGGCAACAAGCTGATCGAACAGATAGGATTGATAAGCAGAAAGATAAAGTTTTTTCAGGCGGGGATGGAGCGCGGAAAAAGCTTTCTCGTAGGCCCCCGGACGGCCCACCAATCGCTGCAGCAATTCGCGCTCGCTGCGGCAATGGCGGGGGAACAGCTCCAGCGCCCGAAGCGGATCTCCCTGCTGATAGGCAACGATGGCTGCCCGCCACTGTTCATCCCGCACCGCATCCGGCTTGCCGATCAGATGCCCGGCCGCCCCCTGCCAGTCGCGCCGCAGCATGGCGGCTCCGATCAGCTGCGAATTGCCCTGGGCACCATAGCGCTGGAATCCGAAGTAATTGGGCACGCCACGTTCCCGCAACAGCGCCAGAACTTCGGGAACATGCTGAACAGCATCGTCGGAAACATCGCGAACCGCTACGCGAAAACGGTTGCCCTTCAGATGTCCCAGCTTGAGCTTGTTGCTATGCAGTCTGGCAGAGAGAACCCTGACGCCATCCAGCTCCAGGGCACAGGCCTTCTCCGGGGAAACGCGCCGGATCGAGATCGTCTGGCGGGTGACACCGACGGCATCTTTCAGACCGGCATAGCCCACATCCCGTTCCGGGACCTTGAGACTGCGGGCAATCCGGCCTATGGCTTCCAGGGTCGTGATGCCGCGCTTCTCGATCGTCAGATAGCAATGTTCGCCGGAACCGCAGGGGAGGTAGGAGGGTATTTCCTCCACCAGAAAATCATCCGGCGACTGCTTAATGGTTTCGCCGCAGCCGGGAATTTCGGACGTCAGATAAGGATGGGTGCTGTTGCAGGCTTGAATTTCCGTCACCGTCACTCGATCACCCCGCACTGGCGCAAGGCTTCGTAAAGCACGATCCCGGCCGAGGTGGACAGATTGAGGCTGCGCACCGCGCCGGCCGGCATGGGAATCGTGATGGCCGTATCGGGATTGGCCGCCAACAGTTCTTCCGGCAACCCCTTGGTCTCCTTGCCGAAGACGATATAGTCTCCCGGCTGAAAACCGGCTCGCAGATAACTCCGTGCAGCCTTGGTGCTGAGATAGAAGAAGCGCCCTTCGGCTGCTGCGGCCTGCAATGACTCCAGATCGGGCCACTGTTTGAGCGTTACAAATCCCCAGTAATCCAGTCCGGCCCGTTTCAGATAGCGATCGTCAATCGAAAAGCCAAGTTTGCCCACCAGGTGCAGAATCGCGCCGGTGGCGGCGCAGAGGCGGGCGATATTGCCGGTGTTGGGGGGAATCTCCGGTTCGATCAGAACAATATTGAATGCTTTCATGGTTCGAATGTATACCATTAATCGGCGCGGCCGCGCTTGCTTTTTTTTTATGCCGGGTCTAGTATGCCGGGATCAAATCCACTGAAACTGGAGATCTGCAATGAAGATTATCGTAACCGACGAAGTTTCTGCGGAAGGCCTGGCGCTTCTGACCCAGGAGCCGCGCATCCAGCTGGATGTCAAACTGGGCCTGAAAAAGGAAGAGCTGCTGGCGGTCATCGGCGACTACGACGCCATCATCACCCGCAGCGGCACCAACGTTGACAAAGCCCTGCTGGACGCCGCCACGAAACTGAAGATCGTCGCCCGGGCCGGCGTCGGCATCGACAACGTCGATGTGGATTACGCCAGCTCCAAAGGGGTGATCGTCGTCAACGCCCCTTTCGGTAACACCAACAGCGCCGCCGAGCACACCATGGCGCTGTTGCTGGCCTTCTGCCGCAACGTCACCATTGCCAACGCCAGCCTCAAGTCCGGTGAATGGAAACGGGCCCCCTTTACCGGCTATGAGCTGAAGGGCAAAATCGCCGGCGTGATCGGCATCGGCAAGGTTGGCGGCCGGGTGGCCACCCGTCTGAAAGCCTTTGAATGCGACGTGCTGGCCTGCGACCCGTATATTTCCGTCAAACGCGCCCACGACCTGGGAGTCAAACTGGTTTCCCATGACGAGATCTACAAGAACTGCGATATCATCACCGTCCACACCCCGCTCAACGAAGAGACCAGGGGCATGATCGGTCCGCGTGAATTCGGCCTGATGAAGAGCGGCGTGATCATCCTCAACGTGGCCCGCGGAGGCATCATCGACGAACAGGCCATGTTGGACAACCTCAATTCCGGCAAGGTCACCGGCGCCGCCTTCGATGTCTGGAGCGAAGAGCCGCCCGCCACCGAGACCCTCAAACAGCTGATCGCCCACAAGAACCTGGTCGCGACCCCCCATCTGGGAGCCAACACCTTCGAGGCCCAGGTCAATGTGGCCATTGATGTCTCCAAAGAAATTTTGAACTATCTGGACGACCAGCCGATGGAGAACGCGGTTAACATCCCGCGCTTCGACCTGGCCCTGATGGATCAGATGCGTCCTTTCCTGAACCTGATGAGCGTGATGTGCGACTTCGGCATCCAGTTGGTCGATACCAATCTGGAAAAAGTCACCTTCGGTTTTGCCGGCAGCATCGCCCATTACGACTGTTCGCCGCTGACCGTCTGCGGACTCTCGGCGCTGCTCAACCGCATGGTCGATCAGGACGTCAACATGGTCAACGCTTCCCTGATCGCCGAGCAGATGGGGATCGTGGTCGAAGAGAACAAAACCACCCACGCCGACGCCTTTTCCAACGTGATCACGCTGATCATTGAAACCGGCGGCAAGAAGCGCACTATCTCCGGTACGCTCTTCGAAGGTGCTCCCCGCATCGTGCGACTGCGCGACTACACGATGGATTTCAGCCCTGAAGAGCATATGCTGATGCTGCACTATGGCGACCGCCCCGGTATGATCGGCAAGATCGGCACCATCATGGGCCAGCATGACATCAACATCGCCTCCATGAACCTGGGGCGCAGCCAGCAAAAGGGAGAAGCGATGGTAATCCTTTCACTGGATTCGGCTGTACCGCCCGATGTGGTCGAGGAGATCAAGGCCGCCACGGAGGCCACCTTCATCAAGGCCCTGCACATGCGGGTCGGTGGCTGCAGCCGCAGCTGCGGCTGCGGAGTCTGAAGGCGTACCGACAGATGCAGATGCCCCCCATTGACCCCGTTTTTTTGAGCATCGGCCCGCTCCAGTTCCGCTGGTACGGGCTGATGTACGTTCTGGCCTTTATCGCCACCTACTTTATCATCCGCTCCGAAGTCAAACGCAAACAGCTGCCGTTGACGACCGACGACGTCTCCGACCTAGTGTTTTACGGCGCTCTGGGGGTCGTGCTGGGGGGGCGGATCGGGTACATCCTGTTCTACAATCTGCCCTTCTACCTGGCAAACCCGCTCAAGCTGCTGGCGGTCTGGGAAGGGGGCATGTCGTTCCACGGCGGCTTTCTGGGAGTAGTGCTGGCTTTTGTGCTGTACGCCCGCCGCAAGCAGCTGCCCTTTCTGGCGCTGATGGACATGGCGGCGCTCTGTGCGCCGGTCGGCCTGGGGCTGGGGCGGATCGGCAACTTCATCAATGCCGAATTGTACGGACGGCCGACCACTATGCCCTGGGGCATGATATTTCCGGGCAGCGACGGCCTGGCGCGGCACCCCTCACAACTGTACGAGGCAGTTCTGGAAGGGCTGGTTCTGTTTTTCATGGTCCGCTTCGCCTCAAGGAAATCTGACGCCACCGGTGTGGCCGCCTGGACCTTTGTGGCCGGCTACGGCCTGTTCCGTTTTTTTGTTGAATTTTTCCGCCAGCCCGACGCCCAGATCGGATTTTTTTTCCAATGGTTTTCAATGGGACAGTTTTTAAGCCTGCCCATGTTTCTGCTGGGAAGCTTCATGGTTTTCCGGTTTTCACGACGAACCTGAACGTCATATCCGGCAACAAAAGACCGTCCCCCGCAATTCAGGATTGATTAAGTCTTTTTTTAGGCTATACTGTAAAAAAATTTAAGGAGGCCTACCATGATCAGCAAGCAGATGTCGGATGCACTCAACAAACATATGAATCTGGAACTTTACTCGGCCCACCTCTACCTGGCCATGTCATCCTGCGCCAACGACCTGGGGCTGAAAGGGGCTGCCAACTGGTTTTTCGTGCAGTACCGGGAAGAGATGATCCACTTCATGAAATTCTACGCGTACCTGACCGACCAAGGCACCGTTATTTCCCTGCTGGCCAGCGAAGCGGTGCCGAACAAATACAGCACCCTGATGGAAATGATGCAGAAAACCCTGGCCCATGAGCAGCTGATCACCTCCTGCATCAACGAGTTGAGTGAGCAGGCCGTCCAGGAAAAGGACCACGCCACCCAGATCTTCCTGCAGTGGTTCGTGACCGAACAGATCGAAGAGGAAAACAACGACCGCGACCTGATCGCAAAACTCAAACTGGTCGGCGACAACGGTCACGGCATTCTGATGATCGACGGGGAAATGGGGCAGCGGGTTTTTGTGGCGCCGGTCGGTTCACCGCTGGCGGTGTAATCCGCCCTGGCTCAACCTGCACCACAACGGGGTGACGGCAATGAAAATACGTCTGTGCGAAAACAACAAAGGCAAGGGCAAGCTTCTCCGGCGGCTGCAGGAGGAATTCCCCGATCTGAACATAAAAATAAAGGATTGTGTCAAGCAGTGCGGCGCCTGCCGCGAGATGCCGCTGGCGGTGGTGGATAAAAAAAAGATTACCGCCCGGGATGGCGAAGAACTGTACCGCCTCATCGTCGATCTGATCCGCAAAGCAGCGGACGAAGCGGAAGCTGTCTGACGATTCAGCCCCCCCGGTTTTCAGCGGCATTGGCGATAAAGCCGGTGGCAAAACAACGGGCGGCCGGTGTGAATCGTTCAAAATCCGCCCGTATCTCTTCGTAATGCAGCTCCAATTCGGCCCCGCCCTCTCCCAGAGGGTTGGGCCTTTTTATTCGCCGGGACATCCGCTTCAGCGCTGATGAAATCCCGGCGATGTTTTTGTACGACGGCAAGAGCTCATCGAAGATGATCGGGACAAATTCCTGCAGCTGCTGCGGCATAAGCGACAGATGGCGATCAATAATCGTCCGGGCCTGTAAAAGATACTCCGCAAACGGAACCTCGGACCACGAGACCCATTCCTGTGCCAGAAAGTGATCGTAGAAAAGATCAACCAGCACTCCCCGGTAGAGCCCATAGTCGGGGGACAGGCGCAATCGGCTGGCTTGAAAAGCGGAATTGTGCTGGGCGAAGGAGTCGATCTTCCGGTGCAGCAGCAGCCCCTGACGGACAGAGGCGGGATAGTCGTCCTGCAAGGGCCCCTTGACGAAATCGCCCATGAAGTTTCCGACCATGATCTGCGGATCTCCCCCCGAAAGATACATATGAAACAGAAAGTTCACGTTCCGATCCTCACGTCAAAGCACGCCTGGGTGCTGTCCTCAGGCGATGCGGGTCATTTTGTGAACGACCTTATCCCTGATCAGGCCGGCAGCCGCCCCGGCATAGGCCTGGTAATGATCGCTGTTGATATGTTTTTCCAGGCATTGCGCGCTTTCCCAGGTTTCGTAGAAGATGAACAGCGCCGGATCCTGGTTGTCCTGATGCAGATCGTACTTCAGGCAGCCCTGTTCCTGTCGGGTCGGCTCAACCAGCTTGAGCAGTTCGGCTTTCAGATCTTCCACAGAATCCGGCCTGGCCGCAACTTTCGCTACTACGGTAATTTCCGGCATACTCATCCTTTCGCTTTACCGACTGAAAAAGCCTTTCCCAACAGCGGTCCCACGCCGTGGTAGCCTTTGTGGCCGGTGTCATAAATCAGGGGTTTGATCTTGAGGATATCGGGCAATCCGTCATCACCCAGCACGTCCGCTTCAGCCTTGACATCCACAATCTCGCCAATAAACTGGGTGTGCAGCCCGATCTCGACGATCTGCAGCAGACGGCATTCCAGAACCAGCGGAAATTCGGCCGCGTAGGGCGCATCCACCAGCTCGCTTTTTACGGGAGTCAACCCGGTCACGTCAAACTTGTTCACATCGCGCCCGGAGGCGATCCCGACGTAATCGGCTTCGACCATCCTGGCCTCGCCGGCGATCCCGACCGTAAAGGCCTTGCGTTCCACGATGGCGGCATGGGAATAGGTCGCGCTGCGCAGCGACACGGCCACGCAGGGGGGCTGTGAGCAGCAGATGCCGCCCCAGGCGGCGTTCATCAGGTTGGGCTTGCCGGCCCGGTCATAGGTTCCGACCATCAGAACCGGGGTGGGAAACAGCAGTGTTTTTGCTCCGACAGATTTTTTCATCTCATTCTCCTTGATAGTTACGGTTTCCTGTCAATCCGGCAGGAACCGCTGCGGCAGTCATGACTCTTGGGCAGCCAGGGGCGGATGCGGGCAAAGCCCCGGTACAGCAGCCGGGCAACCGGATTGACCAGCGGCAGGCTGATGATCAATCCCAGGGCACGGTAGAGTGCGGCGGCGGGAAAAGCCTGCCAGATGGCCCAAAAGGCCTCCACGCCACGGTAGATGACGCCCCGCTGGTCGATGACGTTCAGCTCGTACATGAATTCGGCCATTGTGATGCCGTATGGTTGCGGATCGAAGCCGGGAGCGCTGATATCCACCGCCCGCAAGCGGCCACCGTGATCCTGGCGCAGATAGTGTTCTATCTCTGCGGCGCAGACCGAACAGGATCCATCATAGAAAACCTGGATCGGGAAATATGGATTGGTCGGCATGAATCACCCCTCCCCGACGAGCCTGGAAAACATAAGGCATTCAGATATACACGTTCAAAAGAAGGTAGCAAACAATAAAGAGTACATATCAATTTTGACGGTGCGTTTGACACATCAAGAGCCGCTGTGATAGGTATGACCGTCAGCATAGCCGTCAGACCAGAAACGGAGCACCCACATGACAAACACAACTGAATCATCACCCCGTCGAAACGGATTCAAATACCTGCTACTCTGCAATCTGACCGCCGTCATACTGACCGCTCCCTGCCTGGCCGAATCTGAACCAGAATGGCCTCCGGCTGAAGCCCAGGATCAAATCCAGACGGTCAACCCGGAAGACCTGCAGCCCCAATCCTTCGAATCTCCTTCCCCGGCTGAAGCCCCGGAAGAAGCGCCGGCAGCTGTTGAAGCGCCAGCGGAAGTCCCTCTGCCGGTAGAACCGCAACCCGCAAGGGAAACACCCGCCGAAGTTCCGGCAGAAACAGCACCGGCAGAAACAGCACCGGTCGAAACTCCAGCTGAAACCCCGGCTGGCCTGCCAGACGCAGCGATTGAAGCTCCCCCGGAAGATCCGGCTGAAGCCCCGCCGGCAGCGGAGATCCCGGCCGCCGCTGAAACCGCTCCGGAAGGGATTCCGGATCAGTTTTCAGGGAATCCGATCATCACTGCCCCCGAAGAACCCCCGCCGCCACCGGAACCGTAACCGTACGCGCCTACGAAAAAGCCAGGAACAGCTTGCGCTTGCGCGGGCCGTCGAATTCGCAGAAGTAGATGCCCTGCCAGGTTCCCAGCCAGATTGTGCCGCCCCTGACAATCACCTGCAGCGAGGCCCCGTAAAAAGAAGCCTTGATGTGCGCATCAGAATTGCCTTCCGCATGGCGGAAATGCCGGCTTTGCGGGATCAGCTGGTCGCTGAAGGATTCCATATCGGCAGCCACATCCGGGTCGGCGTTCTCGTTGATCGTGACCCCGGCAGTCGTATGCGGCACGAAGATCGTCAGTATCCCGTCCCGCCAGCCGTTTTTCGCGATAACTCCGGCAATCGGGCCGGTCACGGGAACAAACTGGGTTCGACGGTTGGTTGACAGGTCCAATTGAGCAGTTTCCATACACACCTCCTCTCCGGCGCTACCATAGCACAACATTCTCTGTGTGCCGATTGACTTTTCAGTCAATCAGGTGCTATTCAAAGCAGTTCATTTTTTCGGTTCGTCACAGTAATCAGTAAGTAATTTTGCTCTTTAACAATTGAAAAGCATGAGTTCCGTCAGGTAGTTATGGAAGCGTGACCAACCATTCTATCTGAGAGAGGAACCCATGCTTATTAAACAGC
>JAJZRX010000015.1 GCA_021850095.1 Deltaproteobacteria bacterium
ATAGCATCGTAAGTTACCTGACTGGGCGGCTGGTCAAGGGGCCTCGTTCGCAATTGTATCGCATATGCTGCCCTATGAGCAGCAGCATGCCGAAGAGGCGGCTTACAGCCTGCACTCGGCCGAAGTACTCGAAATGTTCAGACGGTATTCGCGCGAAGCGCATGATCAAGGTCTGGATATGCTCAAATACTTTGAATCTCGCTGGAAATATGCCCGCAACCCCTTAGAACAGCGTCTGGTGGATTTGGTCGAAGCCATGAAGGCAGAGGCGGACAAGCACAGACTGTTCCTGGATATGAAGAAGCTACTGATGGTAGATCTGCATCGGGATGATGAAATTAACGTGGTATTTGAGCAGGCACGGCACGTTGCCGAGGAGTGTGGAATCGAATTGCGCCTGCCGGAAATCCGTGTGAGCGCTAAACGGCATTGCAGTTTTGTCGAGGAGGGCAGTGCCTTTATTTCCGTGGACGGCAACCTGTCGCCCTGTTATTTCCTCTGGCACCGCTATAGCTGTTTTGCCAGCGGCTGGAACCAGCAGATTACGCCAAAAATATTCGGTAATGTGCTGGAACAGGATTTGATGCGGATCTGGAATAGTGACGACTACCGCGCTTTCCGGGCACAGGTCACCAGCTATGACTATCCAGGTTGCGCACACTGCAGTCTTGCTCCCTGCGACTATGTACAAACTGAGAACTTCGAGCAGGACTGCCATATAAGCACTGTACCCTGTGGCGCCTGCCTGTGGTGTATGGGGGTTTTTCAGTGTCTTCGTTAGCATCAATAATCTGCATCCCGCCAAAGGCGCCTATCCAGGCTTGACAAAACTTGAACGACTAAAGACCCAAATTATCTTCAATAAATTGATTTGATTTATGTTCTCTTCATTGTATTATGAAAAAATATGAACGTTTGTCTCATCATTCGGTTGCCAGTGTATTTCGCCGGATTAACCTACCAATAGGAGGGTAATGTTATGTCCCATCAAGTGTCACCACACTATCTCAAGCTTAAAGAGCGGCACGCTGAGCTGATCAATGCTGTTGAAGCAATGACTAAAGCTGCACGCAACTCCGGGCCACTTGACGAAAAAACTGTGCAATTGATCCAATTGGGTGCCGCTGCCGCCATCGGGTCAAAGGGATCTTTGCGCAGCCATGCACTGCGGGCATTGGAAGCAGGTGCCACACATGAAGAGGTCCGCCATGCCATCATTGTTCTCACGAGCACGATTGGTTTCCCTACTGTGGCAGCTGCCCTTTCCAGGATGGATGAGGTAAGCGACTCGTTATAATCTTTATAAATAGTGAGCCAAGCGTGGTCTGTATGCTTTTCCTATGCGATGGGGTATATCGGTTCGGAACCGGCTGTCGTATCCTTCGGCAGCGGCAAAAATCCCCAGATCGGCAATATTACGGTCAACCTGGTGGACCGTGACCACCGCAAGCAGTCATCTGGCAAATTGAGGATAATCTCCGGAAGGATTTCAAAGACATCCCCGGCCTCAAATCCGTTGATATCTTTGAGTTCGGCGCGACCGCCATGTCCAGCATCAAGGCGCCGATAGATGGCATGGTCACCGGCCCGGACCCCAAAGTGTTGGCGCAGATCGGCCACGAGGTGCAGGATCGACTGCAAAAGACGGGAGGTTTGCTGTCGGTTGCCATGACCTGGGATTTTGACAAGAAAGAGGTCCTTTTCAAGGTGGACAAGGAGAAGTGCGCCGCATTTGGCATCTCTTCCCGTGACGTGGCGCCCCAGGCGCAGGCAGCACTTTCCGGCGGTATTGCAAAGCCTTGACCGCTTCCGAATCAGCTCTCCATGGTGTGAGGGGAGGTAATGATTTGTGAAAGTGTTTTTTATTCTCCACGTTACACGTCAGCCCCTCGCCTCTTTCGGGATATAACTCTCATACGTCATTTTAAAAACCATATCCGAAACATATCGTTTGAATGAATCATTCTGCACAAACTGCTTGTAGGCTTCGGTATCATCCTTCAGTAGAGTCAGCATGACCCGTGTCAGTGCCTTGTCGTGCTCCAGGCGGGCTGTGTCAGGGGTGTTCAGCTTTGCATTCTGGTAGGCCTGATAGGCGGCCACTTTGGGGGCTATATCTTCTTGTATTCGTTTTGAAACCCGGTCCACATCCGTGAAGAGCGTGCTGAACTGCTCGTTGAATGATTTTATGATATTGCTGAGGTGCTCCAGCTCGGGTTCAGGCTTTCTGCCGCCGCCACCAACCGGGATCGGCTCGATCTCGGCATCATCGTCCGCCAGCAAAATCTTCATGGTGGCCTGTTTCTCAGAGCGGTAGCTGTCCATATCGATCGTTTCAACGATCCCCTTGGACAGATCCTCTTCTTTGGGCGCCGGCAGTTTTGGCACCAGAAAGGTCAGGAAGATGGAGAGCTTTTCCCACTCGGTGCTGTTGTACGGCAGAATCGACGCCAGAAAGTCGTAGGTTCTCGTGAAGGCCTTTCCCTTCCCCTTGAAGTCCGCTTGTCCGTCTTCATCGAGTTGTTCCCGATACACCGCAACGCAGGCATCCAGGATCGGATCAAGCTGCTCCCGCTGTGCGCCGTCCAGATAGAGCAGAACGAACCGCTCAACATCATCGCTGCTGTACACCTGACGACTGTCCAGGGCGGCCTTCAGATCATGCAGCTTATTCGGGTCAGTCTCCTCGCTCAAAATCGTGGTGCGATAATAATCAGAGAACGCCTCCTGAATGGTGTCGGCATCATTGGTGAAGTCCAGTACAAACACATCATGCTTCTGCGGATGGGCGCGATTCAGGCGCGACAGGGTCTGGACGGCCTTGATGCCCGACAGCATCTTGTCCACGTACATGGTATGCAGCAGCGGCTCGTCGTAGCCGGTCTGGAATTTATCGGCACAGATCAGGAAACGATAGGGATCTTCCTGAATTTTGTCCGCAATATCATTACTCGGGAAACCGTTCAACGACGCCTCGCTGACTTTGCCCCCCCGGTACTCGTGCTCTCCTGAAAACGCGATGATGGCTTGATGCGGACTCTTACGTTCCTGTAGGTAGTTTTTGAAGGCATGGTAGTATTGAATGGCACGTTCGACGCCGCTGCAGACCACCATGGCGCGGGCCTGGCCGCCGATCTTGTTCTTGGCGATGACCTGCTCGTGGAAGTGGTCAACCATGATCTCGGACTTCAGGCGGACGGCATGGTCGTGGCTTTCCACATAACGGCGCAGTTTCTTCTGTGCCCTGTTCTTGTCAAACTCCGGGTCGTCCTCAACTTTCTTCACCAGCTTGTAGTAACTGTTGACCGGGGTATAGCTCTTGAGAACGTCCAGGATAAAACCTTCTTGAATGGCCTGCTTCATGGTGTAGCCGTGGAACGGGCGATGTTTGATCTTCCCTTCTTCTCCGGGATACGCCTCGCCAAACATCTCCAGGGTCTTGTTCTTCGGGGTGGCGGTAAAGGCGAAATAGCTGGCGTTGGTCAGCATCTTGCGGGCTGCCATCCGCTTCTCCAGGACATCGTTGATCTCGTCTTCCGGGTCATTCAACGACGCATTCAGCGCCCCTGATGTTTTGCCGCCCTGGCTGGAGTGGGCTTCGTCGATGACAATAGCGAAGTTCCTGCCCCGGTGTTCGTCGCCGATCTCGTCCAGAATGTAGGGGAATTTCTGCACCGTGCTGATAATGATCTTCTTGCCCCCCTCGATGAACTTCCGCAGGTCGCCGGACTTTTCGGCATGACCCACCGTTGACCCCACCTGCATGAAACCCTTGATGGTGTTCTTGATCTGGTCGTCCAGGATACGTCGGTCGGTGATGACAATGACCGAGTCGAAGACGTTTTTATCATCTTTGCGCAGCCCGATCAGCTGGTGGGCCAGCCAGGCGATCGAGTTGGACTTGCCGCTGCCCGCCGAATGCTGGATCAGATAGCGCTTGCCGGCGCCGTTTTGCAGCGCGTCGGCAAGCAATCGCCGCACCACGTCCAGCTGGTGATAACGGGGAAATACCTGCTTGCGAATCTTTTTCCGGGTCTTGGGATGGATTTCCTCAACGATCTGGGCGTAGTTTTCGATGATGTTCGTGATACCCTGGGGCGTCAGAATCTCCTTCCAGAGGTAGTCGGTTTTGAGCCCGTCAGGATTGGGCGTATTCACCAAAGCACTTGATTGGAACATGATAAACGAGGCCACCAGCAAGCAGGTTCACAAGGTCAAGATGTTCAAGGAATCAGTCACCCGTGACAAGTTCCTGTCTGCTGAAGAGCTCAAGGCCCTACTCGATGCTTGCGATTCAAATGTTGTCACTATTACAGGTAAGACAATCAAACAGAAACAAGACCACCTGAAGCCGATTATCATCTTTGCCTTGAACACAGGATGCCGGAAGGAAGAAATTCTTTCTTTGAGGTGGGAGCAGGTAGATATGAAACACGGCTTCATCAATCAGACCAAAACCAAAAACGGGGAGGGGCGGCAGATACCTATTAATGACACGTTGCGGGAAATGCTGAAGGGGCTGACAAGGCGGCTTAATGTCCCTTATGTGTTCCATGTCTACGATGAAGAAAAGAGGGTAGGCAAACGATTCGGCAGCATCAAGCGTTCATTCATTACGGCATGTAAAAAAGCAGGTATTCAGGGTTTTGTATTCCACAGTTTACGCCATACTTTTGCAAGTCACCTTGTAATGGCAGGTGTTGACCTTACCACAGTTTCAAGGCTTCTGAGACACAAGAGCCTGACAATGACCCTCCGCTATTCCCACCTTGCGCCAAACCACCTGACCAGCGCAGTCAACGCTTTAAATTCCTCTATGTCAATTAGCACAAAATTAGCACAAGAAACAGAAAAGGAGCTACGCAATGCTGCGTAACCCCCTGATATTTTTGGCGGGCGGCATGAGATTCGAACTCACGACCCCAGGCTTCGGAGGCCTGTACTCTATCCAGCTGAGCTAACCGCCCGCATGACGGTCTGCAGATGTGAACGCAGACGTGAGTAAGTACACTATTTGGCGCTGCAACTCAAGCCAAAAATCTGTCATTTTTGAATCCGCTCTGTTAGGATGATTTTCGGGAGGCGATGACATGTTTCGGAAGCTGTTGATGATACTGCTCTTGCTGCTGTTGCCGCTGTCGGCTTCGGCTGCCAATTTTAAATTTGAAAAAGTGCGCGGCGGGGTTTATGCCGCCATTGCCCAGCCGGGGGGGCGGGCGGCCAGCAACTGCCTGATCGTTGTCACCAACTATCAGGTCATCCTGGCCGGAGCCCATTTTCTCCCCGAAACCACCAGGGAACTGCTCGATTATGTGGCTACACTGACGCCGATTCCGGTGCGCTATATCATCCTGACCCACCATCACCGTGGTTTCAATCATATCGATTTCGACCTGCCGGCCAATGCCGAGATCATCGCCTCCGGCCCGACCTGGCAGGCGTTGAAGAGTGAGTACCGCCAGATCAAAAACCAGGTCACCTTCTTTGACCGCGGTTTGACCATGAAGCGCGGTAACACCCTGATTGTGTTGAACGCGACCGAAAAAGGGCACAGTGAAGGCGACCTGTTCGTGTATCTGCCGGAGGAGGAGATCCTGTTCACCTCGGATCTGTTTTTCAACGATGTGGCCGGCTACATGGGGGATGGCTCGTTCCGCGACTGGGCTGGCAGCCTGGAGATGATGTCCGCGCTGGACGTGCGGATGGTCGTGCCGGGTCTGGGCGAGGTTTCCAACACCGAAGGCCTGCAGCGCTTTTTAGGTTTTTTCCGCGCCTTTACAACCGAAGTGCTCGGCCTGATCGCCAAGGGGCTGGACGTGGAGGCCGCCAAACGCCAGTTCCGTTTGCCGCAGTACGAAAACATGCCGGGCTACAAGTCTTTTTTCGAGGTCAATTTCAAACGGGCCTACAGTGAGCTGAAGGATATCCGATGATCCGGCCGGGAATGCGCATTATCGGGCTGACGGGCGGTATCGCCAGCGGCAAGAGCAGTGTGGCGCGCCTGCTCGAAGAGCGGGGGGTGCCGGTGATCGACGCCGACCAGTTGGCGCGGGAAGCGGTGCTGCCGGGCAGCCCGGCTCTTGAACGCATCGCGGCCGCTTTCGGGCGGGAGGTTATCCGCGATGATGGGACCCTGGATCGCAAGCGTCTGGGGGCTCTGGTGTTCGCCGATGCGGACAAGCGCCGCCAGCTGGAAGCTATCCTCCATCCGGAAATCCGCCGTCTGGGTGAAGAACAGATCGAGCGGGCCGCCGTAGCCGGGCAGCGCGTGCTGGTGTATATGGCGCCGCTTCTGATCGAGGCCGGCGCCGCTGATCGTGTGGATGAAATCTGGGTGGTGACGGTGCGCCCCGAGATTCAGCTGCAGCGTTTGATGGCCAGGGATGGAATCGACCGCGCGGCTGCCCAGCGCATCATCGACAGCCAGATGCCTCTGGCTGAAAAGGCCGCTCACGGCAGGGTTCTGATCGACAACAGCGGCACGCCGCAGGAAACACGTCAATTGCTGGCGGATATCTGGAAGAAAGAAATGGTGAATGATGAAAGAACGTAAGCATATTTTACGCCCCGGAGCGCGTCCCGATCCCAAGCCTGATCCGCTTCTGAACTGCTTTGCGGCTGTTCCCCGGGGCGCTGAGGAGATAGCGGCCGCCGAGCTTTCAGCCCTTGGCATCGCTGGCGCCAAACCGGGCAAGGGGGGGGTGGCCTTCGTTGCCAATCGGGCCGGATTGTACAAGGCCAATCTCTGGTTGCGCACCGCCAGCCGGGTGCTGGTGCAGCTGGCGGTATTCCCCTGCAAAGCCCCTGACGAGCTGTATGCCGGGGTCTTCGCCCTTGACTGGACGACGCTGATCACGCCTGCCATGACCCTGGCGGTTGACTGCAGCCTGCGCGATTCGGCGCTGACCCACTCCGGATTTGTGGCGCTCAAAACCAAGGATGCCGTGGTGGACCGCATCCGTGAAGCCTGCGGCAGCCGCCCCAACGTCGATACCGCTTCGCCGGATGTCCGCATCAACGTGCATCTGCATAAAAATGTCTGTACCGTCAGTCTGGACAGTTCCGGCGATTCGCTTGATCGCCGTGGTTACCGCATCGAACGCAACGATGCCCCGCTGCGGGAAACCCTGGCGGCGGCCGTGATTGCCCTGACCGGCTGGGATGGCTCCCTGCCCCTGGCCGATCCGATGTGCGGATCGGGCACCATTCCGGCCGAAGCGGCCCTGCTGGCGACGCGCATGCCACCCGGACTGCAGCGCTCCTTCGGTTTCCAGCGCTGGCTGGATTTTGACGATCGCCTGTGGGGCCAGCTGATCAGGGAAGCCGAAAACGGAATCCGCAAAGTACCGGCCGGCCAGATAACCGGATACGATCAGGACAGTCGGGCGCTGCTGCTGGCGGGCCGCAACATTGCCAAAGCCGGCCTGGAAGGGCAGGTTCATTTTTTCCATGCCGCCCTGCAGGATTTCCAGCCCGAGGGGGAGCGGGGGGTGGTGATAATCAACCCCCCCTATGGTATGCGCATGGGAGCCGATGATGATCTGCGGGAGCTTTATTGCCAGATTGGGGATGTGATGAAGAAGCGCTGCCGGGGCTGGACCGGGTATGTTCTGACCGGGAATCTGGAGCTGGCCAAGTATATCGGCCTCAAGGCTTCCCGGCGGTTTGTGCTCTTCAATGGCCCGATTGAATGCCGTTTGCTGAAGTACGATCTGTATTGAGGGGCGGCGCCATCAAAGACGGCATACGACCTGGTTGCGGCCGCTGTTTTTGGCTTCGTAGAGCAGGTTGTCGACGCGGCGTAAGATAGCGTCCAGATTCTCGTCATGGGCGTCGGTCCAGGTGCAGCCGATGCTGGTGGTGACCTTGAGCGACAATTCCCCCGCATGGTAAGGCTCGCCGCTGACGGCGTTCAAAATCCGGCAGGCGATCAGCTTGGCCTCGTCGCGGGAGGTGTTGGGCAGAAACAGCAGAAACTCCTCCCCGCCGTAGCGTCCGAAAACGTCATAAGGCCGCAGCATGGTTTCAATCCGTTTGCTCAACTCCTGCAGGATGCTGTCTCCCACCAGATGGCCATGGGTATCGTTGACCAGTTTGAAAAAATCCACATCGATCATGATCACCCCCAGGCCGATGCCGGCCGGCAGCTTTTCGTGGGAACGCTTCATCAGGGAATAAAGCTCGGCGGCCCGGCACAGTAGCTGGCGGCGATTGTAGATCCCGGTCAGGGGATCGACCGTGGCCAGGGTTTCCAGCAGCTGATAGGCGGTGCGCAGGGCGGCGGATTCACGGATGATAATGATGTAGGAGGCCAGCGAGAGCAGCACAAGCGCGATGAAGATGGTGCCCACTGACGAATGCAGGTGCTCCCGGAAACTTTTCTTGAGCTCACCGATGTCACTGTACAGCTCGAAAACCCCCACGACCAGTCCGCGCTGGTTGCGCACCGGCGCGTAGACCTCGGCCACATCCACATCCAGGCGCCGCTCTTCGGACAGATCGGTGACGCTCTGGCGTTCCTTGAGAACCGTCTGGCGGTTACCCGCAAAGGCATCTTTCAGGCGCTGGTTACTTCGGTCGGATTTACCGATCAGTTGCGGTTCGGTGCAGTAAATAATGCGCATGTCACGGTTGTAAATCTTGATTTTAACGATGTTGAACGGCTGTAGAAAAAGCCGGATATTGAGGTCGAGGGGGGCGAGGTCGGCGGGATGAATCGCCAGGGTATCGGCGCCGTCCCGGTCAGTTGTATGAATGATATGGCTTTCACTGGAAAGCAGCGCCAGGGCGGTCTTTTCCGAGTGGAAGCCGATATTTTCGATCAGGTTTTCACGGTTCTGGCGGGTTATGACCGTAAACGACAGCGCCAGAATCAGGATCAGGCTTGAAAAAACCAGTAGCAGATAGATCCTTTTGAATCTTTCCGGCGAATCATTGGTTCCAAGATTCTGAACAACGTCAGACAAGGTTTTCATCGCAAAGCTCCCGGATTCACCTGGCCACAGATGCCACGTTCATGAGTACACGGCCGACCTGTGCCGCATTCAGGATACTATACCTCTGATTGTGCAATTGTACATACCAAAGCGGGCCGCGGCGGCTGTTTGCCAGTACACCGGCTGTTTCCGCCTGGGGGGGAGGGTTGAGGCGGTCAATTGGTCATCAGATTGCAGATAATAACCCCTTCAGATCGCCGAATGTGGTATCCTTGCGTCGGCTCTATCTTAAATCAAACCATTTTGAAAGAAAACGCACATGACGATTCGATGGTATCCGGGGCATATGGGCAAAGCCTTGGAAAAAATGTCCGAGGCAATCCGCAAGATCGATGTTGTGATCGAAGTGCTGGATGCCCGTCTGCCCTGGTCCAGCTCCAATTACCAGCTGCAGGAGATCCGGCGCAGCAAACCCTGCATCAAACTGCTCAACAAGCACGATCTGGCAGATCCGATCACCACCAAAGCCTGGGTGCGCACCTTTGAAAAAGAGTCCGGGGTCCGGGCGCTGCCGCTGTCGGCCAAGCAGCACTCGGAAACCAAACAGCTGATCAAGCTCTGTCAGCAGCTGGCGCCCAACCGGGGCCGGCCGGGCTGGCCGCTGCGGGCGATGGTCTTCGGTATTCCCAATGTCGGCAAGTCCACCCTGATCAATACCCTGGCCGGGAGGAGTCTGGCCAAGGTTGGCGACAAACCGGCCATTACCACCTGCACTCAGCAGATCGACCTGCATAACGGCATGATTCTCTCCGATACGCCGGGGTTGCTCTGGCCGAATATGGACGACCAGAGCGTGGCCTACCGTCTGGCAACCAGCGGAGCTATCGGCGCCAGCGCCCTGGATTATACCTGTGTCGGCCTGTTTGCCGCCGAGTTCATGATGCGGCGCTACCCGCAGCTGCTGGCGGCCCGCTACAAGTTTGGCGATATGCCGGATACACCGACAGCGCTGCTGGAAACCATCGGGCGGCGGCTTGGCTGTCTGATCAGCGGCGGCGAGATCGATGTCCATCGGGCTGCGGAGGCTTTCTTGCGGGAACTGCGAGCCGGCAAGCTTGGCCGGATCAGCCTGGAAGAGCCAGGGGATGTTGTTGTCAATGATGGTGTCATGCAGGATGGTGAAGCTGTGCAGGAGTAGGACGTGGTATTGACGCTAATTCGACCATAAAAAGGCCGCAGCCCGATGATGAGTGGCTGCGGCCTTTTTGTTTATTGCTGCAGTTTGTGGCAGAACAGGCAGCGGTTTTTGGGGGGATGGTTGGGCGGGAACGGCACCCCTTTTTCCTTGTGGCAGGGTTCGCAGTACACTTCGGCCGCTTTTTTGTCGGGCTTGAAAAAAGTGCGTTTGAACAGGGGCGCATCCGGGCCGGGTGCGTTCTTGTAGGCGGCTTCGTAGACTATTGCGTGCATTTCGTTCTTGGGCACCGTGGTGGTTTTTTCCTTGCCCGAGATTCCCACAAATATCCCCACCACCACAACGATCAAGCCCACAAAAAACCAGTCGCGTTTATCGATTTTCATATAATTTGTTCCTTAAAGAGAATTCAGTCGGATTTTATCAGGGAAAAATAGATTATCACACCGCCGGTCACCAGCCCGGCGCCGATGAAGGGGAGCATGGACGACATGGAGAGGTCGTCACCGGGGGCCGGCATGGCATAGCGCAGAATTACGATCAGGCCCATCAGCATGAAAAGAGTCAGAAGAACCGGTTTCGAGCGTTTGATGACTCCGAAGAAGAAAACAGCCAGAATCATGATCAGTACTGCCGGATGGCTAAAGACCTGCTGGAGGGTCAGGTTCTGCATGGTGTTGATCAGATTGCCGGTTTCAAAGGGGCGCAGAGTTTCGGTAGTCTTTTCAATCAGCTGCTCTTTATCCATGAGGCTCTCCCTGCTGACCGGCTACAATAAGCGACTTGGAATAGTAAAATATATCATTTGAGTAGGCAAGAAAATTAATGAGCCCGCCATGGGGCGGGCTCACGCGCGTTAACTCAAGAAATCCATGACTTTATCGACAAAGCCCTTTTTCATGGGATGCACATCTTCGCCGCTGATTCTGGCGAATTCCTCCAGCAGCTCTTTTTGCTTGCGGTTGAGGTTGGTGGGGGTTTCCACCCGAATAACCACCAGCTGATCGCCCCGGCCGTAGCCCTGCAGCGAGGGGATACCCTTGCCTTTCAGGCGGTAAATTTTTCCGGACTGGGTTCCTTCCGGAATCTTCATGGCGACTTTGCCGTCCAGGGTCGGCACGTCAAATTCGCAACCCAGCGAGGCCTGGATGAAGCTGATCGGGATCTCGCAGACCACGTTGTTGTCTTCACGCTGGAACAGGGCGTGTTCGGCCACGCTGATGGCAACGTAGAGATCTCCATTGGGGCCGCCTTTGCCCAGGCCGCCTTCTCCGGTCAATTTCAGCCGGGAGCCGGTTTCCACGCCGGCCGGCACCTTGACCGACAGGGTTTTGGTGTCCTTGATGCTGCCTTTGCCGCGACAGTCGGGGCAGGGGTTGTCCACGACCTTGCCTTCGCCGTTGCATTGCCCGCAGGTTTTGCTGACGCTGAAAAAACCCTGCTGGTAGCGCACCTGACCCGCCCCGCGGCAGGTGGGGCAGACCTTGGGATCGGTGCCTGGCTTGGAGCCGGAACCGTTGCAGGTGCCGCACCGTTTGGCAAAGGGTACCTCGATCTTTTTTTCAACCCCGAAGGCGGCTTCCTCGAAGCTGATCTCCATGTTGTAGAGCAGGTCGTCGCCGCGCCGCCCCTGATTGCGTCCCCGGCTTCCGCCACCGCCGCCGAATATGTCGCCGAATATGTCACCGAATATGTCGCCAAAAGGGGTGCCGGCGCCGAATCCGCCGAAACCGCCCCCTGAATAACCACCCGCTCCGGATACGCCGGCGTGGCCGAACTGATCGTACTGGGCGCGCTTCTGGGCGTCGGAGAGTATTTCGTAGGCTTCGCTGGCTTCCTTGAACTTGTCTTCGGCGGCCTTGTCGCCCGGATTCTTGTCGGGGTGGTACTGGATGGCCAGTTTGCGGTAGGCTTTTTTAATTTCGGTTTCGGAGGCGTTGCGATGTACGCCAAGCACCTCGTAATAATCACGTTTTTCTGCGTTTGCCACAGTCGGATTCCTTTGGTTTAAAATGAATGTAGGGGCGGGTCAAAAACCCGTCCCTACATTGTCATACCGGCCGGTCAGCCGGATTATTTCTTATCGTCTTTGACTTCTTCAAAATCGGCATCCACCACATTGTCGTCCTTGGCCTTGGATGCGCCGGCCTGTTCGGATCCGGCGGCAGCCTCGGCATGGGGGGCCTCGGTTTTGGCGTACATGGTCTCGGCCAGCTTATGGGATGCCTGGGCCAGCTCATCGGTGGCCTTTTTGATCGCTTCGGCGTCTTCGCCTTCCATGACTTTCTTCAGTTCGGCCAGTTTGTTTTCGATGGTGCCTTTTTCAACCGCGTCGATCTTGTCACCATATTCCTTGAGCGATTTCTCGGTGGTATAGACCATGCTGTCGGCATGGTTGCGTGCCTCGATCGCCTCGCGTTTCTTCTTGTCTTCGTCGGCGTGGGCTTCGGCGTCGCGCACCATTTTGTCGATCTCTTCTTTGGAAAGTCCGGAAGAGGCGGTGATGCGGATCGACTGCTCCTTGCCGGTGCCGAGATCCTTGGCGGAGACGTGGACGATGCCGTTGGCGTCTATGTCGAAGGTTACCTCGATCTGCGGTACGCCGCGCGGGGCCGCCGGAATGCCGCTCAATTCAAAGTTGCCGAGGGTCTTGTTATCGCGGGCCATTTCGCGCTCGCCCTGCAGAACGTGAATAGATACTGCCGGCTGGTTGTCGGCTGCCGTGGAGAAGGTTTGGGACTTGCGGCAGGGGATGGTGGTGTTCTTTTCGATCAGCCGTGTCATGACGCTGCCCAGGGTTTCGATGCCGAGTGAAAGCGGGGTGACATCCAGCAGCAGCACGTCCTTGACGTCGCCTTTCAGAACCCCCCCCTGGATGCCGGCGCCGATGGCGACAACTTCATCCGGGTTGACCCCCTTGTTGGGAGTCTTGCCGAAGATGTCTTCGACTTTTTTCTGTACGGCCGGCATACGGGTCATGCCGCCCACCAGGATGACTTCGTCGATGTCGCTGGCCGACAGGCCGGCGTCCTTGAGTGCCGTACGGCAGGGGCCTTCCAGCTTGGCCAGCAGGTCAGCGCAGATTAATTCCAGTTTGGCGCGCGACAGCTTGAGAGTCAGGTGTTTGGGGCCGGAAGCGTCAGCGGTGATGAAGGGCAGGTTGATGTCGGTCTCCATAGAGGTCGACAGTTCGCACTTGGCCTTTTCGGCCGCTTCTTTCAGGCGCTGCAGGGCCATTTTGTCGCCGCGCAGATCAATGCCCTGGTCTTTCTTGAATTCGTCCGCAATCCAGTCGATCACGACCTGGTCGAAATCTTCGCCCCCCAGGAATGTGTCGCCGTTGGTGGATTTTACTTCGAAGACGCCGTCGCCCAGCTCCAGGATCGAAACGTCGAAGGTGCCGCCGCCCAGGTCGAATACGGCAATCTTCTCGTCCTTTTTCTTGTCCAGACCGTAGGCCAGAGCGGCTGCGGTCGGCTCGTTGATGATGCGCAGAACGTTCAGGCCGGCGATTTTGCCGGCATCCTTGGTGGCCTGACGCTGTGAGTCATCGAAATAGGCCGGAACCGTGATGACCGCATCGCTTACTGTCTCGCCCAGATAATCTTCGGCGGTCTTTTTCATCTTCTGCAGAACCATGGCGGAAATTTCCGGCGCTGAATAACGCTTGCCGCGCACCTCCACCCAGGCGTCGCCGTTATCGGCCTTGACGATTTTGAAGGGCGATATGGCGATGTCTTTTCTGACCGCTTCCGAATCAAACTTGCGGCCGATCAGGCGTTTGATGGCATAGAGGGTGTTTTCCGGGTTGGTGACGGCCTGACGCTTGGCCTGCTGACCCACCAGACGCTCACCGCTGTCTGATATGGCCACCATTGAAGGGGTCGTGCGACTCCCTTCGGAGTTTGCAATAACAATGGGTTCTCCCCCCTCCATGATTGAAACGCAGGAGTTGGTTGTGCCCAGGTCGATTCCGATTACTTTGCTCATGGTTGTTTGATCCTCCTTTAATATTCCTCTGAAATGAAGATATTCATCCGTTTTTTAAAAAACAAGGTTCCGGCGAAAATTATTTTAGCTCTGTCGCCACGGTCACCATGGCCGGGCGCAAAAGACGGTCTTTCATCATATAGCCCTTCTGGAATTCTTCCACGACCGTGTTGGGAGCGTGGTCGTCGGTCGGCACCTGGGCCATGGCCTGGTGAAAAGCCGGGTCGAACTGCTCTCCGGTCGCCTCGATCGGGGATACGTTATATTTTTTCAGCGCCGCCAGAAGCATGCCGTGTGTCATGCGGATGCCTTCAACAACGGCTCCCAGACCGTCTTCCGAGGCGTGCGCCAGAGCCCGTTCCAAGTTGTCGATGACCGGCAGAATCTCTTCGATCAGTGATTTATTGCCATAATTCAGCAGCTCTTCCTTCTCGCGATTGACCCGTTTGCGATAGTTTTCCAGATCTGCGCGCTCTCTGACAAAACGGTCCCAGTTTTCCCGGGCCTCTTTTTCCTTGGCTTGCAGCAGTTCTTCCAGTGTCGGCGGGGCATCGCTTTCAGGCCCGGCGGCGCTGTTCCCGGGTTGGGCAGTGTCCGTATCGGCAAATTCTGTTTCGTTATCGTTTTTTTCCATGACGGTTCATATCCTTTGGTTGTGTAGTTAGCTGTTTATCATGCTTCGCTCAACAGACGGCTGACCATCCTGGCGGTGTAGTCGACGATCGGAATGACGCTGGAGTAGCCCATGCGGGTCGGTCCGATGACGCCCAGCATCCCGACGGTGTTGCTGCCGGTTATGAAACGGGAGGTTACCAGGCTGATACCGGCCGAGCGGCTAATCGGCGTTTCCGATCCGATGTAGATCTGGACACCGTCTGCGGACATACAGCGCGACAAGAGCTGCAGCATGGTTCCTTTTTGTTCAAAAGCTTCGTAAATCTCCTTCATTCTGGCTGCGTCACTGAACTCGGGCTGATCCAGAATCCGGGCCTGCCCCTCGACAAAAATCTCGTCGCCTTCAACCGCAACGGCCTGTTCGCTGATCCGGAGGGCACGGGATAACAGCTGGTCGTACTGCGACTTTTCGTTTTTCATTTCATCCAGAATCCGTTCACGGGCCTGGGTGATGGTCAGCCCCTGCATCAGTTCATTCAGGTAATTGCCCATTCTGACCAGCTCTTCCGGTTGATGATCCTCCCCGGTTTCGATCAGCCGGTTCTGGACGGCGCCGTTGCTGGAAACCAGGATGGCCAGGATCTTACGATGACCGAGGCGGATGAATTCTATGTGGCGGAATACATCGGCGGTGAAGCTGGGAGCCAGGACGATGCCCATGTAGTTCGAGAGCTGGGACAGCGTGCGGCTGGTCTCCTTCAGGATCCCGGAGAGACCTGCGCCGGCACGGCGGCAGTGACTGATGATCTGACGTTTCTCGTCGCGGCTGACTTGGCGCAGGGCTACCAGGGAGTCGACGTAGAAACGGTAGGCTTTTTCAGTCGGTATCCTTCCGGCGGAGGTGTGCGGTGACGTCAACAGCCCCATTTCCTCCAGATTGGCCATGACATTGCGTACGGTGGCCGATGAAAGCGTCAGGGCGTGACGGCGTGCGACGGCGCTGCTGCCGACCGGTTCGGCGGTGGCGATGTAGTCTTCTACGATCGCTTCCAGTATCTGTCTGCTGCGTGGTGAAAGTTCCACATCCATGACAAGGCCCCAAAAAAATAGCACTCTTCAGCGTTGAGTGCTAACATTCGTAAAGGTAATAAGCGGCTGCGGTTTTGTCAAGGGATTTAAGGGGTAATTGATGCGGCCGTCAAAAGCGCTGTGCCGGACGGAGCAGCGGGGCGGGATGTACTACTGTTCTTCCGGAGGCAGGCGGCCGTGCTTTTTGGCAAACTCCAGCTGTTCGTTCTTGCGCACCAGTGCTTCTCTGCAGTAGCTCCAGATGCGGTAGCTTTCAACGCTCAGGATGGTGATACCGGCTCCGAAAACTGCCCAGTAGTTGTCATGCAGAGCCTTGGCGAAATGGTAGAACAGAAAAAAGCCCGTCAGATAGCCGACATGACAGAAGCTGCTTTTGTGCTCGATTCCGGCCATCATGCGCGAAAGACTCAAAATTATGGCCGAGAAAGTGTACAGGAGCAGCACCAGGCTGATCATGCTGGGAGAGGGGGGGGCGCCCAGTGCTGCCGTAACCGAATCGGGCAGCGGAAGCAGCGGAAAGTCACGCCAGGCCATCATGCTGACCAGAGCGAACAGTGACATGGCCCACAGTCCCCGATTGGAGAGGGTCGTCAGGCGTTTGATGTCGGACCGCAGTTCCTCAAGCAGATTGTCACGCTGGCTTGGACCGGTACCTGCGCCGGGCGCCGGTTGTTTGTCGCTGGTTTCTGTCATGATTGCCCGATTGCTGAAAAACGCCGGCTGCCTTTTATGTGTATGGAATCATTGAGGTGTATCAAGGTTCTTGCCCGATGTCTCTGCGTCTTTTCGTGCGGAGCGCAGCTTCTGGTTGAGGTTATAGAGAGATTGGGCAATCGTGTCAAGTTCCCTCGGGAAGTGGCTCGGGGGCGTTGCCGGCAGCTCATCGGTTTCCGCCTGTTGCGCCAGGCGGCTCAACTTCTGCAGCGGCTGGAAAACGCTTCTGATAAGCAGCGCCGTGACGCCGCCCACCGTCAGCAGCAGAATCATGAGCGTGAAGGCGACCATCTGGTTGCGGATGGATGCCAGGGAGTCAAGCAGACTCTTTCGGGAAAGCCCGATATCCAGGGTTCCCAGAACTTTCTGTCCGGCCGGGTGCACATGGCAGGCGGCGTTTGAGCACTCCGGTTCATTATAAATCGGTGTCGTGATGGAGATGGTTTCTTCTCCCCGGCCATTTTTAAAGATCCGCACCTGTTCCATTTTGCCGAGAGTGGTAACCGGATCCTTACCGGCGTGGCAGATGATGCAGCCTTCGGCGGTCTTGTCGACCTGGCGGTTCAGCTCCTCGGGATGCGTCGATATGTTGATGATCCCCTTTTTGTTGAAAATCCGGATATGTTCGACCCCCTTCTGCTGGCCAACATTGCTGATGACCGTTGTCAGGATCTCATAGTCGTTTTTCAGCATGGCATAGCGGGTTGATTTGAGAACGGTATCGGCCAGATTTGTGGCGTTCACGGCACTGTCGCGGTCGACGATGTTTTTGATCGCCGAGTACAACAGCAGAAAACAGACGACGACGAATCCGGTGACAGCAATTCCAACCGGAACCAGTGCCCGGCCTGCAAGGCTTTTAAACATGGTATGCCACTCCTGTCGGTTTTTCCGATGAGCTTTCTAAATAAGACCTCCGGAGAGTACACTCTCCGGAGGTCTGGATGCAATCAGTTTGATCGTGATTACAACTGCTGATTACTGGGTTTTATGACAGGTCGCGCAATTTTCTGCAACCGTAAAGGCTGTTTTTCCGTCATGGCAGGCGCCGCACGACTTTCCTTTTTCCATGGCCTTCATGCTGACCTTGGTCTTGTTTTTACCGGTGGGGTACAGTTTGTCATGGCATTTTTCACAACTGTAGAGCCCGGTATGCGAGGCGTGCTTGAACAGGACGTTGCCGGCCCCCTTGATGGCGTAGTTCTTGTCTGAAGTGGGGTGGCAACTGCCGCAGCTCTTGATGTCAAAGATCTTTTTCCCGTCGTGGCAGGCGCCGCATGACTTGCCCTTGTACATTTCGGCCATGCTGACACTTTTTTTGCTGCGGGACGTGGCATACAGCCTGGTATGGCATTTGTCGCAGGAAAGGCTGTCGGCGTGTTTGGTGTGACTGAAGGCGACCGTTCCGATGCCGCTGACGTTAAACTTCAGGTCTTTTACCGTGTGACAGCCGGCACAGTTTCTGATGCTGAAGGCTTGCTTGCTGTCATGGCAGGCCCCGCAGGATTTGCCCTGATACATCTGGGCCATGGTGACCCGTTTGTTCGGCCCGGCGGCAAACAGGGCCGGGTGGCAGGCGTTGCAGTCCGGGTTTGCGGCAAGGTGTTTTTTATGGCTGAAATGGGTGGGGCCGGTGGCTTTTACGTTGTAGGTGATTTCTTTAACCAGATGGCAGCGGGCACACTCTTTCAGGGCGAAGGCTTTGGAGCCGTTGTGGCAGGCGCCGCAGGATTTGCCTTTTTCCATGTCCGACATGGTGTAGCTGACTTTCTTCTTGATGGCGTAGATGCTGTCATGGCAGGCGTTGCAGTTGTTGGTCATGCCGCTCTTTTTGATGTGATCCTTGTGGCTGAAGACAACTTTACCGGCGCTTTTGGTCTGGAAGGTGACATTCCTGACCTCCACGGCACCTGCCGTCACTCCATACAGGCATGTAATTATCAACATGGTGATGGAAAGCACAAAACTCCGACGCATGAAATCCTCCTCTGTAAATTCCTCAATGTATTTGGGAAAAATCTTCGATACCTTATGCCGCCCCGATGGATGCCGCGCTTTTAACAGCATGATCATTGTCCGGCGCTTTGTCGTGAGAGCTTCCGTGAGCATCTCCATGCGGATCGCCATGCGCGTGTTCAACTTTCTCCCAGCCGTCCCACATCGGTTTGAAGTAGGCCAGCGGCGTATGTCCAAGGGTTGCCAGGTAGATGTGAACAAAGAGGAAGGCCGTGAAGCAGCAGGCGATCAGAAAGTGTATGCTGACCAGAGTTTTGATGCCGCCTATCACCATGATGATTTCCCGCAGCGGTGCAACATACATCAGGATTATTCCGGAAATTATTACCAGCGGCAGAAGCACCAGCATGATAACCAGGTAGGCGGCTTTCTGCATCGGATTGAACTTGTTGTCCGGGGTTCCGTGATGAGGGTTGGGACCACCTTTGAAGTATTGGAAAAAGTAGAAAAAAGCCTGACGGATTATGCCGGTTTTTATGTCATTCATGGTTGGAATGTACAGCTTCGCCAGGGTTCCGGCCACGAACATGTAGTAAAGCAGCCAGAGAGTGTAGGATATTGACACCACAATTCCGGCGGTATTGTGCAGGACAATGGCGGACTTGTAGGTTCCAAATATGTTCAGGACGTCAGGGAACCTGATGTTGATGCCGGTAATGGTGAGCGTTACGATTCCAAAGGCGTTTAGCCAGTGCCAGATTCTGACCGGCATGGGGGTCAGGTAAACGTATTCTGTGTGTTTCATTATTTCAGTGCTCCTTTCTGTTTTTTCTGGTCAGGAATCGCATCGTGCCGTGACCGATCGGCATCATCAGTCCGCCGGCTATGATCAATGCTCCAACTATATTGAGAGCGGTGCTGCGGGTCGAGCCCATCATATAAAAATCGGGTGTGCCGTACAGGATATCCAAAATCGCGCCGCTTTCAACTTCCATTCGGGTATACCCTCCGCTGTTGTCCGGGAAGGCCATGTAGCTTTTCTGCATGGCTTTAGGTCCGGAAGCATGACAGAATGAGCAGTCCCAGCGGTTCTCCAGAATCTGAAAGCTGTGGGTTGCCACTTCCGGCATCATCATGCCCCACAGGCGCATATCCTTCTTGCGTACTTCGTAGTTGAAGTCCCTCAATTCCTTCAGGGAAATGAGCCGGTCACCATTTTTATCAATCAGCCTGCTGACGTCCCCGTTGACCGGGTTAAATGCGGCCAGTTCCTGATGGGTGGCGGGCTTGAATTCGCCGAACTGTGTATTGCCGGATTGCCGTTTCTGGATGGACATGGTGATAACGTAGTTTTGGGAACTTGTATGGCAGGTGACGCAGGGTAGCGCGTCTATATGCAGATCCGCCTGGGGCAGCCACTTGTCATGGCTCTTAACGATCTTGCCCAGGTTATGGCATTTGGCGCATTTTGCGTTGATATCACTGCCTGAAACGGCAATCAAGGGCTTGACTTCGTGCGGGTTGTGACAGTCGTTGCAGGTGGCTTTGCCGCCGTGGATACTGGCGGCATATTCGCTCTGGATGGTCGAGTGACAATCCTTGCAGCTGGCTCGGGATGATTTTAAGCCGTCGTCGGGGTGGGTTGACCTGACCGAGTCATGGCAGGTGTTGCAGCCGATGGCCGAATGGCTGGTAACGGCGTACATGGCCGGGTCGACATACAGGAGTTCGCCACCCCTCTTTATGATGTCCTTGTTAGCGTGGCACGACAGGCACCTGTCGTTGCCGGTTTCTGCCGCCGAGACTGGGCCAATGGCCAGTAGTGCCAGCATCAGTACAATTGGTAGCGTGCTCCAGGCGTGGATCTTTTTCACGTTCTCCCTCTTTCTTCGGGACAGCTTGCGCTGTGCTCGAATAAGTGTATTGAACTGCAGCGTGTCTGTTAAAACTCTTGAATTGCCTGTTGTGCCGGTGCTTACCGTGATTTTACGGTCTGTGCCTCGGGTGCCCTGTTTTTATTGAGCCCCTTGGCAAATCCGAACAGCATCAAAACTGCCGGCACGATCTGCACAACGACGATCAGAGCGCAAAAACCGAGGAATATCCAGACGAATAGGCCGCTGTTGTCCTCCCTGGCGCCGCCGGCTGCAAACGCGTTGGAAACGGAAAAAAACGACATCAAGACAGCATTTCTCATACCTGTGGTTTTCATGACAACCTCCCTAGTAATGTACCAGCTGTTTTTGAATTGCAAATAAATAATTGTTATTTACTAATATCACTTGTCTTTTCCATGTTTTTAAAGGCGCATTCCACCGCCTGGCGTATTTCGTCGTGATCTTCGCTGTCAACCGGCTTCAGAGCATGGTAGAAAATCCCTTCTTCCCTTAATTTCTTGATCGGCAGCAGTGATGTGTCTGCCGCCACCAGTATGATCGACAGTTTCTGGTTGCACTGTTTCAGAAGCGGTATCAAGTCGGCTGCGTTAAGCTCGTCAAAGCTGGTACCCAGAAGCACGACCTGGGCTGTTTTTTTCAATACACCGTACAACGCATTGGCTATCGAATTGGTGACTATCACGTTGTATCCGGACTCTATCAACATGTCTGCCATCTGTTTGCGGCTGGCCAAATCTTCGTCAACGATCAGAATCCCTTGCATACTATCGCCCCCGCTTGTTCCGGTTGTAACGTTTCTGGATGGTGTTCTAGGCGATTTTGTCGGCACTGGCCAACCCGCTGCTTTTTTTGTCTGTAGTTTTGAACAGGGCGACAACCATGCCGCCGATCAGCAGCAGAGCCGGGACAAACTGGAAAAGCAGGATCAGTACGCCGAAGGAGATAAAGCCGATTGCCAGCAGGCTGAATCCTTCCCCTTCAGCCGCTCCAGCAGCGGCGTATGCCTGTGCTGCGGTTATAATCAGGATGAACAGGGTGGCGTACAGTGTTCTCATGACATTCTCCTTTTGATTCTTGTCTGGCATGCCGACCTGTCTCGGTCATTCTGGTTATGATCAAGCACACTTTGTGCCAATTGTTTAGCAATCTGTAATGTGTTAAAAATGTTGAATAACATTTAATTCCTATGGCGCTGATTCTCGTCAGGTATATTCAGGTGTATATGTAAAATATACAGTGCCGTCGAGCGCATCTGATGGGCCTTTTGCCCTAAACGACCGAACTATCGTAAAAAGTAGGGATTGATTTCATCGTTTTTTAATGTATACATAATATATACACACTCATGGTTGTTCCGGCCGTAGAGCCGTAACCTGATGAATATTGAGAGAAAGTGCCGTTTGTATGGAGTAAATATCATTGACTTGAGACTGTTGGACGAGGTATTGTGCAGCATAATTATATGCGTCTTATAAAGACTACATGTCATTAAGGAAGGTGGTTTTGATGGGCAGGATCGCAATTCTGGTGGTTGATGACGAAGCGGTAATCAGAGAAGGCTTGCAGCGCACGCTTGATGGTGAGCGTTTTGCGGTTGAGACCTGCAGGAGCGGGCATGCGGCCATCGAACTGCTTCAGGACAAGGAATACGATCTGATCATTACTGATCTCAAGATGCCGGGTATGAACGGGATTGAGGTTTTAAAGGCGGTCAAGGGCCTGCAGCCTGATGTTCCGGTGATCATGATTACCGGTTACGCTACCGTGGATACGGCGGTCGAGGCCATGAAAAACGGCGCGACAGACTATATCTCCAAGCCTTTCACTCCCGAACAGATCATGGAAAAAATCGACAAGTCCCTCGAGCAGCGGGCGCTGCTGGTTGATGATATGTATCTCATCAAGGAGATTACAAGCCGTCACGGTTTCGACGCATTTATTGGTGAAAGCCGTGAGATGCAGAAGGTTTACCGGCGGATCATTCAGGTCGCTTCATCGGACAGCACCGTCCTGATTACCGGTGAAAGCGGTACCGGCAAGGAGTTGGTGGCACGGGCCATCCACCGTAACAGCCCCCGGCGTGATCAGCCGTTCGTGGCCCTGGACTGCAGTTCGCTGGCCGAAAACCTGCTGGAAAGCGAGCTGTTTGGTCATGTTAAGGGCTCATTCACCGGAGCGATCCAGACCAAGACGGGACTTTTTCGGGTCGCCGACGGCGGAACCCTCTTTCTCGATGAAGTTGCCAATATCAGTCTCTCGACCCAGGCCAAGCTGCTACGGGTGCTGCAGGAGCGCATGGTGACCCCTATCGGCGGAACCCAGCCGATTCCGATCAACATCCATCTGGTGGCGGCAACCAACCGCAGCCTCAAAGTGATGGTCTCCGAAGGCACTTTTCGCGAGGATCTTTTTTTCCGCCTGAACATCATCCCGATCGATCTTCCGCCGCTCCGTGAGCGCAAGGGTGATATTCAGCTCATTACGCGCCATTTCCTGCAGAAATATAATGCCGACCTCGGCAAGCAGATTCGCGGCATCGCTCCGGATGCCATGGCCTTTCTGGAGGAGTATCCCTTTCCCGGTAATGTGCGCGAATTGGAGAATACGATTGAACGGGCGGTTGTGCTTGCCGAAGGGGACATAATCCGCAAAGAGGATCTGGAGCTTTCCGATCGGGATGCAGACGAGCCGGTGAGCCCGGGCAGCTATGTTCCGACCAACGCTGAAGAGCTGAAGGAGATGAAGCGCCACCTCCGTGATAAGGCGGTGGAGGATATTGAAAAAGCTTTTGTCATGAGCGCTCTGGAACGCAATAACTGGAACGTGACCCATGCCGCCGAGGAAACCGGGATTCTGCGCCCCAACTTCCAGGGTATGCTCAAGCGCCTTGGAATATCGATCAAATCCCAATACGCAAAATAATAATGGCCTGACAGCCGGGTTTGAAAAAGACAGGTCCGGTTCGTCAGGCCATGAATTCGTCAATCATGGAACTGTTATAGGCCGGCAGCAGCACGGTAAATGTGGTGCCCTTGCCCAATTCGCTTTTAACCTCGATATTCCCGCCGTTGTTTTCAATTATTCCATACGAAATTGACAGACCCAGACCGGTGCCTTCGGACTTGGTTGTAAAAAACGGGTCGAAAATATGACTGATGACCTCTTCGGAAATCCCGCAGCCGGTATCGCTGATTTCGGCCCGTACGGTTGAATTCTTATCGTCGCTGGCTGTGGTGATGGTCAGGGTGCCCCCGTCGTACATGGCATGGCTGGCATTCAGGATCATGTTGATGAAAACCTGCTGAATCTGGCCCGGGTCAACCAGAACGTCAGGCAGATTCTCCGCATAATTCTGAACGATCGTGATTTCGTGGAAGCTTGGCTGCTTGTGGATCAGGTTGACAACCTTTTCCAGCAGGCCGTTGAGGCAGACCGCTTCCTTGTGGGGAACTGCTTCACGGGAGAACTCCAGCAGTCTGCTGACGATGTCCGCACAGCGCTTGCTTTCATAGATGATCTTTTCCACGTCGGGCTTTAACCCTTCATCAAGACGCTTGTCACTGTTGATGATCGAAGCGTAGAGCAGTACGCCGGTCAGCGGATTGTTGATCTCATGGGCGATGCCGGCCACCAGCTTGCCCAGTGAGGCCAGTTTTTCCGAACGTCGCAAATGGTGTTCGATACGTTTGATCTCACTGGTGCGTTCCTCTACCTTGCTTTCCAGGCTGCTGCCCCACTCCTTAAGTTCCTCCTGTGCCATCTGCAGGCTGACGGTCATCATGTTGGTTGATTCCGCCAGCTGTCCCAGTTCGTCATCCGACACGGCCGTGACCCGGGCGTCCAGAATACCGGCCGCCACCATATTGGCGTGATTCTTGAGAAGCTTGACCGGGCGGTTGACCATCCTCTGGATCAGGACATTGATCAGCACGCCGGTGAAAATAAGCAGAAAACAGGTGAAAAGGAAGAATTCCAGGCGGTACTCATGGGTTTTCTTGTTCATATCTTCCAGCGATACGTTAATGTCCAGCATGCCCAGGACATTGTACTTTTCTGGATGAACATGACAGGCAGCGTTGATGCAGGCCGGCTGGTTATAAATCGGTTTGGTGAACCCCAAGAGCTCCTTGCCTTCACGATTGGTGAAAATTCGGCTGCGCTGCTCGGACGTGGCATGCAGCAGCGGATCCTGGTTTTCTCCATGACACATCGTGCACGCTTCGGCCTTTGTGTCTAGGACCGTGCCGATTTCATTCTTGGTGCTCGAAAATACGACGGTTCCTTCGCGCCCGATCAGTCGGATATGTTCAAAATCAGGATCCTGCCCTATGCGACGTATCATCTCGTACATACTGCCTTTGTCATTTTTCAGCATGGCGTCATACGCGCTGTGATTAATGACTTCTGCAATCTGATCGGCATTGGATATGGCGTATTTCAGCATCGCGCTTCGGACGTTCTTCACATTGATGTAATCCAGAACGGCCATGAAAATTGCCAGGATCAGAGATATGATGAGGGTGAGTTTGGTGATCAGGCTAAGACCTAGTTTCATGTCGGGGACCTGTTTGCGGTGATGAGATGGGTATAATGCGAATATCCTTAACCTGTTTGGCGAGGAGAGTCAAGTGCGCTTTGGCGGCTGGTTAGAGCCGCCAAAGGCGAATTGCGGATAAGAAAACGGAAGTCTGATACCGTCAGACATGGTTGCGCAGCATCAGTTGTGAAGGGTGGGGTGAAAGGTATATCTGCCCTTTAAGGTATTGCTGGTCGTATTTTTTGACATAATGTTTCAGCAGGGTCAGCGGCACCACCAGCGGCAGCAGGTGCTGATGGTACTGATTGATGACTTCCAGGAGCTCCTGCTTTTCATCGTGGGACAGCCGGCGTTTGAAATAGCCCATGATATGCTGCAGGACATTTGTGTTCTTGCGGACGGTTGCCTGCATAGCCAGCCCCTTCATGAACAACTCCTCGTACTGTTTCAGCAGATCTGACAGCTTCCGGCCGGAGGCGTGTGCCACCACTACCCCCAATTCGCGGTATATCTGCGGGCTGTGTGCCATCATCAGCAGTTTTTGTGCGGTATGAAATTCAACCAGCTTTCCCAGATTGGGAGCGTCAGCCAGAAAATCTTTCCAGCGCCGGTAACTGAAAACCCGTTCGATGAAGTTTTCGCGGATGGCGGGGTCATTCAGGCGCCCTTCCTCCTCCATCGGCAGCAACGGAAAATGTTGTGCCATCGCTGCGGCAAACAGACCGCGGCCGTTTTTGACGGCAGCGCCATTGTTGTAAACCTTGACCCGGAACAGACCGGAACTGGGCGAATCTTTTTTGAAGATAAACCCGCACAAATCTTCACCTTCCAGTTCAATCACCTTGCTGTGGCAGTAAGCCAGCATCTGCTCGGTCTTGTCGATGCGGCTCTTGCCGGTCATCAGGCGTGGATGTTCCGGGTCTCCCTCCAGCCGCATGGCTTCCCGGGGGATCGGCATGCCGCAGCCCACCTCCGGGCAGACCGGAACAAAACTGAAATAAGCTCCCAGTGTATCGGTGATGTAGTGGTCGTGCTTGTGGCCACCGTCATAGCGGACGTGTTCGCCCAGCAGACAGGAGCTGATGCCGAGTTTGATTGATGATGTCATAGAGGGGCTCCCTGTTTGTACACTTCGCGGCCAACAGTAGCATGGATGCATGCAAATGCAAGAAAAGGAAGTGTTAAAGTCTCCGACAGTTTTGATGCGATGCGGTGGATGTGGTGTTTGCCCCGTAGAAGACTAAATAAAAAAAGTCACGGCGTATATGAAACTAAAATACCCAAAAATATAGGAGATTGGTTGATACATTTACTTGTTGTTGGCATGGTTAAAAAATAGAATATATTTACAAATAACAATTAATGTCGGTTTTTTTTACGTTCCTAGATATGGATGTTTCTGGAGGTGGTAATGTTTATTAATATTAGGTTGTTACGCGCTGGCACTGAAACTGCATAAGAAGTTGTTACAGTTTTAGTCATAAAACCCAAGGAGGAATTTGTTATGAAAAAAATCACTCAAATCATGTTGTCCGTTTGTGCGTTGGTTGTCTCTGTTGCTGGTTCTGCTTTTGCAGCTTCTCCACCACCACCGACATCTGTTCCCGAGCCAGGTACTTTTGTTCTGCTGGGGCTTGGTGCAGCCGGCCTTGTTATCTATAAAAAAATGAAAAAATAAAGTCAATTAGCTGACTGGATTCAGTGTCGTTCTGCAGATTCTTTGCTTTGTAGAGTGCCTCTGTTCTGACTAAAACAGCTTAATTTGCTTTTCATGAGGATCGTTGATGTATGTTTATTCTGCTTCGGCGGTCCTTGTGTTTATTCGGCTCGTATTAACTGGTTTTTCGTAAATGGAAAAGTTGCGGAACCGGCAGGTTAAATTGATGGTCTGGATTGAAGGATGTCGCACTTGGAGGAATTTAAATATGAAAAAAATGATGCAAGGAAGTTTAGCAGCGGCTTTTATCTGTGTGTTGTTTTTGGTAATAATGCTCTGTTCCGGCTTAAGACCTGCTGATGCATCAACCTGTGGTTTTCCCAATGGGCCGAAAACGGCAACCATGGTTGCTGATGTCAACGAGTTTAAAGCTTGTGATACACTGCAAGGCCTTTCTCCACCGGGATACATCTGGGCAACCTTGTCTGGTACTTCATCAGGTTCACCTCTTGCTAATGGCATGTATCCTGGATATTGTGTCGACCTTACCGGTAGTATTCTCGATAATCCGATTTTCGGAAATGTCGTCTATACAGTTAATTTCTGGTCAAGCCTTGATCCAAATCTGCCGACATCAGTTAAGACCGTAACTGATCCAGTCACAAAAATCAGCTACACCATTCCATGGGATAAGATCAACTATCTGCTCAATACCTATCCAAATGAGAGCTGGCTCAATCTCCAGGCAGCCTATTGGGATTTGGTGCATGGCTGTATTCAATTGCCAGGCTCACTTTATACCTGCGACACATTGAGGACTGCCCCATATTATTTCCCGTATGGCACTACAAACGCGAATGGCCCTTTTGGTTGTCCGACTTCGAATCCGCAAGTAGTTGACGAAGTGAGGGTTCAATTTTTAGTTAATGATACCAATGCCAATGGCAGCGGTTTCATTCCCAAGGCAGGGGACAAGATAGCGTCAGTCGGCCAGATCACAAACTGCACGCCTTCGACAACCTGTAACCAGTACCTCCCCTACCAAGTGATATTTGTGCCCACCACCTGCCCAACCTGCACCGGTTCCGTGGGGGACAAAGTGTGGATGGACAAAAATGGTGATGGTTATCAGGATGTAAATGAACCCGGTATTAAAGGTGTTGCAGTAAACCTTACCGGCACCGATGCTTATGGTCAGCCCATCAGTCTCACAACAACAACCGATGATGTTGGTGATTATCAATTCAATCAGCTCTGTACCGGTGACTACGAGATCACAGTCGCAATTCCTGCTGATTATTCACCAACGATAATCGGTAGCTCCAATGGCGACGACAACATCGCTTACGACAGCAACAATCCTGTCGGTACAACTTTCAAGATTACTACTGATACAAGTTCAAACCTTACCGTGGACTTTGGTTTTGTTCCCGTCTGCAGTGGCTCCATTGGCGATCTGGTCTGGAAAGACCTGGACGGCAACGGAATGCAGGAGGGCAACGATCCGGTCCTGTCCGGTGTTAACCTGGAGCTCACCGGCACAAATACCTATGGCCAGACAATAACCAAGACAGCTACAACCAATTCTCTGGGCACGTACAGCTTTGACGCTCTCTGTCAGGGGAGTTACAATGTCAAGGTCGTGTCCGGTATTCCGGCAGGTTTTTATCCCACCGCACCGTTCAGCAGCAACGGCAATGACCTTTTGCCGAATGACAGCAATAATCCTGACGGAACGGCCGTAAATCTGACAAGCGACAAGGATGCCAACCCAACGGTGGATTTCGGATATACTCCCAAGTGCCAGGGGACAATCGGTAATTTTGTCTGGAAGGATCTGAACGAAAACGGTCTGCAGGATCAGGGTGAACCGGGAATCGAGAAAGTCAAGGTTTCACTGGGTGGCACCAATGCCTACGGCCAGCTCATCAGCATGACCGTCTACACGGACGCCAACGGAATCTATCAGTTCGACGGTCTCTGTCAGAGCGGCGCTAACGGCTATACTGTAACTGTTGATTCTACTACGGCCCCGGCTGGCTGGATTCCAACTGCGCCACTCATTCCCGATGGCGATATTCTTAACGATACAGATAGCAATGATCCAAAAGGAACAATTGTAAACCTGGCCGGCGACAGCGCTGCCAACAACACGATTGATTTTGGCTATATCCCGGACTGCAAGGCTTCTATCGGCAATTTTGTCTGGGAAGACAAAAACGGCGATGGAGTCCAAAATGACCTGAATAGCGGAATTTTTGGTGTGGAAGTGCTTCTTACCGGTACCAATGATTACGGACAACCGGTAAAACTCTCCAGCAACAGTTCTGCCACCGGTTATTACGAATTCACAGGCCTCTGCAAAGGCGATTACACGGTGGCTGTCAATGCGGATTCCACCAATTTCCAGGGGCTGAAAATCACCTCACCGGTCAGCAGTAACGGGAATGACGGTAATGATAGCGACAGTAACAATCCCGTTAGCACTGCTGTAACCCTTTCAGACGATACAACACCCAACCTGATGATTGACTTCGGTTACATCAAGCCCGCCTCCATCGGCAACTATGTCTGGGACGATCTGAACCACGACGGAATCCAGAGCGAATATGAGAAGGGCATTGTGGGAGTCACCGTCGAACTGTACAAGTGTGACGGCACCTTCGTGGCATCCATGCAGACCACTGCCGGCGGTTTCTATAAATTCGAAAATCTGCTCCCCGGCAGCTATTACGTCAAATTCATTGCCCCGGACGGCTATAGTTTAACTCTGCAAAATGCAGGCAATGATAATTCGATCGACAGCGACGCCGATACTACGACTGGCACGACCGGTTGCTATACCCTCGCTTCCGGTGAGTATAACAATACTGTCGACGCTGGACTTTTCAAACCCGCCTCGATCGGCGACTACGTCTGGAACGACGCGAACCACAACGGCGTCCAGGATGCCGGTGAAATGGGCATCGCCAACGTAACCGTCAAACTGTACAACTGCCTGACCAACGCCCTGGTAGCCACGACCACCACCGACGCCAGTGGCAAATACACCTTCCCTAACCTGATAGCTGGCAACTACCGAGTAGAATTCGTTGCTCCCTCCGGCTACAGCTTCACCACTCCGTTCCAGGGTGGCAATTCAGCTCTGGACAGCGACGCCAACGGATCTGGCGTAACCGCCTGCTTCGACCTGATGGCCGGTGAAAGCAACACCAGCATCGACGCCGGTCTTTACCAGCCCGCCTCGATCGGCGACTACGTCTGGAACGACGCGAACCACAACGGCGTCCAGGATGCCGGTGAAATGGGCATCGCCAACGTAACCGTCAAACTGTACAACTGCCTGACCAACGCCCTGGTAGCCACGACCACCACCGACGCCAGTGGCAAATACACCTTCCCTAACCTGATAGCTGGCAACTACCGAGTAGAATTCGTTGCTCCCTCCGGCTACAGCTTCACCACTCCGTTCCAGGGTGGCAATTCAGCTCTGGACAGCGACGCCAACGGATCTGGCGTAACCGCCTGCTTCGACCTGATGGCCGGTGAAAGCAACACCAGCATCGACGCCGGCCTCTTCAAAGCAATGCCAAGCATCGACATCCGTAAGCAGGCCGAAGGCCCTGACAGCCGCTCTTTTGCTGCCAAGTCCGACGTGCCTTTCACCATCGTGGTAACTAATACCGGTAACGTCACCCTGACCGGAGTAAAGGTGACTGACGCTCAAGTTCCCGGCTGCGCTAATGATGCTATTGGTACGCTGAATCCTGGACAGCCAATCACCTACACCTGTACGGCAGTCAGCGTACAGCAAAGCTTCACCAACACCGCCTGTGTCAATGCACAGTACGCAACCACGCCGGTGTCGGATTGTGACGATTCAACGGTCCTCGTACCCAACATCGACATCATCAAGTATGTATCTCCTGATGGGATTAACTGGTTCCACACTGACCAGAACAATATCCTGAAAATCGCCCTGTGCCAGACCTGCGTAGAAGATTACGACAAGGATCACTGCGATTACGATCGTGACGGCAAGTGCGATGAGAAGGATGTTGATTACTGCAAGTACAATAAGTACAACTGCGACAAGCACGACAGTGAACATGGCAGCTCCAAGCGCAAGCACCGTTGTGATGACAGCTCGAACAAGTCCTACTGTGATGATAAATCACGGGATGCCCATGAGCGGGATCACGGCGACTACAACAACGACGGCAAATGTGACGAGCGCGATGTGGATTACTGCTCTTCCAACAAGTCCACCTGTGACCGGCATGATGCGGATCGCCACAGCATCAGGCGCAACTTCCGGTGCGACGACAGCTCCAGCAAAACCTGGTGCGAGAACAAGAAGAAGGATGCGGAAGAATCCGACAAGGATCGCAGCGACTACAACCGCGACGGCAAGTGCGACGAGCGCGATGTGGACTACTGCAAAAACAGCAAGTATTCCTGCGATCAGTTCGACAGGGATCGCAACAACCTCAAGCGGCGTTTCCGCTGTGACGACAGCAGCAACAGCGGACTCTGTGAAGAGAAGTCCCGCGAGGAGCATGAGAAAGACGACAGTGATTACAACAGGGACGGCAAGTGCGATGAGCGTGACATCGACTACTGCAAGTCCAACCGTTCCACCTGTGATCAGCACGACAAGAACCATGGCAACTCCAAGCGCAGCCACAAGTGCGATGACAGTTCCGACAAGTCGGCCTGCGAAGGCAAGGCGCGCCAGGAGCATGACAAGGATCGCGGCGACTACAACCGCGACGGCAAGCATGACGAGCGGGATATCGACTTCTGCAAAAACAACAGAGAGCGCTGCATCAAGCACGACCGTGATCACGACAACTGCAAACGCAGCTACCGTTGTGATGACAGCTACAACAAATCAACGTGCGATGGCTATGCCCAGCGTGAGCACGACAAAGACAGCAGCGACTACAACCACGACGGCAAGTGCGATGAGAAAGACATCGAGCATTGCAAGGGTGACCAGGGGCGCTGCGACAAGCATGACAAGGATCGTGGTCAGTCCAAACGTGTCTACCGCTGCGATGACAGTGACCACGAGGACGATTGCCGTTCGAACGCCCAGCGTGAGCACGACAAGGATCGCAGTGATTACAACCGCGACGGCAAACGCGATGAGCGCGACATCGAATTCTGCAAAGGCGAGGAAGAGGAGTGCATTAAGCACGACAAGGGCCATGGCAACTTCAAACGCTCTTACCGCTGCGACGAAAGCTCCAATAAGACTTCCTGCGAATCAACCCGCTATTCGGAAGACAAGAGTGACAGGGACCGCAGCGACTATAACCGCGATGGTAGATGTGACGAGCGTGACGTAAACTACTGCAAGTACAACGCATCCACATGCAACAAATTTGACAGTGAGCGCGGCAATAAGAAACGCACCTACCGTTGTGATGACAGTTACGACAGGTCCAGTTGCGAGGCGAAGGCCGAGTATGAGCATGAGCGCGATCACGGCGATTATAACCGTGACGGCAAATGCGACGAGCGTGATATCGATCTGTGCAAAAACAGCCCCTATGGCTGCGATGATCATGATAGAAAGCACGGTGATTCCAAACGGCACTATCGCTGCGAGGACAGCTCGGACAGAACACGGTGTGAAAGCCAGTCAAAAGAGGAATACGATCATGAATCCAGTTGCAGCGGAAGTGGCGGTACTCCTCCGGTAACATGCGGCAAAGTTTACTTCAAATTCGTAACCACCAATGTCGGATCGGAGTCTTTGACGAATCTGACGTTGACCGACTCGGTCTACAGTCTGAACAGCTGTGTCAAACCGGCTTCGCTGCCGGCCGGCGAGTCCTTTACCTGCTTGATCGGGCCACTGCCGGCCCTGGCTGGACAGCATGTCAACACGGCTACCGCAACCGGTATGTCCGGTACGGTAAAAGTGGAGGATATGGACAAGGGCTACTATTACGGCTGTGACGGGTCAGCAGCAAAATCTCCCGGTTACTGGAAAAACCATCCGGAAGCCTGGCCGGTGGATTCAATTATCATTGGCGGCAAGACCTACACCAAGGCTCAGGCCATCAGCCTGATGAGTAGTCCGGTCAGTGGAGATAAGACCTACACCCTCTTCAAGGCCCTGGTGGCTGCAAAGTTGGATGCCATGGGCTGTGGCGACTCCTCCTGCGTAATAGCCACAATTGCCAGTTCCGATGCCTGGATGGCTCTGCATCCTGTCGGTAGTGGTGTGGCTGGTGACAGCTCGGCTTGGAAGCAGGCTGAACCCTGGTATCTGATCCTTGACGATTACATCAATGGCAAACTGCAGTGTGGCGGGGGCGACGTTTGCACACCTCCGCCTCCACCCGCGCCAACCTGCGGTCAATGCAGTGGCGGTGTAACGAAGCTGACCCTGAAGTATACCGGCTACTCAAATGCAACCGTGACCGTCAAGGACAGCAGCGGACAGATCCTGTTCAACGGTACGGTAGCCGCTTACAGCAGCTTCAGCTTTAATAGCCAGGTTGCAGGCAGCAGCATGGGGCAGTATGTAAAAATCTATGTTAACGGCAGCTATAAGGCCACGATTTACACCGATTGCTCCAAATCAATCTATCCCGGTATGGGAGTCGGATCTTTTACCGTGGTGGAAGGGTATAGCCTGAATGGCGGCAAGTTCTGCCGGGTTTCATCCTCATCCTGCACCTCGGATGACGATCATCACTACAGCAAGGATTACTGTGATTCACACGATGGTGAGTCAAGCTGTTCCAGCAGTCTCTTCAGCTTTGACAAAGATTCCGATTATTCTTCATGGGGGAGTTGGTCGTCGCATGATGACTGATCATGTTATCGGATGAGAATTGTAGGCAGGAATTCTGAATGATTTAAAAGGTTTGTGATTGCGGGAGATGGGTGACCATCTCCCGCTTTACTATCTGTTGCGTATGCTTCCCAATTTATTACTTGTCCTTCCTCGGCACCACCACGATCCCCGAATCAGTCACCGTATACCCGTTTCGCCGGTCCTCGTCATGATCGTAGCCGATGGTTGAGCCGTCGGGGATCACGACGCCCTTGTCGATAATTGCCTTTCTGATCTTGACGTGCCGGCCGATGGTTACGTTTTCAAAGAAGATCGAATCTTCCACCAGACTGTAACTGTTGATTTTGCTGAGTGGGCCGATGATGGAGCGTTTTACGATGCTGCCGCTGGTGATGCAGCCGGCGCAGACGTAGGAATCGATATTCATGCCGCGTCGTTCATCATCATCAAAGACCGTCTTGGCGGGTGGAAGATTGCCCTGGTTGGTGAGAATCGGCCATTTGTAGTTGTAAAGATTGAGTTGAGGCGAAACATGAATCAGATCCATGTTGGCCTCGTAGTAGGAGTCGATGGTGCCCACATCCTTCCAGTAGCCGCGTTCCTCGGCTTTCATGCCGGGGATGACGTTATCGTTGAAATTGTAGGCGAAGACCCGGTCGCCGTTTTGAAGCATCATCGGTATGACGTGTTTGCCGAAGTCCAGATCCTCATAAAGCTTCTTGCCTTCCAGCAATACCTCGATCAGTTTCTTGGTCGAGAAGATATAGTTGCCCATGGAGGCGAAGCAGGTCTCGCGCCCCGGAATCCGTTCCGGTTCGGCCGGTTTTTCGTTAAAAGCAGTCACTTTTGCATCGTCGTCGACCGAGAACACTCCGAAGCGGGTGGCCTCTTCAGCAGGAACTTCCAGGGCGGCAATGGTAATGTCGGCTCTGTTCATGCGATGGAAATTGATCATCTGGGTGATGTCCATCTTGTAGATGTGGTCGCCGCCAAAGATGGCCACATAATCGGCGTCGGAGGACTCTACAAAGCGCAGGTACTGCAGGATCGCATCTGCCGTACCCTTGAACCACTCTTCGCTCTCGCTGCTGGTCTCGGGTGAGATGGCCACATAAAACTCCCCCAGGCCGGTCCATTTACCCCACGATTCGCGGATATGCTTGTTAAGTGAGTAGGCCCGGTACTGGGTCAGGATGTAGACTTTCTTGATACCGGAGTTAAACAGGTTGCTCAACACGAAGTCGATAATTTTATATTTCCCGCCAAAGGCAACGCTGGGTTTGGCTCTGCGAATGGTCAGCGGGCTGAGCCGCTCCCCTTTTCCACCCGCCAGAACCATGGCGATGGTGTTTCTGCCGATATTGTCAAATGAGTACATCTGCATTACCTCCCGTGTGAATAAAATGGCTCGAACGTGGTGAAAAGGGCGAGAATTTCTTGGATATATACTATGAAAAATATGCAATTTGAGTCAATACGTCAAGCTCTATAAGGGGGACGTCCGCAGTGGCGGAAAACTGGAGCAAATGGCTTGCCTGAAGGGGAGAAAAAGGTATATAAGTTTCAGTTCTCGATATATCACAAAATTATGGAGATACTTGATCGTGTCATGGCAGGCAATCGGCATATTTGATTCCGGGGTAGGGGGCTTAACCGTTCTGCGCGAGATCGTGCGGACTCTTCCTCAAGAGGATACGGTTTATTTCGGTGATACGGCCCGGGTTCCCTACGGCACCAAATCGCCCGAAACAGTGACCCGCTATGCCGGGGAGATCGCTTCATTTTTGCTGAAACGGGATATCAAACTACTGGTAGTGGCCTGCAACACCGCTTCCGCCGTGGCGTTGCCCAGCCTTAAACGCCAGCTGTCAATCCCGGTGGTCGGCGTTATAGAGCCGGGCGCCCGCCGTGCGACCGAGGTGTCCCGCTCCGGGCGAATCGGTGTGATCGGCACTGCCGGCACCATCCGCAGCAGCGCCTACACCCGCGCCATCAAACGCCTGATGCCGGAGGCCGAGGTTCTGACCCGGGCCTGTCCCCTGTTTGTGCCTTTGGCGGAAGAAGGCTGGACCGATAATCAGGTGGCCCGGCTTACCGCCCAGAGTTATCTGCAGGAGCTGAAAGATGCCGCCATCGATACTCTGGTGCTGGGGTGTACCCATTATCCGCTGCTTAAGCCGCTGATCGCTGAAGTCATGGGGCCGCAGGTGGCGCTGGTGGATTCGGCAGAAGAAACCGCCCGCACGGTGGCCGCCATCCTGGCCGCGCGGAAGATGCTGCGGCCGGAGGCTGAAAAAGGGAATCATCATTATTATGTCAGCGACATCCCGGCCGGTTTCATCCGCGTCGGCAATCGTTTTTTGGGGGGGCGCCTGGGGGATGTGTATCAGGTCAGCCTGGACGATGAAGAAGGGGAGCGTTGAGCAATGGCTGTACAGCATAAAAAACGAATCAACATCAGCCTGCTGATACCGTTTCTGGTGCTCGCTCTGGTTTTCGGCGTCATGCTCTGGCAAAAATATCACGACAGCCGCCAGGTGCCGACCGTGCCGCAGATACAGCCTGCGGTCGGCAAGCGGACGGTGGTGTTGTTCTTTGTGGCCGATGGAACCCGCCTGGCGCGTGAGGCCCGGGAGCTGGACCCCTGCCAGGATGATAACGCCTGTCTGGCCGACGTGCTGGAAGAGCTTCTGAACGGGCCGGTCGGTGAATTTGAAGAGTCCCTGCCCGACGGCACGGTCGTCAATTCGGTGGTCATCGATAAGGATCTGGCAATTGTCGATATGAACAGCGCCTTTGTTCAGGCGCTGCCGTCAGGCAGTTCGGCCGAAATGCTGGCGGTTTATTCGATCGTCAATACCGTGGCTGCCAATTTTCCGCAGATTTCCGCAGTCAAGCTGACGGTGGAGGGGGGCGAGGCTGAACAGTTGCGGCACCTTGATCTGTCGGGGCCGCTGACCCCCGATTACACCCTGGAACAGGAGTTCCCTCCGGATGTGAAAACGGAACCGGCCACTGCTCCAGCAAAAACCCAAAAGGAAAAGCCATGAAACCATTTCGCGCTGCCCTGCAGGAACGAGTACTCATTCTGGACGGAGCCATGGGCACCATGCTCCAGGAACGGGGCCTGAAGCCGGGCCAGTCTCCCGAAGAGCTGAATCTGACCATGCCGGACGTTGTCGCCTCGGTGCACCGGGACTATATAAATGCCGGCGCCGATATCATCATCACTAACACCTTCGGCGGGACCCGTTTCAAGCTGTCACATTACGGGCTGGAAGAGCGCCTGAACGAGATCAACGCCCGCGCGGTTGAGATCGCCCGCCGCGAAGCCGGAAACAAGGCCTATGTCGGCGCCTCGATCGGGCCGACCGGTCAGTTCGTTGAGCTGCTGGGCGAGGTCTCCTTTGACGAGATGAAGGACGCTTTCCGCCAGCAGGCCAGCGCATTGGTAGCCGCCGGCGCCGACCTGATCAGTCTGGAGACGTTTCTGGACATCAAGGAGTGCCGGGCGGCCGTGATCGCTATCCGGGAAGTTTCGAGCACTATTCCGATCATCGCCATGCTGACCTTTGACGACAACGGTCGTTCCGTGCTGGGAACGCCGCCCGAGTCGGCCGCTATCACGCTGACGGCGGCCGGGGCCGACATCGTCGGCTCGAACTGCGGTCTGGGGGTGGACGGCATTTACGAGATCCTCTGCCGTATGCGCACGGTCACCGGCTTGCCGATGATATCCCAGGCCAACGCCGGCCTGCCGCAGCTTGTGGGCGACCGGACGATTTTTCCGGGCACCCCGGAAGAGATGACCGCTTACCATCAGCGCATGGCCGATCTGGGGGTCCGTGTGATCGGCGGCTGCTGCGGCACCACACCGGCCCATATCCGCGCCATGAAGCAGGCGCTGAACTCGGTTCAGCAGCCTTGGTCCCCTCCTGTTTCAACCAGCGGGGCAACGCTGCTCTCCAGCCGTTCCGGCTGGACCTCCGTCGGGGCCGGCAGCAAGACCGCCATTATCGGCGAACGGATCAACCCCACCGGCAAGAAACTCTATTCGCAGGAACTGCTGGAAGGAAAAGTGGCCTATATCCGCCGTGAGGCGATCGAACAGGTGCAGGCCGGCGCAACACTGCTGGACGTCAATGTCGGGGCGCCCGGGATTGATGAGGTTGCGGCCATGGAGCGGGCCGTTTTCTGTGCCGCCGGAGCCGCCGGCGTGCCGCTGGTGCTGGATTCGTCCAGTCCCGCCGCCCTGGAGGCCGGGCTCAAGGCGGCCGACGGCAAGGTTCTGATCAACTCGGTCTCGGGAGAAACCAAAAGTCTGAAGCGGATTCTGCCGCTGGCCAAAAAATACGGTGCGGCCGTGATCGGGCTGGCTCTGGATCAGAAAGGTATCCCCGATACCGCCGAAGGGCGATTGGCGATTGCCCGCCGGATCCGTAATGCCGCCCGCAGGCAGGGTATTCCCGATGCCGACATCATCATCGACTGTCTGACCTTGACAGTCAGCGCCGAGCAGAAGCGGGCCGCCGAAACCCTGAAGGCCATCCGCCTGGTAAAAAAGAAACTGGGGCTTTCCACGGTGCTGGGGGTCAGCAATATCTCCTTTGGACTGCCGCAGCGTCCGCTGATCTCGTCGGCCTTTTTTGCCATGGCGATGGAGGCCGGGCTGGATGCGGCCATCATCAACCCCAAGGACAAGCCGATGATGGACGCCTGGCGTTCGGCCATGGTGCTGCTCAACCGTGACCTTCAGGCCAGCGAATATATACAGGCTTATCGCGGCGAGCAGTCATCCGCCGGCGCACCGGCGCCGGTGTCGGATGTTCCACTGACGATCCGTGACCGTCTGACCCGGGCGGTCATCGGCGGCGACCGTGACGGGATTGTGGCTCTGGTGGAAGAAGCGCTTCGGGACGGTCTGGCACCGCTACAGATCAGTAACGAGGGTTTTCTGCCCGGTCTGGAGGAGGTCGGGCGCCGCTTCGACAAGAACATCTTCTTCCTGCCCCAGGTCATGCAGTCGGCCGATACCATGCAGGCCGGTTTTGCCCGCCTCAAGCAGGAGATGAAGGGGCAGAAGTTCGCGACACTCGGCCGTATTCTGATGGCGACCGTTGAGGGCGACATCCACGACATCGGCAAGAATATCGTCTGTACCCTGCTTGAAAATCATGGTTTTGAAGTTATCGATATCGGCAAGAATGTGTCGGCCGCCACAATACTGGCGAAAGCGAAAGAGCATGCGGTTGATGCGGTCGGTCTTTCGGCGCTGATGACGACCACCATGTCCGAGATGGAGAATGTCATCAAAAAGCTCAAGGCGGCCGGGATCAAGACCTTTACGATGGTCGGGGGGGCGGTGGTGACCCAGGAATATGCCGACCGGATCGGCGCCGACCTGTACGCCCGGGATGCCATGGAGGCGGTCGCCAAGGTCAAGACACTGCTGGGCGTTGGACCGTAAGCCCGTCGCTGCGCCTGCTTTTTTTTAAGTAGTTGCCATTACAAGGTTATGTGTGGTACCGTCAAATGGCGTAATTTTGCTGTTCCGGTGGCTCTATGGTACTTGGGTTCAATCATAATCTGATGTACAAGGGGGAGATGTTCCACGTCCAGACCGAGGACAGTGGTGTCTCCAATCCGCACATCATTACGCTTTTGTATCGTGGCGGCGTTATCATCTGCTCCAAAAAAACCAGCTATTCCGATATTCTCAAGATGGATAACCTGGAGATTGTCGTTGAAGAGCTGATGAAAGAGCAGCACAAGGATATGATGCGCCGTCTTAAGGCGGGTGAATTTGATGAAAAAGCCTTTGCCATAAAAGCGCAGCTGATTGAAAACTATGAAATCCCCTCTCCGGAGCCCGAAGCGGATCCGGTCGCCGAATTGTTCGGTGTTACAGCCGCTTCCGCAACCTCGACCAAGAGCGATCTGTCGCGGCTGTTCGAGTTGCCCGGTCAGCCATCCGACCCCCCGGTCCGTTCCCTAGAAAAACCCGCGTCCGCCCAATCCTCAAAATCCGTCAACCTTGACGATGCGATCCTGTCGTTCTTCGGAACCCATGACAAGTAGTCTCAACTGCAAGGGATTTACCTATCTGACCGCCCTGCTGCTGGTGATGGTTATGGGGATCATGCTGGGGGCGGTGGGGCAGTCCTGGAAAACGGTCATGCAGCGCGAACGCGAAGAGGAGCTGCTGTTTCGCGGGATGCAGTACAGAAACGCCATCACGCGCTGGTACAAACCGCGCCCCGGCCAGCACCAGGCCACCCCCCTGCGGGATCTGAAGGATCTGCTGGAGGATCCGCGCTCCCTGACGACGGTCCGCTACCTGCGTCGTCTGTACAGTGACCCCCTGACCGGTAAAGAGTGGGCTGTGATTGCCGACCCCAGCAAAGGGATCAGCGGCGTGTTCAGCACCAGCACGGAAAAACCTCTCAAGGTTGGCGGATTTCCCGATGAGCTGTCCGATTTTGCCGGCAAGGAAAGCTATGCCGACTGGAAATTCATCTATAATACGGCGACCAAGCAGACCGGAGCCGTCAAGTCGCCTATTCCCGGCGGGATGCGCTAGGTGTCAGGAAATAAAATGTATATATTCCGGAGCCTGACAACCCGCATCATCGTTACCTCAATCACCCTGCTGGTAGCGGGCATTTTCACCTATGCCTCGTTTAACGTGCGGCATCAGCAGGAGATGCTGATCAATACCGCCCGTGAGAGTACCGAGCTGCTGCTGCACACGGTGGAAAGCAGTATTTACAACACCATGCATCTTGGCAACGTTCAGGATGTGGGCTCGATCCTGTCGATGGTCGGGCAGCATAATCAGCTGGTGGGGGTGCGGATTTTTCATCCCCACGGTGTCGTTCTGCGCTCCTCCCTGCCCAATGAAGTCGGGCGCACGGTCAGTGCGGCCGACTACAATCTTTACCAGAATCCGAAGAACTACGGCATCTTTGATCTCCCCCCTCATGGGGAGGTTTTGGCAATGGTCAAGCCGATCTATAACGAAGCGGCCTGCCACGCCTGTCACGGCTCAAAAGCACGGGTCATCGGCATACTCAATATAAATTATTCCCTGAACCGCACCAAGATGCAGATGCTGGAGGCCTCGCGGATATTCGTCTTCTCATCGATCGCCATCACCCTCTTTCTGGCGCTGACGATTTCATTTCTGCTGCTGAAATTCGTCAAAAAACCTTTGGATAACATGATTGAAACCATGTCCAAGGTTGAAAACGGCGATTTTGCCGTTCGGATTGATTACCAGGGCAAGGATGAAATCGGTCGGCTGATCGTCAGTTTCAACTCGATGGTGGATCGGCTTGATCTTGCCAAGAAGGAGCTTGAAAAACTGCATTTTCAGCAGCTGGAACGGGCCGACCGTCTGGCGTCCATTGGCGAAATGGCGGCCGGCATCGCCCATGAGATCAAAAACCCGCTGGCCGGCATTTCCGCCGCTGTTACCATTATCAGGGAAGATATGGATGCGAACGACCCGCGGGAAGAAATCCTGGGCGAGGTGCTACAGCAGGTCAAACGGCTCGATAAGACCGTCAACGACCTGCTTTTCTTCGGAAAACCGTCTTTGCCCGAGCTTTCCTGCATCGATATCAACGCGATTATCACGACGACGCTCAAGTTCGTTTCACAACACAGCGGCGCCGCGAACATAAACAGACAGGTCAATCTGGCAAACGGCCTGCCCCCGGTCTATGCGGATGACAAACAGATGCAGCAGGTTTTTCTGAACCTGCTGCTGAATGCTTGTCAGGCCATGTCAGGGGGCGGTACCCTGACGGTGAAGACGTCGCTTGCCCAGCGCGATGACAAGACATTTGTCCGGGTTGATGTCGCCGACACCGGCAGCGGCATACCGCCCCAGATCCTGGAAAAGATCTTTACCCCCTTTTACACCACCAAGGCCCAGGGGACCGGCCTGGGTCTGCCCATCTGCCTGAAACTGGTAAAGCTGCATGAGGGGGACCTGCGGGTTACCAGCGATAACACAACAGGCACGGTATTTACCGTGGAATTGCCGGCCTGCGATATATCCAATAACGAGTCAAGCGAGGTGAGAACATGAAACGTAACAAACTGCTGGTCGTGGATGATGAGCACCTGATTCGCTGGTCACTGGAGCAGAATCTGAAAAAGCAGGGTTATGAGGTCGTGACCGCCGCCAGCGGCGAAGACGCGCTGCGTCTGGTGCGGGAAGAACAGCCCGATCTGGTGCTGCTGGACATTCAGCTGCCGGGCATCAGCGGCATTGATGTGCTGGAAAAAATCAAGGAGATTGACGAAGACGTTGCCGTTGTCATGGTTACGGCCCATAGCGGTCTGGAAACGGCGGTCAACGCCATGCGCCTGGGAGCCTTTGATTACGTCAGCAAGCCCTTTAATCTGGACGAGTTGTCGATCGTTGTCAGAAAAGCACTGGAAACCTCCGACCTCAAACAGGAGATTGTCCGGTTGCGTTCCGAAACCAAAAAGAACGTTGCACCGAATATCATCGGTGACAGCCGGCATATGAAATATCTGATGGAGGTGCTGGACAAGGTGGCCAAAAGTGAAGCATCCACCGTGCTGGTTCAGGGCGAGTCCGGCACCGGCAAGGAGCTGGTTGCAAAGTGGATCCACGCCAGCTCCAACCGGACTGACAAGCCGTTTATCGCCATCAATTGTGCCGCGGTACCGGCCACGCTGCTGGAAAGCGAGCTGTTCGGACACGAGAAGGGCGCTTTCACGGATGCCAAGGCCACCAAAAAGGGCTTGTTCGAGCTGGCGGACGGCGGCACGGTCTTTCTGGATGAGATTGGCGACATGGAAATGGGGATGCAGGCCAAGCTGCTGCGCTTTCTGGAAGACCGCTCATTTCGCCGGATCGGCGGCGGGCGTGTCTTTACGGTGGATGTCAGGATTATTTCGGCCACCAACAAGGATCTGCAGCGGTCGATTGAGGAAAAGACCTTTCGCAACGATCTTTACTACCGCCTGCAGGTTATTCCGATCTTCCTGCCGTCACTGCGCGAGCGCAAGGAGGATATTATCCCCCTGGCGATGCATTTCATCAAACAGTACAACAAGGACTTCAACAAGAAGGTGCAGGGCATCGCCGGCATGGCGGAGCGTTTGATGGTTGATTACAGCTGGCCCGGCAACGTCCGGGAACTGAAAAACGTGGTGGAGAGGGCCATCATTCTGGGTAACGATGACACCCTGCTGCTCGAACATCTGCCGCTGGAGATCGTGGCCAAGGCTTCCCTCCAGGGGGGCGCCCCGGTATCGTCATTTCGCTTGCCGCCCGAGGGCATCGATATCGAGGAGGTTGAGAAGGAGCTTATTCGCCAGGCCCTGGAGATGGCCGACTGGAACCAGTCGAAAGCTGCTAAAAAGCTTAATCTGGGCATTGACGCCTTCCGCTACCGGATGAAAAAATTCGGCTACTTAAAATAAACATGAATTTATTGGAAAATCGGCCCGTTGGCATTCCTATTGCTTTTGTAAATGTGTGTAAAATGGTTTGAATCTGGCTGCACACAGCGGAAAAAACAAACAATCTCCATAATTACGGAGGCATAGGATGAAAGCCGATACAAGAAATATGCGAATCCGCGAAATCATAACGCTGATCGTTGCCGTTATTTCGCTGGCTATTGGTGCCGGGGCGGCGACTATACCATCCGTTTCAACGCTGGCATCGCTTGATAATGGTCTCCAGACCCCGCTCCGGATGGCCCTTGACCAGAACGGTGACCTGTACGTGGCCGATCCGCGATCTGGCGGAATTGTAGTGCTGGATCAGTACGGAATCGTGTCAAAAAACATACTGCTGGCCAAATCCGTCAACGCCGTGGCCCTGCTGAACCCCCTGACCAGCAACATACCGGGGGGCAAGCTGCTGGTGGCCCATTCCGACCAGGTTGTCGTGCTGGATCAGTCCGGGGCTGAAGTTGCCAAACTCGGTTCAGGGATCGGCCAGTTCAAACGAGCAGCCGGCATCGCCCTGGACGCCAGCGGAAACATTTATGTCACCGACTCCGGATCGTACAACGTCAAATCCTTTAACTCCGCCGGCAGTTACACCGGGGCTTTCGGCACCTTTGGCGCTCCTCCGACAACCGGCGTCTTCAAACAGCCGACCGCCATATCGGTGCTGAAAACGGCTTCCGGAGAGCAGTTGGCCGTTGTGGACACTCTGAACGGCAACATCCAGTTCTTCACCCTCTCGGGAACTTTTATCAAAAGCGTTGGTTCCAGCGGCGTAGCCAGCCCGCTTCTGTTCAGCTACCCGGTCGGCATCGCCTTTGATTACGTGTCCGGCGTTGCCAGCCGGATGTATGTGCTGGATTCCTACCAGGGTCAGGTGCAGGTTGTGGATGTCTCGCTGGCTACCCCGGCTTTTTTGTCCTACATCGGAAGCTACGGCTTCAAGGCCGGCCAGATGACGACCCCCAGCGATCTGGTTTATGATCAGGTCAACCGCCGGCTGCTGGTTTCCAACGGTATGAGCAACCTGCTCAGCTTCGGCATCGACGGCGGCTCCAACCCGGCCAATGTTCAGCCGCCCGCACTGGAAATCGCCTCAAGCACGCTTTCAACCGATGTTCCCCACATCACCATTTCCGGCACCGTCGACCCCGGCTGTTCGCTGACGGCTGCGGTTTCTCCGTCGGCCAGCGCTTCGGCGGCCGCCTTTTCTTCCCCAACCTCATGGTCGATCGCCCTGTCCGGCCTGACCCCCGGTCTGAACACGGTTTCGGTCACGGCGAAAAACCAGTACGGCGCAACCATCACCAAAACGGCCGCCGTAACCTACCTGCCCCCATCGCTTCAACTTACGGTTGACGCCTACCCGGCCCTGACCGGCCAGGCCGCCCTGACACTGACCGGAACCACGGAAGCCGGTTCGGTCGTAACGGTGTATAACGCCGCTACGAACATCAGCGGACAGGCCAGCGTGATCGACAACGTCTGGATCTATGTCGTTTCCCTGGTGGAGGGCCCCAACGCGATTTCCGTCAGTTCCGCCAAGAGCGGTTCTTCCTCCGCCCGGAAAGACATCGTCATAGCACTGGATACCCTGGCGCCGGTCGTCAGGGCCTCGTTGCTGAACGACGGCAGCACGGCCGCCAACCAGGTCCTGAGCATCTCCGGAACGGTAGCCGACCAGACTTCCCTGACGCTGACGGTCAACGGATTGCCGCTTGTGCCGGTCAACGGCCAGTTCAACACGGCAGTCACGCTGAACCTGGGATCTAACCAGATTTCCATAGCCGCTGTCGATGCGCTCGGCAACACCTCCTCCATATCCAGAACCATCATATTCGAGCCGGATCTGCCGACAATCGCCGTGACCGCACCGGCGGACGGTCTGTATACCAGCACGGAAGAAATAATGGTTTCCCTGGAATCCGCGGCCGCAGCATCAGTCAAGATCAATGGCGTCCCGGCGCTGCCGGGCGCTGCTGCCGGTCAGTGGAATGCTCCGGTCAAGCTGGCCGCAGGAATCAATACCATACTGATTGACGTCAGCGATTCTTACGGCAGAATTGTTCAGGAAAAACGCACCGTACACTACGATAACGTAGCCCCGGTGGTCACCATCACGACCCCCTCGCAGGATAGCGCGACGAATATTCCCGGTGTGACAATTGCCGGCACCGTCAGCGATTACTCCGAGATCACCAGTATCCGAGCCACCGTCAATAGCGTTGACGTGCCGCTGGTATTGAGCAACGGTCAGTTCACGGTCTTTGCCGAATTCGCGAAAGAGGGCGCCTATTCGGTGGCTGTCAGCGTTACGGATCTGGCCGGCAATACGGCAACGTCGCTGCGGACGGTCATTTATGATCTTACACCGCCGGAACTGTCGGTTGACCCGGTTGTTGTGGCGGCGCCATCCAAGCTGGAAGGAACTGTCGAAGCCGGGGCGACTGTTGTCGTGGCGGACGCCAGTGGAACCCTTGCCCCGGTGGTCATCAACGGCACCCGCTGGACAGCCGATCTCTCCACGAAACTGTTTGAATATGCCACCTTGAGCGTTACCGCCAGCGATGCAGCCGGCAACGCATCCTTCAATTCAATCGGTATCCCGCTGCCGGACGGCGATGTTGACGGCGACGGGAAAGTGACGGTTCGTGATGCCAACATAATAATAAAGACGGTGGTTGATCTGGGCAAACGCCCGACCGCCAGAACCATGCTGCGGGGAGACGTGGGTCCGCTCTTCAAAGGCAAACGCAATCCGGACGGCAAGCTGGATATCGTGGATGGAGTACTGATCCTGAGAAAAGCGCTGGGACAGGAATCATGGCTCGATTAGTAAGTTAGAAACAGGTTCAAGCTATTTGAGGTGATTGAAATGATCGCAAAAAGAATGAAAATGATAGCGGCAGGAATTTTCGTGATAGCCCAGGCAGCCGGCGTTGCTTTGGGAGTGCCGACCAGTTCGACCGTTACCGATGTGCGCTTCACGGTTCACAACCTGTCCAACAACAATGACCCGACCAAGGGTCTGACGCAGGGGGAAGGTCGTAACTACAACGCCAGTTCGACTGGCCAGGCCGATCAGGTCTGTATCTTCTGTCACACTCCTCACAACGCTTCTCCGGCGGTTCCGTTATGGAATAAGGTTTACCCTGGAGCAGGTTATGCGGAAGGGTTCCGTCTGTATACGTCGTCTGCAACTCTTTCAAACACCGCCAAAGCCGCCAAGCTGACCGCCAGCAGTGAATCGCTGCTCTGCCTCAGCTGCCATGACGGCAAAACCGCCATAAACGTGCTCCACAACTCCAGCTATCGTGATTCCAGCGATGGCGCAACCGGCGACGCCATCATCGATATCGACGGTACGCTGACAGGCGCCGGCAAGTTTGCCATCGGTGATCTGTGGATCGGTGCTACCAGTGTCAACGCCCCCAACCTGGGCGCCCTGAGGGATTCGGAAGGGTATATCCCCAGTCTGGCGGCTTCAACCAACGGCACTAACCTGACCGACGATCATCCGATCGGTTTTTCCTATACGGCGGCGGCCGCAGAAAAGGTCGGGGCGCTCAAACCGACCCCGGATGCCGGCATCCGCCTCTTTGGCGGCCGGGTCGAGTGCTCCAGTTGTCACAATCCGCATATCTATTACGGCTCTGGTTTGGCCGGCAGTACGCGCATCGATTATGCATCGCTTGGCCTTTATGTGGATGCGGCACAAAGGGAACGGACACCCTTTCTGACTGTTTCCAACAATGGAAGCAAGCTTTGCCTTGGCTGTCACATCAAGTAGCCTGCTGTGAAGAAACGTGTATCAGGAGCGAGCCATGAATAAAAAAATCTGCTTATTACTCTTGTCGCTAGCCATATTTATGGCGGTTCCTTTTACAGCATTCGGAATCGGTGCGCCGCATACCAATACACAGGGCGTCGGCTGTACCCACTGCCACAACGCTACGGCCACACTTTCCACAAACCAGTTCAATAACATGTGCACCAGCTGTCACAAGCCGGGTTCGCCAAATCCGAATATCGTCTCCCGGTTTTATCAGACCGATGCCGCCAACATCTATAACCGCTTTAACGGTTATTCGGCCGGTGTTATTCCTTCGGACAAGCTTAAATTCACCTCCCACAACTGGGCCGGTCCTGCGGATGCCCCGGAAGCCGGAGCCAGCAAACCGACCATTGCCAGCATGAATATCAAAACTCTCGGCACGACCCTGTCCTGCGCACGCTGTCATAATGTTCACGGCTCACGATCTTCGACCATCAACTCGGCCCCTTTCCTGCGCACTCTGAACGACAATGACGAAATGTGCCGAGACTGCCACCGCAAGCGCGACACCTCCAACCATCTGCTGGGATCGCATCCGATCAACTTCAGATACACTTCGGCAAGTTCCAAGGTTGTTGCCAAGCCGGGTGAGTATTTCAATCCGCCCAGAAACGCCAACCCGGCCAACCCGACTTCGGCCATGAAGCTGGTGAACGGCAAAATCATGTGTACCTCCTGCCATGCGACCCACTTTGCCGACTCCAACAGCGGCACGGTTGACGGCCGCGATACATGGGCCAATCTTTCTGCATCGCGCGGTATGCTGCTGCGTTCGGATACCTTCGGCAAGACTGATGCCATCACGTCGGTCAATATCTGCACCAATTGCCACAACAAGCCCAACCATCAGGTGTATCCCGGTTCGGCCACCAACGCCAAGCAGATCCAGTGTGTCGACTGCCACTCCGGCCATGTGGAGTATCTCAAGCCGGAAGACGTAGCCCTGGGGGGAGAGGATGCCAAGCCCAACGTCTACATGCTGCGCCGCTATGTCAACTACTCGGCCGGTGTCAAACTGGATTCCTATCGTCGCAAGGCGTTTTTGACCAGCACTTCCAGCACCGCCATTCTGCGCAACGATAAAAACTCGGCCGTCTGCCAGGCCTGCCACAACCTGCCTTCCAACGTGCCGGATCACCTGACCGCCACAACCAAGGACAAATGTATCGTCTGCCACGGCGGCTCGCTGCATGCCACCGAGAAGCCGATCGGATGCACCGATTGCCATGGTTTCCCGCCCCAGCATACGGTGAAAGGTACGATCAAGTACGGAGAAAACCCCTCCAATGGTTACGGCGTCTACAGCAGCGGCAGAGATTACAGCACGATTGCAGGCGGTTCCATTTTCAAGAACGAGTCCACCGCCGGTCATCCGACCCATTCGGCCGGCAAGCCCTACAGCTATTCCTGCAACGAGTGCCACAAAAACAATACGCACTTAAAAGAAACCTATCAGGACGTGACTATTGACAAAAACGGCATGGTGGCCGGCTTCACCCCTGGCGGAGCATCTTCCACCTGCTCCAACCTGTATTGCCACAGCTACGGCACCGCCACCCTGAAAGGCGCCAAAACGGTCAGCTGGGCCAGCGGCATACGCGGATCGATCGTCGGAACGGCCAATGAGTGTATAGCCTGCCATAACGGAGTAAAACCTGCGGCCTTTGATAATCTGTCAACCGGTTCGCATCGCGCGCATGTCAGTTTGACAGCCGGTAAAATGATTACCTGCAACGTGTGCCACTCCGCGACCGTCAGCGGCAACACCACCATTTCCAACTATGCCAAACACGCCGACGGCACCCGCAACGTGAGCTTCAGCGGAGCCCTCGCCAGCGGCACGGTCTTTAACGGCACCACCTGCACCACCTACTGCCACTCAAACGGCAAGGGAACCTTTGCGCCGGTAGCGCCGAGCTGGACCAACCGCACCAGCGGCAAATGCGGCAGCTGCCACCTGACCGCCGTCAGCACCGGTTCGGGCATACTTTCCAGCGGCGCCCACTTCACCCATATCTCCAGCAGCTATGGCCCCAAACGCAATACCAACGATCTCTGCGGCGCCTGTCACGTCTTTACCGGTGAACTGCACAGCTCGCACGTTGACGGTTCCATCTCCAAGCAGGGGGGCGGCGCCGGGGCGACCTACTGCCAGAACTGCCACGCCGGTTCGGTTCCGGTCTGGGTTTCGGGTCGTCTCTCCTGCCAATCCTGCCACAGCGGCATGGGCAGCGGCGCTACTGAAAATGTCGCGGCCCGCTCCTGGTCAAGCTTTAACGGCGCTGCTGATGGTTCTGCCGTCCAGGCGCCTTACAAATCCTATTCCAGCTTTACCAAGCGCGGTCACGGCGCCTTTGCCAACAGCAACAGCTGCTCCAAATGTCATAACAGCACCGCCAGGCACTTTGACGGTACACTGGGAAGCGCCGACAAGCGCCTCTTTACCGCCAACGACAACAGCCAGTGCAGTTCCTGTCACGCCGAGCCGTCGATTGTCAATGACTTGAGCAAACGGATCACCTCGACCCATGCCACCACCAAGGGCGGCCCCTACACCATGGACTGCAAGGTCTGCCACGAGGTACACGGCGGCGCCAACGGCAAGATGGTTAAAAAGTATATTGTCTTCGGTGCCCTGACTTCCACCATAACCTATGGAACCTCCAACGACCTGGTCAGCCTGACACCTCCCTATCGTGGATTGTGCCAGACCTGCCACATGAACACCTCGCACTATCGCCGAAACGTGGAAGAGGGCGCCAATCACCCGACCAGCGGCTGTCTGAACTGCCATTCGCATAAAGACACCTACGCCTTCAAGCCCAAGGCCTGTGACGAGTGCCATGGTTATCCGCCGGCTCCGAAAGGGTTCGTGCCGTCGCAGAACAACTACTCGTCCGCGAAGCTGGAGAATTATTCCGGCGGCGGCGGCGCCCATATCAAGCTCGGTCACGTCATGTCCACCGTACGGCCCAGCCAGGGCTTCGGGCCATGCATGATCTGCCACAACGACGGTGCCGGCGCCCATGTCGGCAGAGCGGCAATCTTCAACAGCATGACTTCGCCGACGAACGCACAGAAAATGGTCAACACCAGTGTCAAGGTTGACGCCGGTTACAAGTTCAACGCCGGCAAACCGCTGGATGCCAGCCAGTACCGCAAAGCCACGCCGGGCAACAGCGGCACCTGCTGGAACGTCAGCTGTCACTTCCAGGCTTCGCCGCGCTGGTCGAATGACAAATAGCCCCTTTATCGGAGGGAAGGGCAGCGTCCTTTCCTCCGATGATTTTGACAAAAAATTGTCGTGAAGATGATCTAAAGGGGGCCGCTATGCAGGCTACCGCTTTTTCAGGAATAGTTTGACTGCTGCTTGCACTGGCAGTGACGTTCTCATCAGTGGCAGCTTGGAACACCACCGCCGAAGCGGCCACTTGCGCCACCTGCCATGCCGCCCCTGGGCAATCCAGCGATATCAGGCCGCTGGATGCCGCTTATCGCAACATCACCACCGGTGCTTTCCCGGGCAATCATCAGACCCATCTCGGCCCGGACTCGCCGGCCGCCGCCTGCGCGAAATGCCACGGCGCGGCGGCTGAATCCTATACGGCTTCCCATCGCAACGCAGCCATCGAGATCAGCGCCACTATCAACAGCTCACCCGTCGCCGCGACCTACAGTAAGGGCACGTCCTTTCCCCAGACCACCAGCCCGGTTCTCGGGACGTGCAGCAATGTCAACTGCCACTTTGAAACCGTCACGCCGACCTGGGGCGGCGCCGCGTTCAGCGCCCCGGCCGACTGCGACCAGTGCCACGGCGCACCGCCCGACGGCACCGGGACCAGCGGCGCCGCCGGCAGTCACGCCAAGCATGACGCCTATTATTCCGGTGTTGACAACTGCCAGAAGTGCCACTCCAACAACACCACCTTCAGTCACGCCACCAGCGCCGGCCACCGCAGCCTGAACATCAGCTTCGCCGCCGCCCCCAACAACGGCAGCGGCGCCTATTCCGGCGCACTGAATGACTACCTGCCCAGCCAGACTAACGTCTTTGGAAACTGCAGCAACCTGTATTGCCACAGTCCCGGTGACAAGGCCGTTCCTAATCCCAATTTCACCGCTCCCAATCAGCCCGCCACCTGGGGAGGGACACTGAACTGCAAAGGGTGTCATAAGGAAAACTTTGACGGCAGCAGCAGTATCAGCAGCGGTAGTCATTCGGGGCACATCTACTCATGGGGCGGGCTGGGTGCACGGCTGGCTTGCGTAAAATGTCACGGGGCAACCGCGACAGCCGGTATGTCGATCAGTGACACCAGCAGTCATGTGGACGGCCTGGTTACAGTCGCCTTCAATAACAGCTCTTCGGCCAGCAGCGGCAGATACAACGGTACCCTGGCAACCCCTGCATCGCCGATGTCCAAGACTCCGGGTAGCGCCCCCGCCACCTGCAGCACCGTTTACTGCCACTCAACCGGTCAGGGTGATAGCGGCACCTGGCCCCCGACCTACACAAACCCTACCTGGGGTAACGCCGCTTCCGGCTCCTGCGGCACCTGCCATGGTATCCAGAAAACCCATGGCAATGGTTCCGGATTTTACATCGGAACGGCGACGCCCTTGACTACGGGGAGCCATACCAAGCATCTTTCATTTATGATGGGATTTACCGGTGCCGAGAAGTGCGCGGCCTGTCATGCCTACACGCTCACCGGTTTCTCTCCCACGTCGTGCAATTCAGCGCAATGCCACACCGGCAACCTCGTTCAGGCCAGCCATCCCAACTACGCGGTCAACGTGGGTATTCCCAACTATTTCGGTGCCAGTGCCGCCTACAACGGTACAACCAAACCGGGCGACGGTTATGGCTCTTGTTCCAGCGTGTACTGTCACAGTGATGGCAAGGCAACACCAACCACCTATGCCGCCGTAACTTGGGGCGACCCCGTTTCCGGCGCCTGCGGCACCTGTCACGGCGTCAGCGCCGCCGCTCCGCCGGCCTCCGTCCCGCATCTCAAGCATATGGGAGCGGCCAATCAATACCGCTATGCCTGCGCCGAATGCCACAGCGGCAAGGTTCAGGTCACCGCCGATTCGACCGTCGCCCCGGCCTTCACCAACCTGACCAGCCATGTGGACAAGATCCGCAACGTCAAATTTGACGCCAGCAACGCGTTCGGCACCTATTCCACGGCAACCTTGAGCTGCCGCAACCTGTACTGCCATTCCACCGGAAATATCAGCGTTGCCGCCGGTGATCTGCCCGCTGTGTACAGCGGCAAAGTCTATGCCCGCCAGACCTGGAACGGTACAGTATCCTGCAACTCCTGCCATGGCCGCTCCACCAGCAACGGCATG
>JAJZRX010000016.1 GCA_021850095.1 Deltaproteobacteria bacterium
CGGCAACAACTCGTTGAAAGGATAGCAGTGAGCGGCTTTATCAGCCAGACCCATACGGGACCGGCATAGCCAGTCCACATGACCACACCCGCAGGGTGTGGTTTTCTACGTTATGAATAAATTTTAGAGAGGATAGTTTTCGCATAAATGGTCTGTCAATACTGCCCAACTCGTCTTAAATTGTCAATAGACGATTAGTTTTATCGTGTTTCCGTTCAGCCCGCTAAAATGATACCGTATTTACCGTAATTCAGAACGAAAACCCTGTCAAGGAGGAACTGACATGAAACTGAAATGCACTATACCGACACCTCTGGGTGACATGATCGCCCTGGCGGAAGCTGGTTCGCTGTGTGAACTGCGCTTCATCGGCCAGAAATATGCGCCGGAAAACACCGGGGAGTGGCAGCCTGATTCTGATCACCCGCTGTTTATGGCACTGCGGGGCCAACTGGAAGCTTATTTCGCGGGTCAGCTGAACACCTTCGATCTGCCGTTGGCCCCCCGGGGAACTCCCTTTCAGATGGCGGTCTGGGAGCTGTTGCGCGCCATACCCTCCGGCACGACGGTCACCTACGGCGCCCTGGCCAGGCAGCTGGCCGAACAGCGTCAGGGACGGTTGCCCGCGCCCCAGGCGGTGGGAGGCGCCGTGGGGCGCAATCCGATTGCGATCATCATCCCCTGTCATCGCGTGCTGGGGGTCAACGGCTCCCTGACCGGCTATGCCGGGGGGCTGGAGCGCAAGGCAGCCCTGCTGGACCTGGAAAAACAGATTGCAGCATAATAGATAGCATGCTATCTATTAATTATGAACCTATCCACAACAAAGATCGATCGCAGTAACCTCCTGTTCCGCCTGGGACGCCTGACGCGCCGCTGGCGGCAGGTCCTGGACAGCGAAGTCCAGGCAGCCGGGCTGACCGACGCCACCTGGCGCCCCCTGATCCACCTGCACCTCCTGGGAGACGGATGCCGCCAGAAGGATCTGGCGGCATCCGTCGGCATCGAGGGTCCCTCGCTTGTTCGCCTGCTGGATACGCTGATGGCAAAAGGTCTGGTGGAACGCTCCGAAGATACCAGCGACCGGCGCGCCAAACAGCTGCGGCTGACAGCCAACGGCCAGGTGTTCGTCTCGCGGATTCGGAAGATTGTCACGTCGCTGGAGGATGAACTGCTTGACCCGTTCAGCGATGCAGAGATTGACTGCCTGGCACAACTGATCCTGCGCCTGGAATCACAGGTCAATGACGTGCGCCAGAGGGTGAAACGCTGATGCCCGACCGGTGGGGCCGCCTTGCGCGGCACGAATGGCCGCTGATTGTGCTGGCTTTCCGGGGTACCCTGGCGGCCCTGGCCGCCCTGACGGTGGCGATCGCCCTGAAGCTGGAATGTCCCTACTGGGCGGCGATGACGGCCCTGATCGTGATTCAGCCGACCCGCGGGCTGCTGCTGGAAAAGAGCTTTTATCGCCTGGTCGGCACGGCGGCCGGCTCGCTGGCTGGCCTGGCGATGCTGCAGACCTCCCTTTCACCCCCGATGCTGACGATCATGCTCTCCCTCTGGCTGGCGGGCTGCATTGCCGCCGGCAACCTGCTGTACGGTTTCCGCTCCTATGCCGCCATGGTGGCCGCCTGCACCGGGGCCGTGATTGCCATGGCCGGTTACAACAACCCGCCGCACCTGAATGATCTGGTATTCGGGCGGATCGCCGGCATAACCATCGGGATCGTTGTCTCGACCGCGGTGACGCTCTTTTTTACCCGCCGGCGCTCGAAACGTGAACTGCTGGACCGGCTGACGCTACTGGTTGGAGAGGAAATCGAATGGCTGGCGCGGCTGCTGGGGGAAGGGGAGCACGAGGGGCTGAATGCCCGGCGACAGGATATTCTGGTAAACATCGCCGAAATCGAGGCCAGCCTGGATGCGGTCTGGGCCGGTTCGATCGGCCTGAAAAAGCGCAAGCGCGCTGTCCAGGGTCTGATTGTCGCCATGCTCTCCCTGCTGGAAGCGGGCAAATTGGCCGGAAGGTACCTGTCTCGCCATGCTTCAGGAGACGCCTGGCGACAGCCGTTGGCCCGGAAGCTGACGGAGATGGCCGCACAGCTGGATGGAGACCAACCGCTCGAATCCGTCTTTACGGACAGCCCGGCAATGCTGGACGCGCTGCGAGGGCGCCTGCCGCTGGCGGGCGAAGCCCTGACCGATCTGATCGGCTCCCTGGAGCTGGTCACCAATGAATGGGATCGAATCGTACCCAAAACCGAAAGGCCGGCCGGCAATCATTTCATCCTTCACCGCGACTGGCAGGAAGCCGGCCGGGCCGCGCTGCGGGCCGCAACGGCGATAGCGGCTGTCGGCACGGCCTGGCACCTGACCGGCTGGAGCGAAGGCCCCTTGATGCTGATGGCGGCCTCGATCATGGTCAGCATATTCTCCACCCACGATCGCCCCTCCGTCATGCTTTCCCACATTTTCTGCGGGGCATCACTGGGAGTCGCGGCCGCTTTTCTGGTGCGGTTGGTGCTCCTGCCGGGAATCAGCAGTCCGCTGCTGCAGGTGCTCGTCACCGTACCGGTCCTGATGGCGGGCATCGTCGCCCTGCACCATCGCCGGACCGCACTGGGAGCCATGGACGCCATGCTTTTCTTCCTGTTTGTCATGCAGCCGGGACTACCGGCCGTCCCCCCGGCGGCCGTCTTTGCCGCGGGCGGGTTCGCCGTGCTGGCCGGAATCGGTGTTGCGATCATTGCCTTCCGCTTCCTGCTGCCGATCGATCCGGCCCGGCGGCTCCGTTCGCTCTTGATCGCCATCAGCCGGGATCTGGCCGCCATGACCGTCGCCGATTCGGCTGCAGCGCTGAAAAAGTACCGCGCCCGAACGCATCACCGGGTTTTGCGGATACTGACCAATGCCCAAAAGCTAGACAAGGATCTCGGCCAGGTTATCGAGGGGGGATTGGCGGCGCTGGCAATTGCCCGATGTATCCAGCAACTGCAGGGCAGGGGCGAAGACTCCCCGGCGGTCGTGCGCCAAACAGCCCGGCGGCTCAAACTGGTTATCCGGCAACCGGACAGAATACTGCCAATGCTGGAGGACATCTCCGGTCGGCTTTACCGGGCAATGGGAACCGGACAAAGATCCTTATGTGCAATCAGCCAGAACGCGGCGATGACACCACCCTCGGTAGTGTCCTTGCGGTCGAAGGTGTTATTTACCCTGAGAAAAGAGAGTCAATGCCATACTTGAGATTCAAAGGCTTCGACGAGGATTTTCTGCGCCAGCAGCTGCCGCTGCTGGTAGAGGAATTTTCCCGTTCAGCCGCCGTACCGCCGGAAATCGTAAAGATCGAATTGTTGGCCATCACGCGGATTACCGACACGCCCCGTTCGCTGGAAATCCTCATGTTTCCGCGCGGACAACACAAGCATGACCGTATCGCCGCCGGTCTGCATGATCTGCTCAGCACGTTCGGCTATCATGACGTGCACATCTTTTTCGTGCCGCTTTCCCCGGCTCTGTATTACAAACAGGGAGCGCCGCTGAAAAACATCAGCTGGCTGGCAGGCGGTCCCTGAAGCGGATGCACCCTCCGGCATGACCAACCGAAATGTTTCCGAAACGTTGTCTGATCCCGCCTCCCTTATCACCTGTGCTATAAACCCACGAACATGCTCGCAACCCGACTCACACCCCTACATCGTCAAATAACAATAAAGATGCAGGGGCACAGGGCACGATTTCTCAGGTAATTACGAACACCGCATGACTGTACTTGCAAATATACCGCTTATGGCAGTATAAAACCAAATCCCGCACAACGCTCCGGAGAAACAATGTCACCTGCGCCATTTCGCGAAACACTGGTTTTTGTTGCCGGCTCCACCCCCCAGATCATCACCGAGACGATTCAGGCGCTTGTATGCCAGACCCCACCGATTATTCCCGATTGCATCCGCATTATAACCACCACTCCCGGCAAGCAGCTGATTCTGGACAAACTGGTAACAGGCGGGATTCTGTCCGCTCTCTGCCGGGAATATGAAATTCCGGACATCACACTCGAAAACGGTAATTTCCTGGTGCTGTGCGATCATCAGGGGCGCGAGGTAGATGATCTCTGGACGGTCGAGGAAAACGAGATCGCCGCCGACCAGATCGCCGGCTTTTTGCGGGAGCTGGCCGCCGAGCCCGGCACTCGGCTGCACTGCTGTCTGTCCGGGGGTCGCAAAACCATGAGTTATTTCATGGGGCTGGCCTTCCAGCTGGTGGCGCGGCAGTGGGATAGCCTTTATCACATCATGGTCAGTCCGGATTTTGAGAAGAATCCGGATTTCTTTTACAAACCGCGCACAAATGCCGTTATCAACGCCCGTTTCCGGGACGGCAGCAAAAAAACAGTCAACACCGACGATGCCCAGATCAACCTGGTCCCGCTGCCGCTGATCTACCTGCGCGACAAACTGACCCTGGGGAGCGGCGGTGTGCGCGAGATGGTTGCCGAAGGGCAGCGAACGATCAACAGCTCCTCGGTGCAGCGAGCGGTTGTTATCAATTTATGCGAGCGGACGCTGTACATAGGAACCACCCTGATCGAGCTGAAGCCGGCCCAGCTAACGGTCTACACCGCTTTTCTGCGGCTCAAGAACGGATCGTGCAAACTGAATAGTCGCGACTATTGCAGGGAATGTAGGTCATGCTTCGTCCAATTGGTTGAGATGACCGAGCGGCCTTTTGTCGAAGCCATGGCCGATGATTATCAACAGATCTACAGCGGGGATCCTTTCAAACGCGAAGAGCTGCTGGGCAAATGGCAAAGCGCCCTTGATAATTCCACCTTGCGTCAGCAGATCAGCAAGATCAACAAAACCATCATGGAAGAGCTGAAAGATGAAACGCTTCATCCTTTCTACCTGATCAGCTGCAACAGAAAATATGGCGGCAGCCGTTACGGCGTGCGGGTGGAAAAGGGTAAAATCTCTATCAGCTGAAACCATCCTTGCCTGCACCATAAGGCCCTGACATTCAATGCGGTCCGGCTAGAACCGGATAGCGTGTGTATAACCTGAATAAAAATCCGGAGGGACACAATGGGTGTGGAAAGCTGGAGCAGAACCTTTGCCATGTATGCGGCCAGCCTGCTGCGGCAGGGCAATTTTGTCGACGCCGGTTTTGTATCCGCAATCCTCTTTGAAAGATTTATCGAAGACAGCCTGATCAGTTGCCGGCTTGAAAAATCATCCAACGGCGATTTCCTCTACAACGCCATTGAAGAACTCTCCATCATCGATCCCCGACGATTTGACAGAAGATACCTCCACCGCCTCCGGAAAATCCTCAACCGTTACATCATCCATACCGACGATGCCTTTGAAGGCTACAAAGACCAGCGGGAACGGGAACGGATCCGCAAAGAAATTGCGCTGCTGGTCAATTATGTCTGGAAAGTCATGGACGCGGAACGCTTCGAAGAGTACGGCTCGCTGCAAGGGATACCGCTGCTCACCGCCGATTATGCTGTCCTGGCGGTCAGAGAGTTTTTCCAGGACGAAGAAGTGGAAATCGAAGCCGACCACTGCAGCATCGAGCGGCGCGACTTCCATGACCTGATCCACATGCGCAAGCACCTGCTGCACCTGTCAACCCACCTCAAGCGCAACCTGCTGGCCGGCTATCCCAACCTCGGCATCGACGTCATCAGCCGGGTCGACACCACCTCGGCCTACGTCTGGCTGGCGGTCAACCTGCTGCGCCCCGGCTGGGACAACCAGCGCGACCGGGTGCGCCACGCCTCGGCCTCGATCATGGTCACCCCCCTCGATTTGAGAATGTGCATCAGTTTCGGCGGCGAAGCGTACATTCCCCGCAAAGACTGGTACAAATTTCTGGAGTCACCCGTCTTAAGGGATTTCATCACCAGCAATCCCGGTCTGCTGATGTTCAACGTCGACTGGCACTGCTTTATCACCGACCGTTATGAAGCACGCAATTTCGCCGGCAGCCAGACTTTTCGGGACGAGCTGGCCGAGGCGCGGCAATTGCTGGCGGTCTGCCAGGAGCGGCGCGGGGTCATCACCTGGGACCGCCTGCTGGCTGGCTTTATAATCGAGCGGACGACCGTCGGTTACCCCTGCGGGGGACTGAAACTTTACAGGCCGGTTCAACTTTTGATTCACCGACAGCTCAAATTACGGGCTGGATTACCCCTGCGGGGGACTGAAACGTGTAGGCACCACAGTTCATGCACTGTAAACCGATTACGGGCTGGATTACCCCTGCGGGGGACTGAAACAATAAATAGCCGATAACACAAGCCAATATTCGCATTACGGGCTGGATTACCCCTGCGGGGGACTGAAACAAACCCGGCCACCATTTGTTGTTGAACCCACTACCGCAAAGTATTACTATGCAATAAATGTATTACATACAAACAAAGGTTCAACAGGAGGCATGTATGCTGTCAACCGTCACAGCAAAGGGGCAGATAACTATTCCGGCAGACATTCGCAATCGGTTCAAAATCCAGCCCAATGACCGGGTTGATTTCTTTGTGGACGACGAGCGCATCATCATCACTCCGGTCAAAACCCTCAAACAGCTGCGGGGGGTTGTCGCGCCGGTCGGCACGGGCGGGATTGTCGCAGAACGCGAGGAGGCGAAGCGCATGGTTGCCGGGCGTATCGCCGATGAAAGCCTATGAAAAGGTGCTTTGTTGATACCAACCTGTTCATCCGCTATCTGACCAACGACGATCCCGATCTGGCCGATCGGGTCGGACAGCTCCTGGACGATGCCGCCGCCGGGGTCGTGCAGCTGGTGACAACCGAACTGGTAATTGCTGAAACCGTCTGGGTTCTCGAATCGTCCTATCGGCTGAAGAATGTTCAGATCGCGCCGCTGGTGCGCGGTATTCTGGCCACAGCGGGGCTGGAAGTCATCAATGGCGACCTGATCGGCAAAGCGCTTGTCATGTATGAATTCCACAACATCGACTTCGTGGATTCCTACATTGCCGCCCTGATGGAAAAGCAGGGCATAGAGGATATTTATTCCTATGACAGAAAACACCTTGCCCGCTTAAAGAGCATAAATCGCCGGGAACCGTAACAGAGGGGGGAAATCCTGAGGTGAGTGGCGGAATGCTCTTGAAAATCAGATTAATCAGCGGGGCTGTATTGTGACGTCAATACCTTTTCTCGTTTCAGCAGGCCTGCTTACATGAAACGTTTCGGCAACCTTTCCTGACGCTGCAGACACCGCGTGTCGGGGTATCCTTACAACGGCACATATCGTCTGCATGGTCGAAAGAGGAGGAGCTATGGCACTCATGATTTTTTTGTCGTCCCTGTTCGACGACAGCCGAAATCAGGATTCGGCATCGCTATTCGATACTTTTATCAGCTCCGAAGCGCCCTATTCCAGCAGCAACGACAACTGGCAGCAGGACGATGACATGCTTACCAACCCGATCTATTCCTGGAACCCGGCCAATATCCACCACAGCTCCGACCCGGCCTACGCTTTCGAGCCGGGCAACATTTTCCACGATACGCCCATGGATCCGACCTGGCACGATTCGTCATTCGATATCGGCTGCGGAACGTCGGGTTTTGACCCGTTCGACAGCAGCTGCTCGTGCGGCTTTGACGACAGCAATTCTCTCTGCGGCAGTTCCTTCGATTCCAGCGATCCGTGGAACGACTGAAACCATACCCATCACACACCAGGAGAGATGACATTATGCGCATGACCGCACACCGCTTGACCATCATTGCCGCCGTACTTCTGATGACCGCCCCCGCGCTGGCCGCCGAACGATATTTTTCCCTGTTCGGCGGCGTTTATGCGCCTGCCGGAACCTCCGCCACGGACAAGACTTTCAAGGCGGTGGATGTGGATTACAACGCTGGCTGGGGGGGTGGGAGCAACGGTCGGAGCGGCGTGGGACAACGGATTGCGGCTGGAAAACGAATTGTCGTACAAGCAAGCCGACTCCCGGAACACGAGCGATCAGGCCTGGGCGCTGGGCTGGCTCCTAAACGGCTGGTTCGATCTCCGCAACAGCTCGGGCTGGACACCCTATCTGGGCGGCGGGCTCGGCCTGGGGCGGGGACATGCCGCATCGCTGGGGTATGTTGACCATACCGGCACCGGTCTGGCCTATCAGGCCGGTTGCGGTGTGGCCCTGAAGCTGGCACGCGGCCTGGATCTGGATCTGGGCTACCGCTATTTCGGGATTTCCGATACGTCGGATGAAGGGATCGGATCGGGCGACCTGTCGGGCTCTTCGTTTCAGGCCGGGGTACGGCTGAAATTCTGATCCGATAAAAAGTTTTTTAAACCGGGATGAACAGGATACCCCTGCGGGGGATTGGGACGCTATGGCCGATAGGTCGCGCTTCTGCATCGTTCGTATGTGCTGCTATCCTTTAACAACGCCCTTGATAATTTATGGTTAACACTATATCCTTTAATAACTTGCCCGGTTGTTAAAGGATATCGCCATGAAAAAAACCGATCTCAGCCCTACCAGACAGCGACAACTCGTTCATCTGGAATCACATCCGGGCGCGTCTGCTCTTATCCCGCCGGCTCCCCCCCGGTTCATACCTTCAAAAGGCATCATCAAAGAAGTTATCCATGCCCACGAGGCATTGGGAGAGCTTCGGGTCTCCACGGCGCGACTGACTAACCCCAACCTTGTCACCAGAACATTTGACCGGCGCGAGGCAGTTCGCAGCAGTCAAATCGAAGGCACCAGCTCGGATATGAATCAGCTTTTCAGCTATGAAGCCACCGGCAGTGATGAAGGCATGCCTTCTGACGTGCTTGTCACCCTGAACTACGTCAAGGCGCTTGAAATCGGCCTGAATGCGGTCAGAGATCGTGGAGCGACGGCGGTTGATGAAGCATTGATTAAAGGGCTGCATCGCACTTTGATGAATGGCGCCGATTATCGCGCTGAACCAGGTGCATACCGGGAAATACAGAACTGGATCGGCGGCAGCAGCATCTACCAGTCACGTTTCGTTCCGCCGCCGCCCGGACATGTCCCCGGCTGCATGAAAGAACTGATCGCGTTTCTGCATGACACACCATCGGAAGAGGATATGTACGAAGTTCCGGTCGTTATCCGTATGGCAATTGCCCATGCCCAATTCGAGACGATCCATCCGTTTGTTGATGGCAACGGTCGTGTCGGCCGTCTGCTGCTGCCGGTCATGCTGGCTGCGGAAGGATACTTGCCGGTGTATATCGCCGGATATCTGAAGAACAACCAGCAGGAATACTACGACCGGCTGGCCGGTGTGCAGTTGCGTGAAGAGTGGCAAGCGTGGCTGCAGTTTTTCGCTGCGGCGGTGAAGGAGTCGGTCAGGGAATCTATCCATACCGCACATGCGCTGAGTTTTCTGTTGCAGCGTTGGGAAAATCGATTATCCGAACTGAAAGTCAGATCTGATTCAGCGGTGTACAGATTGCCGCAGCTGCTGATAGGAAGACCGGTTGTCACCGCCAGGCATGTGCAGGCGGAACTGGGCATCTCGTTTCCCGCGGCTAATAACGCCCTGGTCAAACTGGCTGAAACGGGAATTCTCACGACTCCGCATGAGCAGCAGCGCAACCGTACCTTTGTTGCCCATGAAGCGATTGACATTCTGAACAGCAGGTAAGTCATCCCTGGCTGTCAAACGTTATCCGGACGAAACGTTTCGGCAAACTTTGATGAGTTTATGCGCCTGCCAGAACCTCCGCCACGGACAAGTTTCAAGGCGGTGAGGATCGAGGCAGCGAGGCGCACGGATATGTACGTTGTGCTGCCGAAGACGAGCCAACGCAGAGAGGACTTTGATACGGAATTGGAATTATGCTGTGTTTTTTGATTTTCGCCGATCCAGGGAGGCTGACCGTGAAAAAAGCATCGATCCTGATTCACCTGCTGCTCTGCTGCCTGATCCTTCTGTCCGGCTGCAGCCGGGGGGCGCAGCTGCCCCCCCTGGCGGCCGACGGCCTGGTGTTGGCCTTTGGCGACAGCATCACCGCCGGGATCGGGGCCGGGGCGGGTGAAAGTTATCCCGATGTTTTGGGAAAGCTGATCGGCCGGAAAGTGGTCAACGCCGGGGTGCCGGGCGAAGTAAGCGCCGAGGGATTGGCACGGCTGCCGGAACTGCTGGAGGCGCAGAAGCCGGCCCTGCTGATCCTCTGCCACGGCGGCAATGATCTGCTGCAACGTCTGGATCAGGGCCAGACGGCCGGCAATCTGCGCGCCATGATCCGCCTGGCCCGGGAACGGGGAATTGCGGTGCTGCTGGTGGCGGTCCCGGCTCCCGATTTGTCCCTGAAACCGCCCCCCTTTTATGCCGAACTGGCTGCTAAATCCGGCCTGCCGATCGAGGCTAAAATCCTGGCCCGCATCCTGGGCAAAGGCGCGCTCAAATCGGATTACGTCCACCCCAACGCGGCCGGCTACCGACAGCTGGCCGAAGCGCTGGCAACGCTTTTGAAAAAGAGCGGCGCGATTTGAGCCTGGGATTCGTTGAAGAAAGAACGTAACTGTTCAGCATTAGCAGGGAGGGTGGGCATCCTGCCCGCCTTGCAAGCGGGATTTATCGCTTGCATCGTTTTTGCACAATAACATCTATTCGAGCAAAAACTTGCTCGAAACGCAGGCACGATGCCTGCGCTCTTGAGTTGAGCTGAACAGTTACGAAAAAACAAGTAAAAGGGATGATGTTGTCAGTCAGGAAGCGGCTTTTTAAGTAGCCTGCCCCCTTTTCGTCTCCCCGTCGCGGCATTGCCCGGAAGGCACGAGCCCTTCTTGCTTTTTGGTCAGTGCAAACGTATACTCCCGTTAAGAAAACTCAAGGGGCAGTGACATGGTCAGCAACAAAAACGATATCATCATGTTTTTGCAGACGCACAAGGATGAAATGGCGCAGCGTTTCGGTGTGGTGAGCGTCGGTCTCTTCGGCAGTTATGCCCGGGGAGATGCCCGCGAAGATTCTGATATCGATATTGCCATAGAGATCAAGTCCGATAAGAAGTCCTTGGGGAATTTCCTTGGCATCAGGCGCTACCTCGAACAGCAGTTCGGCAGGACAGTAGATCTTGGTATTGAAAGCACCTTGAAACCGTTGGCTCGTGAAATGGTGGCCAAGGAGATCATCCATGTCTGAACGTCCGCAGCTTCTCTATTGTCAGGATATTCTTGATTCTGGAGCGGCTATCCAGTCGTATGTTCAGGGCTTGACCTGTGATACGTTTGTTCAGGACCGCATGCGTTACTCTGCGGTAATTCGGGAGTTCGAAATCATAGGCGAGGCTGCGGGTAAACTGTCGGATGAGCTGAAACGTGGGTATCCTGAAATACCGTGGCAGGACGTAAAGGATTTCCGTAATCTGCTGGCGCACGAATATTTCGGGGTCGATCTGGAGATAGTCTGGAATACTCTTCGTGATGATTTGCCGATGTTGCTGGATGCTGTGCAGAAGATAGTGAGTGGAATTAAGTAAACTGCCCCGGAAGAGCGCAGATAATTTATAAAAAAGACCCGCCCTTTCCGGGGCGGGTCTTTTCACAGCATCCTGCTGTTGGCTGTAAATTCTACTTCTTCGCCTCTGTTTCGTTCAGCGCCACGATGTCCTCGCCGCTGGAGGCTTTCTTGAAATTTCTGATACCGGCCCCCAGGGACTGGCCGAGTTGCGGCAGCTTGCCCGGGCCGAACACAACCAGGGCGATTCCCATCACGATTACCATTTCCGGCATACCAAATCCAAACATGTTTTTTTCCTTTCTAAAGGGCCGCGATTAATCCGGCCGGTTGGCTGCACGCGGAGCAGAGCTCTGCGCCGCGCAGTTTGAAGTAATCCCCCGGTGTGTTGATGTTGCTGAAGGAGGCGAAATCCGGATCAAGCAGGGCCACCTCGCGGCGCGGCAACGTGCTTACGCGCACCTCGGGAAAAAACGAGATGATCCGTTTGCGGTTGTTTTCCAGCGCCTCCTCCATCGGTCCCAGACAGGCCTTGCCATAGATGGCGTGCAGCGGCTCCAGTCCGGCTTCACTTTCCGGGATCACCACGTCGCACCCTTCGCGCCGGGCTGCCAGCCGGCGGATCAGGGCGTTGTTCAGGTAGGGCATGTCGCAGGCCACGGCAAAAATATGCTCGCCGGCGCTGTGAAACAGGCCGCTGTGCAGGCCGGCCAGGGCGCCCAGGCCGGGATAGAGGTCGGGCACCGTGCGGCAGGGCAGGAAACTGTACTGCTCCGGCCGGTTGGTCACCAGCAGCACCTCGCCGAACAGTTCGCACATCTGGCGGTGGATCGCCTCGATGAAACGGCCGCCGCGATAGGGGAGCAGCGCCTTGTTGCTCCCCATGCGCGAGGATTGCCCGCCGGCCAGGATCACGCCGGTGACGTCGGGGATGAAGTTCACGCCTCGACACCCTTGACCTGCTGGTGTTCGTGCCCCTCCACCTGATGGAAGCGGTCGGGCAGCGAGTAATCCACCGTCTCGGGATGGTGCTCGAAAATCGGGAAATACTTGGCCAGCAGCACGAAGAACAGGATGTGGCCGGCGATGATGCCGATTGTCACCAGTGATTCGATGACCGACGGGAAGTAAATCACCTGATCGGGCTGGATCATGCCGAACATGGATACGTTGAAGCGGTTCAGCACCACCCCGAAAATGATCAGGCTGGCGCCCCGCAGCTGCATGCGGCTGTCTTCGCGGTTGGATTCCTTCATGAACATGATCATCGGGATGATCAGGCCGACAACCACCTCAACCAGAAACAGCGCCAGCAGCACCGGGCGATCGAAGAGCGGGCCGTGGGAAAGAAAGGCCAGGGCGGCGATCTTGACCGTCAGATAAGCTCCCAGCACCCAGGGGATGATTTTGGTCAGCACTTCCAGCAGCTCCGATTCGTCCGGCTGCCCCAGGTAGCGGTGCACCATGGTGGCTTCCAGGATGATGATCGACATGCCGGTGAAGATGGCCGACATCCAGAACTGCAGCGGCAGGAGCGGGTTGTACCAGAGGTTGTGCAGCTTATCGACCGCGATCAGGAAAAAAGTTCCCAGCGAGGATTGGTGCAGGGTCGAGATGGATGCCGCCGCGATCACCAGCGGCATCTCCAGCCAGCGCAGGACACGCAATGGCATGTGGTAGCCGAACTTCTCGCAGACCGGCGAGAGGAATTCCAGGAAGAGCACGGTGGTGTAAGCCATGACGCACATCGAGACCTCAAACATGGGCGAATGGACGTTCCAGTACACCAGCGTGTGCCACCCTTTGTGGGGCTGCCCCAGATCCAGCAGCAGGCCGATGCAGACCAGCGAATAACCGAGGAAACCGGTCACGATTGCCGGCCGCACCAGCGGCTCCAGTTTCTTGATGTGGAAACAGTGCACGATGGCGCCCAGGGTGAAGGCCCCGGCCGCCAGCGGCACGGCCGTGACCACGTCGAACGAGATCCACAGTCCCCAGGGGTAGGTGTCGTTCATGTTGGTGGTGACCCCCAGGCCGAAGATGAAGCGCACGGCCGATGCCAGCACCGCCAGCGCCACCAGGACGATCATGAACTTCAGAAAATTATGGTAGCCCTTGACTTCATTAATGATGATGCGTGCCGCTGCGGTCATCGCTGTTCCTCCTTGATTTCCGGGTCTGTCGTTTCAGGCGTGACCTTGCTGTTTTTGAAGGCCTCTTCCTGTTTGATACGCTCCTTGCGATGGTTGAACCAGGAGATCAGCGACAGCCCGCCTCCCATGGTCAGGAAGATCCCCGGCACAAGCCGCAGCGCCTGCCAGGTATAGGAGGGGAGCGGACGGGTGGTGACCGGCTTGAACCCCAGCTCGTCCAGCGGCTGGTGGGTCAGGTAGATCACGCTGGTTCCGCCGGCCTCCTCCTTGCCGTAGATGGCCGGATAATAATGTTTGGGACGGGCCTTGAGACGCCGCTCGGCTTCGGCGATCATCTCGCTGCGGCTGCCGTAGCTGATGGCGGTCGGGCAGGTGGTGGCGCAGGCCGGCTGCATACCTTCCTTGACCCGGCTGTAACAGCCGGTGCATTTCTTGACCAGCGGAAAAGCCTTGCTCCATTCGTACTTGGGGATGCCGAAGGGGCAGGCGATCATGCAGAAACGGCAGCCGATGCAGCGTCCGGCGTTGTAGATCACCGGCCCCTCGGCGGTCTTGACAAAGGCCCCCACCGGGCAGACCGAGGCGCAGGCCGGCTCGTTGCAGTGCATGCACATCTCTTTGTAAAAGGCGAATTCGTTCTGGCCGTTTTTCTGGTAATCCTTGAACTTGATCCGCGTGAAGGTGTGCTCCGACATGGCCGGCGGATTCTGGTAGCCCTCGCCGCTGAAGAACGACGTGTTCTCGGCCCCCAGCTGGTTCCATTGCTTGCAGGCCACCTGGCAGCCACGGCAGCCGGTGCATTTGGTGGTATCGATCAGAAATGTCTTTTGTTTGGAAAAATCCGTAATGGCGCCGCTCATGCTTTGCTACCCCCTTTCTCGATATTGCAGAGGAAGGCCTTGAACTCCGGGATGCTGGTGTTGGCGCAGCCCACCGACGGCGTCAGCAGGTTGGCGCTATCCCCCTTGGCCGTTCCGGCGTAGCCGAAATGCCACGGCATGCCGACCTGCTCGATCATTTTTCCTTCCACGTTGAACGGTTTCAGGCGCGAGGTGATCAGCACGACCGCTTCGATCGTGCCGCGCTCGGTGGTGACTTTGACCCGATCCCCTTTTTTCAGCCCCTTCTGCCGGGCCAGACTTTCGCTGATTTCCACGAACATATCCGGAACCAGCTCCACCAGCCAGGGCACACTGCGGGTCATGCCGCCGGTCTGCCAATGCTCGGTCATGCGGTAGGTGGTACCGATGAAGGGAAACTTGGCCGTGTCGCTGCTGACGTTCTTGGGCAGCTTGACGACCGGGTTGTTCTGGGTGCGGGACAGCAGATTGCGGGCCGGGCTTTCCATCGGCTCGTAATGCTCCGGGAAGGGGCCGTCCTTGAGATCCAGCGCATACAGGCGGGCATGCCCTTCCGGCAGCATGATGAAGGGGTATTTGCCCTCCTTGTCGTCCTTCATGGGGGGCCAAGGGCCGTCCGGCACATCACCTTTCCATTTTTTCTCCAGCCCGTCCCAGGCGATCAGCGGACGTTTCGGGTTGAAGGGCTCTCCGGCCGGATTGACCGAAGCGCGGTTATAGATGATGCGGCGGTTGACCGGCCAGCACCAGGACCATTTCGGGAACAGGCCCAGACCGGTCGGGTCGGACTGGTCGCGGCGGGCCATCTGGTTGCCCTCCTTGGTGTAGGAGCCGGCATAGACCCAGCAGCCGCTGACCGTGGAGCCGTCGGCCTGCAGGTACTTGAACATCGGCACCTGGTCGCCCTTTTTAAACTCCAGGGTTTTGTCCTTGTCGACGATGGTGGTGTCTTTGGTGAAATAGCCGTTGATCTCCTTTGCCACCAGATGCACGTCCGGCTCGTGGCCGTTGCCGTAGTTCCAGGCCAGCTTGGTGATCGGCTCCGGGAAGGCGCCTTTGCCCTTGCTGTAGAGATTGCGGACCCGCTTGAAAAACTGGTCGATGATCCACAGGTCGCTCATGGACTGGCCGACCGGTTCGACCGCCTTGTAGCGCCACTGGGCCCAGCGGCCCGAGTTGGAGATCGAGCCTTCCTTCTCGACCGACGAAGCAGCCGGCAGCATGAAGACCTCGGTCTGGATATCCTTGGGATTAACGCCGGGGCGCTTCCAGAAGATGGAGGTTTCGGTTTCCCACAGGTCAACCGTCACCAGCCATTTCAGCTTGGAGAGGGCGGTGCGGGCATTGCCCGAATCCGGGCCGCCCACGGCCGGGTTCATGCCCATGCAGACCAGCCCTTCCAGGCCGCCGGCCAGCATCTTGTCCATGATCTTGTTGTAGGCGTAACTCCCCATCCGCTTGGGCAGGTAGGAATAGCAGAAGTCATTGGCTGCGGTGGCGTTGTCGCCGTACCAGGCTTTCAGCAGGCTGGTCATGTACTTGGGGGTGTTGCCCCACCAGTTGGCGCTTCGGCCGTCCTTGGTGGTCGGGGTCCACTTTTCGTTGTAAGATTTCAGATCGACGTTGTCGAATTCGGGCGATTTAAGATAACCGGGCAGCAGGTGGAAAAGCAGGCCGTAATCGGTGGAACCCTGCACGTTGGATTCGCCGCGCAGCGCGTTGACGCCGCCGCCGGCGATGCCGATGTTGCCCAGCAGGGTCTGCAGCATGGCGGTGGCCCGCACGTTCTGGGTGCCGTGGGTGGACTGGGTGATGCCCATGGCATACAGCAGCGTCCCGGCCCGGTCGGGCCGGCCGGTGGCGCAGAAAGCCTGGACGACCTTCAGGTAATCCTCTTTCTTGGTGCCGGTGATCGCGCAGACCATCTCAACATCGTAGCGGCTGAAATGTTTCTTCATCAGCTGCAACACGCAGCGGGGGTCCTTCATGCTGTTGTCGCGCTTGGGCGTGCCGTCCGGACCAAGTTCATAGGCCAGGGATTTCAGGTCGTAGGTTTTTTCCTGATCATCGAAGGAGCAGAACATGCCGTCCTGGAAATCATACTTTTCGGAGATGATGAAGGGCGCGTTGGTGTACTCGCGAACGTACTCTTCGTGGATCAGATTGTTCTGCAGGGCATAGTTGATCATGCCGCCCAGAAAGGCGATGTCGGTGCCGGGCCGGATCTGGGCATAGATGTCGGCCTTGGAGGCGCTGCGGGTATAGCGCGGATCGACGACGATCAGCTTGGCCCCTTTTTCCATGGCCTCTTCGATCCACTTGAAGGATATGGGGTGGTTTTCGGCCGGGTTGCAGCCGATGATGAAGATTGCGTCACTGTTTTTCAGATCTATCCAATGGTTGGTCATGGCACCACGACCGAATGAAGCCGCCAGACCGGCGACTGTTGCGGAGTGTCAAAGTCGGGCCTGGTGTTCCAGCTGACCGACCCCCATGGCGCGGGAGAATTTGGACCACAGGTAGCATTCCTCGTTGTCCAGGCCGGCGCCGCCGAAGAAAGCCATCCCTTCGGTGCGGTTGACGACGTATTCCTGATTGTCCTTCTTGTTCAACTCCTTGACCTTGAACGTTCTGTCGCGGGTCTCCTTCATGCGCAGGGCGATCGTGTCCAGCGCCCAGTCCCAGGATTTCTCCTCGAACCTGTCCGAGCCGGGGGCGCGGTACATGACCTTCTGCAGACGCTTCTCGTTGACCGCGATCTGGAACAACGAACTCCCCTTGGAGCAGAGCGCCCCCTGGTTGATCGGGTGCTGCGGATCACCCTCGATGTTGACCACCTTGCCGTTCTTGGTGTGAACCAGCAGCCCGCATCCCACGGCGCAGAACGGACAGATGGTGGTGGAGGCTTTCAGCCCCTTGATCCTGGTGACCGGAGAATCGACGCTCGCTTCCCCCGTTTTGCCGGAAAGCGCGACACCGGCGGCAGCCAGCGCCCCCCCCTGCAAAAATTGCCTGCGTGACATACCCATACAAAAACTCTCCTTTCATTATTAAAACGCGACATATTGTCACTTTTGTTGACGGTTTAGGCCGTATACATCAATTGGCGTGCCAATAGCGTTTACAGGATCCATGAGCAGGATTAAATCAGCATAAACAGGCTCTTCGCGGGGTTTTAATAAAATTTTGCGGGCTAATTCCGATGAAATGGTTTATTGTGGATTGCGCAAATCTGTCCAGCAATGTGCAATTTTGCCAATCAAAGGATAATCCTTGAAAGACACTTAACCCCTCTAAATCTCCCCTTATTTAAGGGGAGACTTCAAAACCTCCCCCCTTAAGTAAGGGGGGATTGAGGGGGGTTAGATTTTGATGTCACAAACCAGGGAACTTTATAATTTGTTGGGGGACACCAAATGGCGCATATCTGTATCTGTGATGATGAGGAAGGCATCCTGCGTTATCTGAAAAAGCAGATGAAGGATTATCAGGTGGATACCTTCAATCGAGGGGTGGATCTGCTGAAACTGCTGGAGTCGCCGGCCGGGGCGGGAGTGGATCTGCTGCTGCAGGATGTGCGCATGCCGGACATGGACGGCGTCCAGATCCTGAAGCAGGTCAAAAAGATCCGCCCGGAGCTGCCGGTGATCATGATGACCGCCTTCGGCACCGTGGATGACGCGGTGCAGGCCATCAAGCAGGGCGCCTATGACTACCTGATCAAGCCTTTCCCGAAAGAGAAGGTGCTGGGGCTGGTGGAGCATGTTCTGGAGCATCGCCGCCTGGCGGCCGAGAACCTGCGTCTGCGGGAAGAGCTGATCGGTCTGGACAGCCGCGAGAGCGCCGTTTTCGTCAGCCGGGTCTTCCGGGAAGTTTACGACCTGACCCTCAAGGTGGCCGCCAGCGACGCCAACATCATGATCCTGGGGGAATCGGGCACCGGCAAGGAGCTGATCGCCAGCGCCCTGCACCGCAACAGCCTGCGGCGCGAACGCCCGTTTGTCTCGCTGAACTGCGCCGCGCTGTCGGACACGCTGCTGGAAAGCCAGCTGTTCGGCCACCTGAAAGGAGCCTTTACCGGCGCGACCATGAACCAGAAGGGACTTTTGGAGGAAGCCGACGGCGGCACGCTTTTTCTGGACGAGATCGGTGACGTCAGTCCGGCGGTGCAGGCCAAGCTGCTGCGGGTGATCCAGGAGCGGGACTTCATCCCGGTCGGCTCGACCCGCCCCAAAAAAGTGGATGTGCGTTTCGTGGCCGCCACCAACAAGAACCTGGAGCGGGAGGTTGCGGAAGGACGCTTCCGCGAGGACCTGTACTACCGCCTGAACGTGATCAGCATCCCGCTGCCACCGCTGCGGGAGCGGCCCGAGGATATCGAACCGCTGGCGCTGCACTTCCTGAAGCGCTTTGCGGCCCGGATGGCCAAGGAGATTTATACGATTTCGCCGGAAGCCCTGGAAGCCCTGCAAAGCTACAGCTGGCCCGGCAATGTGCGCGAGCTGGAGAACGTGATGGAGCGGGCCGTGATCCTGACGGTCGGCAGCAGCGTGCCGGCCGATGTGATTCCACTGCGGGGGGGTGCCCGCACGGCCCCGGCGGCGACTGTGAAGACGGCGGTTACGCCTCCAACTTCCAAGACCGCCATGGTGCCGCTGGAAGAGATGGAGCGTCAGCACATACAAATGGTGCTGAAGGAAACCGGCTACCACAAGAGCCGCACCGCCGAGATTCTGGGGATTTCCCGCCGCACGCTGGATCGCCGGATCGAGGGTTTCGAGCTGCTGGAGGAGCCGGAATCAGGCAGCGGGGATCAACGCTAAACAAAAAGCTCCCTTTCGTATGGAAACGGATTGACAAAATCATTAAATAGGCAGAAAAAAAGCAGAACTTTGCTGCAATGAAACCGTATCGATCTGCCGGAGGTATAATGGTGAAAAAGCTGATTATGATAATGATGTTGTGCGCGTCCAGCGCTGCCGCCACCGACATCATTCAATTCAAAAACGGCATGACCTTCAATCACAAGCTCCACCAGACCGAAAAGGTCGGCAAATGCTACGTCTGCCACGACAATATCCAGGTATCCAAGGACGAGAAGAACATCACGACCACCGAACCGGGCAAGATTCAGGGTTTCGGCAAGGAGTGGTCCCATAAATACTGCACCGATTGCCACGAGCTGTTCGGCGAAGGGCCGACAGCCTGCAACGATTGCCATCACAAAAAGGTTATCTGAACCATAGCCGGGGTGTTTTTTGAAAAAGATTGTCCTGATACTCCTGTTGATTGCGTCGGTCAGCCGTGCGGCTGACATCATCACTTTCAAAAACGGGATGATCTTTGATCACAAGGGACACCAGACCGACAAAGTCGGCAAATGCTTTGTCTGTCATGATAACGTTTCGGTTTCCGAAGATGGCAAGAACGTCACAACCACCGCACCGGGCAGGATCAAGGGATTCGGCAAAGAATGGGCGCATAAATACTGTACCGATTGCCACGACTTATTCGGTGAAGGACCGGTAGCCTGTCCTGACTGCCACAAAAAATAAGTTTCAATCAGCTATCCGCTATTGCCTCCTGTAGAAATAAACCCAAAAAAGCATTTGAAACACGGAGACACAGAGAACACGGAGTAAAATCTGATGGTTATGGAATAATCTGGTACTACAATCGGGTGAGAACGTCTTTTTAGAATTATGAATCTCCGTGTACTCCGTGTCTCCGTGTTATTAAACTGTGAATTTTAGAGCTAAATGCGAAATCAACCGAAATAGATGCATCGACTCCGCACTCCCATCCGCCGCAAACTGCTGTTTGCCACGCTGACGCCGCTCTCGGCCGCCATCCTGCTCAGCTGGCTGATCGGCGCCAGCCTGATTACCGACCGGATCTTCAAACAAGCCCAGCAAAAAGTCGTCAGCGACCTGAACGCGGCCCGCAAGGTCTACCAGGGTGAGATCGAACACTTGAGCGCCACGGTCAAGGTGGCCGGATTGAGCTCGGATCTGACTGAGTTTTTCCGAACGGACGGCTCGGCCCGGCGCAAAGCCATGCTGCACAAACTGCAGCAGAGCGAACAGCTCAGCTTTATCACCATCATCGATCATCAGGGGATTGTTCGCTACCGGGCCGCCAACCCGTCGGCGGCCGGTGATTCGCTGGCAGCCGATCCGTTGGTTGCCAGTGCCCTGCGGGGTACGGCGGCCAGCGGGAGTCAGCTTTATGACCAGCGGCGTCTGATGCTTGAAAACCCGGGCCTGGCTGAAAGCGCTTCGATTGCGATCAAGACCACACCCCGCTCCCGTGCGACACATCGCAGCAGGGAAGAGCGCGGACTGCTGCTGGTGGCTGCCGCGCCGCTGCTGGCGGCCGACGGCAGAGTGATCGGCGTTCTGCAGGCCGGCCAGATCTTGAACGGCGACAGCCGGGTGGTGGATACGATCACCCGCATGGTGTATGAAAAGGAAGAGCGGGGCGCGGCAACCATATTTCTGGAGGATGTGCGCATCGCCACCAGCGTGCGGGATGCGGGGGGCGAACGGGCCACCGGTTCGCTGATGTCCAGCGAAGTGGCCTCGCTGGTGCTGGAAAAGAACAAACTCTGGAGTGATCGCGCTTTCGTGCTGAACGACTGGTATTTCTCGGCCTACGAACCGATCCGGGATCCGGACGGCGCAACCATCGGCGCGCTCTACGTGGGCATGCCGGAGCGCCCCTTCCTGACGATGCGCACCACCATCAACCTGATCTTCGGCGCTGTGCTGGCCTTTGTGGCCCTGATCGGCATCGCGCTTTCGGGCTGGATCAGCAACAAGCTGGCCCGGCCGGTCAGGGCGCTGGCCGAAGGGGCCCGCCGCATGGCGGCTGGCGAGCGGATCGAGCCGATTGTCGTCAACACCCACGATGAAATCGCCCTGCTGGCGGACGAATTCAACACCATGGCCCACGAAGTCAGCACCCTGAACAGCACCCTGGAACAGAAGGTGGAGCGGCGCACCGCCCAGCTGGCGGAAAAAAACCGCCAGCTTTTGGCAATCCAGAAGGAGCTGGCCAAGGCCGAACGGCTGTCCGGACTGGGCCTGTTGGCGGCCGGTGTGGCGCACGAGATCAACAACCCGCTGGCGATCATTCGCGGCAACACCGAACTGCTGCAGGACGAACTGCCGGATGGGGCCGAGGAGCGCGAAGAGGTCGAGGCGATCATGCTGGAGATCGGCCGGATCGAGCGGATCGTCAACAACCTGCGCGTGTTTTCCCGCAACGGCATCAAGCGCATCAGCAGATTTTCTTTGGGGACTGTGCTGGACAGCATCCTGGATCAGGTCGGCCACCAGATCCCCCTGGAGCCGTACCGGATCAGCCGGGATTACTGGGGCAAGGATCGGGAGATTGAGGGGGATCAGGATCAGATTCGCCAGGTGTTCACCAATCTGGTGCTGAACGGCCTGCAGGCCATGGAGGGGGGCGGCATGCTGACGCTGGATCTTTCTGCGGATCCCGCCGGTGAAACGGTCTCGGTGACGGTCGCCGACAGCGGCCCCGGCATCAGCCCGGAACATATGGAAAAGATCTTCACCCCCTTTTTCAGCACCAAACAGCGTGGAACCGGCCTGGGGCTGGCGGTTTCCTACGGTATCGTCAAGGATCACGGCGGTGAGATCCGGGTTTCCAGCCAAGTGGGACAGGGTGCAACCTTCACCGTGATCCTGCAGCTCAAACAGCCGGAAAATGGCGCGGCGCCCTGATTGGCCATTATTTCACGATCGGCCGTTGCAGAGCCTGGGCGCCGTCAGCTCCCCGACCACCAGATCCACCAACCCCGGCTCGAAAAATATCCTACGGTCCGCTCACCTGTACCAGTTTGCTGATCGACACGACTCTGTAGAAGTTGGCCGTGTTATTCGAATTGATAGAGAGCCAGGTCGGCACCAACGAATATCTCCGGATAACCGTCGCCATTGGAGTCTTTGACTTCAAGGTGGTTATACAATCCCAGATTTCCGGACAAGTACTGACTACGCCATTTCAGCTCCTGCCCCGCCAGCGCCGTGAGGTAACCACCGCTGGCAAGCAGCCATTCTCTGGTACCGTCACCGTCCAGGTCGACTATCCGCAAAGCATCAATCGGGGTTTTGCCAAAGGTTGAGACGGACTTTTTAATGGCAAAGGTCGTTCCGTCGAAGACATCGATCTTGCCGTCCGGCCGGCCAACAATTCCAGGGCGCCATCTCCATCCACGTCAGCCACCGCCAGTGCCCGGGCCGGGTGTTCTATCAACAGTTTCAGGTCATGGTTGACCCCGTCGAAGACAACGAGTCGATTATGGCCTGTGACGGAGGCGATTATCTTTTGGCGCCCGTTGCCGTCCAGGTCGGCCAGTTTCAGGTCATAGATGCTACCCCAGCCGTTCCCAAGATCTACGCTTCGCCACTTCTCTTGCAGAGTGGCGCCGTCGAACACGACCAGGAAGGTTCCCGTGGCTCCGCTATGCTCCCGCCCCTGACCGGCAACTATTTCAGTTTTGCCGTCGCCATCTACGTCACCGATGACCAGCGCGGAGAAAAAATTGCCATTGTAGCCCGCGCTCTGCTGTTTCAGGGTATGGGTAGCGCCGTCGTATACGCGGATAACGCCATCGTAGATATTGCCGGTGGTGACCACGAATTCGGTTTTGCCGTCATTGTCCACATCGCCGATCTTGACCGAACGCACGCCCATCCAGTCCGTAATGCCGAGCTTTCCCTGGTATTCCAGGGCCTTGGTCCGGGCGTTGAAGAGGTGAATGATCCCCTCGTCATAACCGCTGTCGCTCTCGAAAGAAACCATCACGATTTCGTCCTCGCCGTCGTCATCCACGTCCCCAATGGCCACGGCGCTCAAGGGGCCGTCGACGTGCATGCTCTGCCACTCGATCGCTTTGGTAGCAGGATCGGCAACAAAGAGGTGATCCGGGCCAGTTGAATTGCCCCCGGCCCCCCACAATATCTCGATGGCTCCATCAAGGTCCACGTCTCCCAGCGCGATCCCTGACACCCCGCTATCCGAACAGTATATGGACCACTTTTCAGATTTCGTCTGGGTGTCGATGGCGTGTGTCGTCCCGCCCTGGGCATCGCCATACAGGATATCGAGTATTCCGTCGCCATCCATGTCGGCGATCAGCAATGAGGCAATATCGTGATTTGTCGTCACCTCCCATTTCGGGGTCTTACTGTCGGCATCGAACACTGTGATCTTGTACCATGCTGCGGCGGCGACGATCTCCAGCATTCCATTGCCATCCAGATCTCCAAGGCTGACCCGGGCGCCAAATCCGTTAATGTATTCCCACTCGACAGCGTGGGACGTCCCGTCAATAACGTACCCTTTACCGCCGGTGGCAGTGGTTACGATCTCCGGGGCCGCATCCCCGTCCACGTTCCCCACAGCGATGGAACTGCCGCCCCCCGTCGCAGTGGACCAGCGCAGCCCGCTGCCGTCAGCGGCGTAGACAAAAACACCGATACCGTCACTGATGATGACTTCCTTGGTTCCGTCACCGTCCAGATCGGCAACAGCCAGGGCGGTCAGAGTGGTGGCCGTATTCAGTTTTCCGATCTCCTGCCGGGTCGGTCCGTCGTAGATGAACACCGTGCCATCTTCCAGGCCGACCGCGATGTCGTCCTTGCCGTCACCTGTGAAATCGGCAAGGGTCAGTTGGACTACGGTCGCCGAATACTGCTTGCTACGCCATATCTGCTCATATCCTCCGTTGGCGGCCCGACGGACAATATACCAATAGGAATTTCTGCCAAATCCTGAGGATGAGGCGCTGGCAATAATCTCCCGTCTACCGTCACCATCGAGGTCGGTGGTAAAGAGACCGGCGCGACCGATATAGGTGCCATAAAGGCCGTACTGCCACTTTTCCTGAAACAAGCCGGGGGAGCTGGCAGTAGCAGGGATTACCGTGATGCTTACCATATCCTCAATACTGGAAGTTTGGCCGTCGTAAACCGACAGGCTGAATTGATAGGTGCCGGCCTGTTCGGCTGTGAATGATGCTGTGGCGGTGTTGGCCCCGATCAGCGCCGGGTAAGCGTTATTTGGATAGGAAACTATGGACCAATAATAAGTGAGAGAATGACCGTTTTCGTCACTGCTGGCGCTGCCGTCGAGCGACACGTCGGCCCATTGAGTTACGGTCTGGTCGGGACCGGCGTTGGCAATCGGCGGCTCGTTGATCGATGGCAGGATGTTCGTCTGCCGCTGGCTTTGCCAATCAGCCGAGCCGTTTCCATCCGTATCCGCCTCGATCAGCAGAGTGTTTGCCGAAAAACTCAAGCTGATCGACGTTCCCTGTTTACCTGAAAACTGCAAGCCTCCCTGTGATGGCCACTCATTGCCGCTATAAATTATCAAGGGAGACCGGGTTGTGAAATCAACATAACCGTGGAGTGGGTCATAGTATCGTCCGGTGGCTGACTGAGTCAGGCAGGTGCTGTTGTAAATGGTGGTGAGTTCATAGTTCTTGAACCAGTAAGTCAGTTTGTTTGAATTATCCATCAGGACCATGTTGATCGACAAGGCTTCGGTGGCAGCTGCATAGTTGAAGCCCCACGACAACGTTCCGACCAGAGTAAAGGAAAAGGTGCTCTCCTTCATGGTCAGGGATCCGAAGGAAAGGGTGAGTCGGCTGATCTGCTGTTGGCTTGCGTCGAACGTTCCCAGCATGTCTGCCTTGCCGGATATAACGATTCCTTCCGATGTATAGTTCTGGAAGTCGAGGGAACCGAAAAAACTGCCGGCGGCGTCGTTGATATCCAAGGAATACGTAACCAAGCCGCCACCAGTACCCAAGACCTGGTGCGTTACTGTGCGATGCAGGGTCTTGGTCGCATCGGCTACGGGCTTTTCAAGCTTTTTCCTGGTGGCCTTGCCGGGAATGTCCATCCGCCGTGTCGCCTGCTTTAATACTTGGGCCAGATGTCGGACCGGTTGCTCAGCCGTGGTTTGGGTTTTTGCCGCTACTTTTCCGGTTACGTTAAAATTGCCGACGGCTGCAGCGAAGCTGCTGCCACCGAATCCGCCCAAGGCCAGATTCTCGGTATTTCCGGCATTCACCGTTGCCTGGGTCGTAACCCCTTTGTAAGATGAGGCCGGATCCACGACTCCGTTGTTCCTGGCATCACTACTACTGCCGCTGCACGCTGTAAGCAACAGCAACAGCATCAGCAGTATTCCACCCTGCAAACAGATATGCTTATATGTTGTCATTCGTTTTTCCTCAAAAACCTATGATCAGATTCAATAAAAATCGGAATAAAAATCGGGACATCTCCCGTTTTATAAACATGTGATGCACCCTCATAATGTGGTTCAAATCTCACCGTCTATTCCCAATCGCCAGTTTCATCTTCGCCACTGGCGGCATCATCAACTGCCGGATAGCGTCACAAACCACTAACAAAAAAGCCGCTCCATCAGCACAAAGCTGACAAAAGCGACTTTTCAAACTTAAAAACCCAACTTGCTTGAAACCATTTACACCCTCTAGTAATTTAAAAAATTCAATGAATGTTCATTTGTATACTTCCGTTACAAAACAGAGTCAATGAGATTATCTTGCTATTTAAATTATTCAGTTCCATTGTGATACGTACCTTGTTTTTACAACATCTCCCGCAAATTGCCCCCTCTCATTTTCCGTTTACGCCTAACATATTCGAACGCGATACCGCATGGCGCACAAACTCAAAAAGGGTCGCAAAAAATTGCGACCCTTTTTGAAGTCTTGACTCCCGTTGCAGTTCAAGCCAGCTTTGTAATCCGGTGCCCCTCCGCGGTCAACTCGGCCACCACCAGCTCGGCCAGGCCCGGCAGTTTCCCGGCCAGTATGGGAGACAGTTCGACCCCGGCTTCATAGGAGGCCGGAATGATGCCGAAAAGGGAAACCTGATCGGGCGTCCGGCCGCGCAGGTCCGAGAGGAGCAGCACCTCCTGGATGCCGATCTGGTGCGGCGACATCTTGACCGGCAGTTTGCCCAGCATGAAGTCGTCCTTCTCGTAGCGGAAGACATCCCCCGGCTCGCCGGCCGCATCGACCACATCCACCAGAAAAACCCGGTCGGCCTCCTCCAGCAGGTGGGTGACCATGATCCCCAACGTGCCGCCGTCGTAAAGCTCGACGTCATCCTGAAAGCAGTAATGCTCTTCCAGGTATTTGATGAAGTGAACGCCGAAACCTTCGTCCGACAGGAGCAGGTTGCCCGCCCCGAATATCAATGTTTTCATTGTTTAACACCTATTTCAACCACAGAGTCACAGAGATCACAGAGTAATTCATTAATTGAGTCTTTAAGGTCTTACTGAATCCATTTAGAGCAGATCAATCGTTAATTTCGATTTACCTCCGTGTCCTCAGTGACTCTGTGGTGAGATTGATTTTCAAATATTATTCTACATCACCTTGACGTTGGTAATCTCTTTCCCCTCCGGATCGATCGTATGCACCGCGCAGGCGATGCAGGGGTCGAAGGAGTGGATCGTGCGCAGCACCTCCAGCGGCTTGTCGCTTTGCGCCACCGGATTGCCCACCAGTGAGGCTTCGTAGGGGCCGGGGACACCTTTCTCATCACGGGGCGAGGCGTTCCAGGTCGATGGAACCACGGCCTGGTAGTTCTTGATCTTCTGCTTTTCAATCACGATCCAGTGCGACAGGGTGCCGCGCGGAGCTTCGTGGAAACCTACGCCGCGATATTCGCCTTTCGGAATCTGGGTGTGGTTGGCGTAGGCCTTGTCCCCCTTGGCCACGTTTTCCACCAGCTTGTCCAGATATTCCAGCGAATAATCAGCCATGATGTGGGCCCTGATGGCGCGTGCGCCCAGCCGGCCCATGGTCGAATGCAGGTCAGACACGCCGACGCCGATCATTTTGCAGGAATCGTCCACCAGCTTTCTGACCTTCTGGTTGCCGCCGGCATAGGCCGCAAAAAGCTGGGCCGGGGGACCGACCTGCACCGCCTTGCCGTCCAGGCGCGGCGCCTTGCACCAGGAATACTTGCCGTTTTCCTGGAAGTCGGTGTAGTTCGGTTTGGTCTCGCCTTCCCAGGGATGCTTGCTGCCGCTGCCGTCGTACCAGGCCCGGGCCACGTTTTCGGTGATTCCGCCGATCAGCGGAGCGTCCTGGTGATTGGTGATGATGCGGGCGCCCTTGATATCGCCGCCGTTGATGATGGCGCCCGGCAGGGCGAATTTAGTGTTATGGGTGTCTTCCGGCATCTCCGGCACCGCCAGATAGTTGATGACCCCCTTGCCGTATTTGAACCACTCCTTGTAGGCCGAGGCAATGGCGATCATGTCCGGATAGTAAACCTTCTGGACGAACTCGCGGGTCTCTTCCATCAGCGCCCGCAGCGCGGCGACCTTCTCCATGTTAAGGGCGGCCATGTTTTCCATGTTGATGGCGGTGGCGACGCCGCCCACGCACAGGTTCTGGATGTGCGGGTTCTTGCCCCCCAGAATCGCTCCGGCCTGGGCCGCCCGACGCTGGAAATCCAGAGCTTTCAGGTAGTGGGCCACCGCCATCAGGTTGGCTTCCGGCGGCAGTTTCATGGCTGGATGCCCCCAGTAACCGGAGGAAAAAATCCCCAGACGGCCTGTTTCCACAAAGGATTTCAGTTTGGTCTGCACGGCTCTGAATTCGGTTTCGCTGTTGCCGGACCAGTCCGAGATCGATTGGGCCAGCTGGGCGGTTTTCTTCGGATCGGCCTTGAGGGCCGAAACCACATCAACCCAGTCCAGGGCCGAGAGGTGGTAGAAATGGACGATATGGTCCTGAACCGAATGCTGGGCCATGATGATGTTGCGGATATACTGGGCATTGAGCGGCACTTCCACTTTCAGGGCATGCTCGACCGAGCGGATCGAGGAAATCGCATGCACGGTGGTGCAGACGCCGCAGAAGCGCTGGGCATAAATCCAGGCATCCTCCGGGGGACGCCCCTGTAGAATCGTCTCGATCCCGCGCCACATCTGGGCCGAGGACCAGGCGTTGGTGACGACGCCGCCGTTAACTTCCACATCGATTCTCAAGTGACCTTCGATACGGGTGATCGGGTCTAGGGTTATACGGGCCATTATGTTACCTCCGATTTAAATAAGGTGATTGTTCAATTTTTTAAAAGCATTACCACGGAGGACACAGAGGTTCACGGAGGAAAAACAAATCAGAGTCTTACAGATTTGGGGGTAAACCAGAACAACTTCGCTCTGTTTTTGTTTTCCTCGGTTCTTCTCTCCGTGTCCTCCGTGGTCCAGGCTTTTGTATTAAACAGGTACCACTTCTTCATGCTTCTTGGCATCAAGCTGCTGGCGGGTATGCAGTTTGGGCAGCACCGGCAGGATCTTGACCAGCACCTGGTAGCCCAAAATTTCGAAGGCCACGATGCCAACCGTGATCATCAGCTCGGCCAGGGACGGGAAGTAGTGCCATCCTTTGCCGGGGTTGAAGCCGATCAGATAGACGTTGAAGCGGTAGAGCGCCCCCCCCAGCACGATCAGCGCCGCCGATGCGAACAGCCAGCGGATCGACTCGCGCTTGCGTCCGCTGAACAGCAGCAGCGAGCCCCCCGCTACCAGGCAGAACTCCAGCAGGAAAAAACGCGAGTAAAAATCCAACGACAACGCCGCCATGAGCTGCCCGCGCCAGGCCAGGTCGCCAATCACAACGGTCAGCCAGATCACGGTCAGCCAGGGAATGATGCGGGCCAGACCGGACAGCTCCTTGGTTTCGAAGGGACGCTTGAAGGCGTAGCAGGAGATGACCGATTCCAGAATTGCGATCGAATAACCGATGAACATGCAGTTGATCAGGAACAGAAGCGGCAGAAAGCCGGTGTGCCAGAGCGGATGAACCTTGGTTGATGCAATCAGGAGCAGCGAACCGAGCGAGGACTGGTGCATGGTCGGCAAGGTGATGCCCAGTACGATGACGAAGATCAGTACCTTGTCCAGGCGCGGCTTCAGCCATGCGGCCAGTCCCTTAACGGCTGCCAGCCGTTCATCCAGACCTTCCGGGCGTTTGATGCCGGTGCGCTGGTGCAGCTTGTCCAGCAGATACTGCAGCGTCTTCCATTCGGTCTTTTCCAGAGTGGTCAGCACCGCCGGCAGAAACTCCAGCAGCAGCACGGTTGTGTAAGCCATGACGCACAGCGCCACCTCGAACATGGCCGAGTTGGCCTGCCACTTGGACGGGATGAAGAAGTTATAGGAGTTCCAGGGCCGTCCCACGTCCACCATGACCGAAAAACCGGCCAGGCCGTAACCGAACATGCTGGTCAGGATCGCCGAGCGGATCATGGGGTGGTAATGCATGTGGTTGCGGATATATATCAGGATCGCCATGGCGTAACCGCCGCAGGCTATAGCGGTTCCGGTGGCCACATCGTAGGTGATCCAGATCCCCCAGGGGTAGCCGTCGCTCATATTGGAAACCGCGCCGATGCCCTTGATGAAACGCAGCGCGATCAGGCCGAATCCGATCAGGGTCAGGGTCAGCAGGACGATGAAGGATGGAGTCAGGATCTTGGCGTCATGTCTTTGGTACTCGTCATGCCCCATGGCTTGAGTCCCCCTTGTCTTCTTTATCTTGATGCCGGCCGTGCCCCTTCATGTTTTTCAGGGCCACGAAGCAGAGCGTGCCGTACAGCGCCACCGGCGCGATGAAGCCCTTGTAGATCGTGTGCTGGATCTTCTCCGAAAATTCGGCCGGGGCCGCTTCCGCCAGGACCGGCAGACCGAGCTTGTTGAACTGCATGGCCGACAGATAGAGATGGTTGGCGCCGCCGACCTCCTTCTCGCCGTAAATGTGGTTGATGTATTTGCCCGGGTTTTCCCGCAGGCGCTTGCCCGCCTCTTCCAGCAGTTCTTTGCGCTTGCCGAAATTGATCGCCCCCACCGGGCAGACTTCGGCGCAAGCGGTGATCCCCTTTTTGACCAGATTGGTGTTCTTGCACAGGTCGCATTTGACGATCTGGGGGATGGCCTTGTCCCACTGGAACTTGGGGATGTTGAAGGCGCAGGCGATCTGGCAGTAGCGGCAGCCGATGCAGGCGTCCTTGTTGTAATCGACGGTGCCGGTGATCTTGTCGCGGGTCATGGCGCTGACCGGGCAGACCGAGACGCAGGACGGCTTCTGGCAATGCATGCAGGAGTACTTTACGTATGACCACTGTTTGTCCGATTCCTTGAAAAGCTTGATCAGCGTGCGGGTGCTGCCGGACAGATCTTCCGGCGCGTCCCACAGGCCGTCGCTGTCGAACTTGGCCCGTTCAAAGGCCAGGCTGCCGTAATCGCTGTTGACCTTTTTGCAGGCCGACATGCAGGCTTTGCAGCCGACGCATTTGGTGGCGTCGTAGAGCATGCCGAGCGTATCGTTGTTGACCTGGTGCGACTCGGAGGCCTCGGCGCCGGCCCGGCCGGCCAAAAGCGCGGCCCCGCTGGCGCCCATGATCTTGAGGAAATCTCGCCTACTCGGTTTTTTCATGGTCGTCCCCCTTCTGCGGGCCGTCCGGCAGCTTCTTGGCCATCATGATCCCGGCGCCGATGGCGGCGCCGGCGGCCAGTCCGATCACGCCGGTGGTCAGCGGATCCGGCCCCTTGCCCTTATCCTTCAGATCGACCGGGGCGTAGCTGTCGAAGGGGGTCGGTTCGTGGATCTGGACCTTGTCGGCAATGGCGGTTTTGAAGAGCAGGTCCGGTTCGGTGCAGCCGATACAGGGATGCCCGACCGACACCGGCCAGACGCCGATGTCGTTGAAACCCAGCACCGAGCAGTTGGCATGGGTGGCCGGCCCCTTGCAGCCCAGCTTGTAGAGGCAATAGCCCAGGCTGTGCCCCTCGTCGCCGAAGGCCTGGGCGAAGCGGCCGGCGTCGAAATGGGCGCGCCGCTCGCAATGCTCGTGGATCTTGCGGCCGTAGGCGAACATGGGGCGCCCCATCTTGTCCAGCTCGGGCAGTTTTTTAAAGGTGACGTAATAAAGCACCGTAGAAAGGAAGTTGTAGGGACTTGGCGGGCAGCCGGGCAGGTTGATGACCGGTTTGTCCTTGACGATATCGCCGACCCCCACCGCGCCGGTCGGGTTGGGGCCGACCGACTGGATCCCGCCGTAGCTGGCGCAGGTGCCGATCGAGATGATCGCCGCCGCACCTGCGGCCGCCTTGCGCAGCGATTCCAGGGCGGTCTTGCCTCCCACCTTGCAGAAGATGCCGTTGTCCCTGGTCGGAATGCCCCCTTCAACGACCAGGATGTATTTGCCCTTGTTGGCCTGCATGGAATCATGCAGCGACTTCTCGGCCTGGTGCCCGGAGCCGGACATAAGGGTTTCGTGATAGTCCAGCGAAACCATGTCCAGGATCAGGTTGGCGACGGTGGGGTGGCTGGAGCGCAGTAGCGACTCCGAACAGCCGGTGCACTCCTGGAAATGCAGCCAGATCACGGCCGGCCGGTTGTCGGCCTTCTGGGCGGCCGCGGCCACTTTGCTGACCATGCCGAACGGCAATCCCAGCATGGCCGAGACCGTCACACAGGTCTTGATGAAATCCCGGCGATTGACCCCGGGAAACAGATCGGGCTTACTCATGTATTCCTCCCCCTATGCGGATAATGTTTTCAGTTTTATTATCGCGTATACGGCAATTGCTGTGCCAAAGAGCTTCAAGCAAAGCAGAAGAAAACATCTTAATGTTAACAGGGTGTTGAAAGTTTTACCCATCAGGCACACCTGTTTTGAAAACAAACGTTGATTCTTTTTGTCCCGCTATGTATCATTTTGTCCCAACCATACTGTCTGATACTGCTTCAACCCGAAAGAGGCCAGATGCCAACCATATTTATCTGTGACGACGAAGCCGAAATCCTGCGTTATCTGGACAAGCTGCTGCAAGCCAGCGGTTACAAGGTCGAAACCTTCAGCCGGGGCGCCGCCCTGCTTAAACGATTGGATTCGGCCGAAGCCGCTGCCTGCGACATCGTGCTACAGGATGTGCGCATGCCGGACATGGACGGGCTTCAGGTACTGAAACAGCTGCACACCCGAAAGCCCGGTCTGCCGGTGATCATCATGACCGGCCACGGCACGATCAATGATGCGGTTCAGGCCATCAAGGAAGGGGCCTACGATTACATCACCAAGCCCTTTCCCAAGGAAAAACTGCTGGGGGTTCTGGAGCGCGTGCTTGACCATCGCCGGCTGGCCAGTGAAAACAAACAGCTGCGCGAGGAGTTTCTGCGCGGCGGCAGACAGGCCGAAACAATGGTTTTCAAGAGCGCCCGCTTCCGCGAGGTGTATGATCTGACCCTGCAGGTGGCCGAGAGTGACGCCAACATAATGATCCTGGGAGAGTCCGGCACCGGCAAGGAACTGATCGCCAGAACGATCCACGGCAACAGCCAGCGAGTCGCCCGGCCCTTCGTATCGCTGAACTGCGCCACACTGTCGGACACGCTGCTTGAAAGCCAGCTGTTCGGACATGTCCGCGGCGCGTTCACCGGTGCGATTATCAATCAGAAGGGGTTGATTGAGGAGGCTGATGGCGGAACGCTCTTTCTGGACGAAATAGGTGATGTCAGTCCGGCGGTTCAGGCCAAACTATTGCGCGTGATCCAGGAACGAGACTTTATTCCGGTCGGCTCGACCCGCCCCAAAAAAGTCAATGTGCGCTTCGTAGCCGCCACCAATAAGGATCTGCAGAAGGAGGTTCTGGAGGGAAGATTTCGCGAGGATCTTTATTATCGTCTGAACGTGATCACGATCAATCTGCCGCCGCTGCGCGAACGGCGCGAAGACATAGAACCTCTGGCGCAGCATTTTTTGAAAATTAATACCGCCAGGATGAAAAAGGAGCTGCGCGGCATAGATGGAGAAGCGCTGCAACTGATGCAGCAGTATGACTGGCCCGGCAACGTGCGCGAGCTGGAGAACGTGATGGAGCGCGCCGTGATTCTGGCTCGCTCGGATACGATCACCACCGCGTTGCTGCCGATCGGGGCGATTCGTGAACGGACAGCCGCCGTAGTCGAACCGGCCCCGCTGGTCGCACTGGAAGAGATCGAGCGCCGGCATATCGAAGCGGTGCTGGCCCGGACCGGCTTTCACAAAAGCCGCAGCGCCGAAATCCTCGGCATTTCCCGTAAGACGCTTGATCGTAAGATCCTGGAGTATGGCCTGTCATGAGGATCAGGCGTTTGCGCTCTTCAATCCGCTTCAAGCTGACCGTGGCCACACTGGTGCCGCTGATATTCGCGATCACGGTCTGCTGGCTGCTGGGTGTCTCGCTGATCACGGCCCGTTTTTATAAACAGGCCGAACAGACCGTGGAAACGAACCTTTACTCCGCCCATGAAATACTGATGGGTGAAACGGCCAGACTTTCCGACATTATACGCCTGACCGGACAAACCGCCGAACTGTCCCGCGCCATGGATTTTAACGCAAAAGCGCCCCCACCTCCGCTCCAGCTGATTCTGCACAATGAACGCTTAAGCTTTCTGACCTTGGTCGATCGGTATGGCTTTGTGCGCTACCGGGCAGGTAATCCGGGCGTCACCGGCGATTCCAGACAGAAGGAAAAACTGATTGCCGATGCGCTGAAAGGGGTCGTCGCCAGCGGGATCATGCTGCTTTCCCCGGAACAGGCCGCGCTGGAGAACCCGCAGCTTCCGCAGCTGATCACTATTCCGGTCAAACAGACCCCCCGTGCCAGGCCGTACAGCAGGCAAGCCGAAAATCGCGGCATGTTCCTGGTGGCGGCCGCGCCGGTCATGGCCCACGACGGCACCGTGGCCGGGGTGCTGTATGGCGGCGTGCTGATGAATGGCGACAACCGGCTGGTTGACCGAATTTCAAAAGTGCTCTTCCAGCATGGAGACAGCAGGGAGCCGGGTCACACCACCGGAACCACCACGCTGTTTCTCGACGACATCCGAATCGCCACAACCGTACGGGACAGCAGCGGTCAGCGCGCCATCGGCAGCATGATGTCGGCCGACGTGTACGAACTGATCAGCAGAGGGCAAAAATGGATCGGCAAGGCTTTTGTGCTGGAACACCGCAATATCGCCGCCTACGAGCCACTGCGCGACTATCGGGGCAGCGTCGCCGGCGCCTTGTATATCGGCGTTCCGGAGCAGCCCTACCGTCAGCTGCGCTTCCAGATCAATCTGCTGTTTTCGGGGGTTTTATTCTTTGTCACCTTGATCGGGGCCGTGCTTTCGACCTGGCTCAGCCGGCGTCTGTCGCAGCCGGTCAAAGCGCTGGAAGAGGAGGTACGCAGAATCGCCTGTGACGAGAAGCGGCCAGATATTTTCGTTAACAGTAACGACGAAATCGCTTCGCTGGCAAACGAATTCAATATAATGAAGCACCGCCTGGCGGAGCGGGAACAGGAAAACCTGAATCTCAACCGGACTCTGGAAGAGAAGGTGTTGAAACGCACCAGACAACTGGAGGAAACCAGCCTGGAGCTGTTGAACGCACAAAAGGAACTGGCCCAGGCCGAACGGCTGGCCGGCATCGGCCTGCTGGCCTCCGGCGTGGCGCATGAGATCAACAACCCGCTGGCCATCATCCGCGGCAACGCCGAACTTTTACAACTGGAGGTGAAAAGCGGCGAAACGGAGCCGGATGAACTGGAGACTATACTGCGCCAAGTAGGGCGCATAGAACGCATCGTCAGAAATCTGCGCGCCTTTTCACGGGGTGGGATTCAGCTGGTCAGCCGTTTTTCGCTGGCGCAGGTGCTGGATGATATTCTTGGTCAGGTTGGCCACCAGATTCCCCTGGAGCCGTACCGGATAGCGCGGGATTACTGGGGCAAGGATCAGGAAATAGAAGGGGATCAGGATCAGATCCGTCAGGTTTTCACCAATCTGGTGCTGAACGGCCTGCAGGCCATGGAGGGGGGCGGCATACTGACGCTGGATCTTTCAGCGGATGCGGCCGGGGAAACGATCTCCGTTACGGTCGCCGACAGCGGCCCCGGCATCAGTCCGGAACATATGGAAAAAATCTTCACCCCCTTTTTCAGCACCAAAGCTCGCGGCACCGGCCTGGGGCTGGCGGTTTCCTACGGCATCGTCAAAGATCACGGCGGTGACATCCGGGTTTCCAACCGGGAAGGGCAGGGGGCCTGCTTTACGGTGACCCTGCCGCTGAAGCAGAGCGAAAAAGCCGACAGCACCGATGCAGCGCCACCGTAAAGCTATTTCACAATCGGCCGTTGCAGTACTTGAGCCGCATTTTCCAGGGTACCCAGATTGACCAGATCCCGATAGCCGGACTTTTTCAGCGTTTCTTCAGCGATGGCGGTCCGGCGGCCGGAACGGCAGTAAAGGTAAATTTTGGTACTCTTGTCGGGGGCAACCGCCGTGATGCCCTGCTCGATGATGTCATAGGGGATCAGCACCGCACCCTCCAGATGCCCCTCATTCCACTCGGCTTCGCTCCTGACATCCACAATAACCGCAGCGCTGCTTTCCTTTTCTGCCGCAAAGGATGACAGGGCGAACAGTACCAGCACAATTGACAACGTTACGATTCTGATGATCTTCATCTGCTTTTCCTCTTTTTAGTTTTTCATCCAAGGTTAATGCTGCTGCGGTTAAACTTCTGACCTTCATGCGCGATCCTTTCAGCGGCATTGGCAAACCTGAACCACTCACATATCTGGCACAGGGCGCATGGTCGAGACACCTCATCGTCTGTCTAGTTCGTATCTGCAGTTACTGATTTCGCAATTGCTGCAAAATCAAGTTTGTGGTAACTGTATAACATTGCGAAAGGAGGTTGTCATGTTACAACAACCACAAACAACACCTGTTCCCAAACGAACAAAAAAAGCCATCCAGCATGATGAGACTGATCGTGCCGGCTTTTTGCGTTTAACTTTGGCAGAACGCAGACGAATCCTGCGGGAGCAGGCCCGGAAGCTACTTGACTGCTATACCAGCAATACCGAAATAACCGGTATGGGCGGTGGAGACTTCATTGGTTGCTAAACCAAAACGCGGCGAAATTTGGTTGGTCAATCTTGATCCTACCATCGGAGCAGAAATCAAAAAGACCCGCCCGGCAGTCATTATCAGTTCCGATTCTGTCGGTATTCTTCCTGTTCGCCTGATTGCCCCGGTCACCGGCTGGGACGATCGCTATTCCGGAAATATCTGGCACATCCTCATCATCCCCGACGCAAGCAATAACCTTTCAAAGCCTTCCGCAGTCGATGTTTTACAAGTGCGCGGGATCGATACCGCCCGTCTTGTTCATCGGATTGGAAAACTTGGTCACAAAACCATGCGAGAGATTATCGAAGCTCTTATCGCCGTGATAGAAGGTTAACCCTCCCTTATTGCTTTCCCCGTGCCACTGCTGTACACTTCTGCCGTACATGTCAAGGAGGTGTCACGATCATGTTGCAAACGACCTATACCAATGCCAGAGCTAATTTTGCCGGACTTTGTGACGAAGTCACAGAAAACCGGGAGATCGTCCTCATTCGTCGCCGCAAGGGAAGCAATGTAGCGATGATTGCCGCCGACGAATTGCAAAGCCTCGTGGAAAGCGCACACCTGATGCGCTCTCCCAAAAATGCCGAACGGATTCTCTCTGCCCTGGAACGCGCATTAAAAGGTGGCGGAGAAGCGTCAACCCTGAAGTCGCTCCGTTCCGAGGTTGGTCTTGAAGAGTAAACAGCGGGATTCCGTTTTCCAGGCCGAATTTCGTGAAGACCTGCGGTGTTGGGTGGAGACTGATCGAAAGACCGCTCTGCGCGCTTTAGACCTGGTTGAAGCAATCATGCGCGACCCTTTCAGCGGCATTGGCAAACCGGAACCGCTCAAATATCTGGCACAGGGCGCATGGTCGAGACGCCTCACTCAAGAACACCGCATCGTCTATCTTGTTCGTGACGACCGCATCGATTTCCTTCAGGCACGCTATCATTATTGAAACTTTTTATCACTTGGTTCAACGGGGAACATATTTATCGCTCCGACTGTGGGCCGCCACATTGTTGAACATATAGTATTTACATCACTGAATGGACGTGCGAATTATTCATATTGTTCAAGCTCTCTTTGCAAATCCTTTTGCAGTTGCGACGGGGCAACCACAACTCCCTTTTTATCTGGAGTGGGAAAGACTGCCAGTTTGCGATTATCTTTTATCATCCTTGGAATCCAGTTTGTCATGAATGCTTCAAGCTCTAGCCTTTCTGGCTTACTATCCGACCATTCACCATTTGCTAAAGCTGCCGCATACTCATGATGTGGCCAAACAGGGATACATTCATTTCCTTCGTTGTCCCCAAACAATACATATCCGTCTGATCCCTTTAGTGTCCAGAGCACTTGCCAGTCAGTAACCTTGGAAACGAAGTGATTGTATCGTTGAGTTGCTGTGAGCGAGACTACTTCATCGAATTGTGGTTTATTCATTTTGTATGGCATATTTTCTCGCTCAACCTCCCAAATGGTATACGTTCCAATTCAAACAAAAGCCGCCCGATCAGGCAAATGCTGGATCGGGCGGCTTTGAGTTGTGCCATCACTCTGTCGCGGACACCATCAGAACAGGCTTTCCCCGGCCATCTCCATCGGCTGCGCTATCCCCAGCATCTTCAGCATGGTCGGCGCTATGTCGGCCAGGCGGCCCCCTTCGCGCAGGGTGACGCCTTTGCGGCTGTCATCCGCCAGGATCAGCCAGACCGGATTGACCGTATGGGCCGTGAACGGTTCGCCGTTTTCATCGGCCATCTGCTCGGCGTTGCCGTGGTCAGCCGTGATCAGCACCGCGCCGCCCAAAAGCTGCACCCTGGCTACCACCTGCCCGACACAGGCATCCACCGCCTCGACCGCCTTGATCGCCGCAGCTTCGACGCCGGTATGGCCGACCATGTCGCAGTTGGCGAAGTTGAGGATGATCACGTCGTAGTCATCCCGATCCAGAAGCTTCAGGAGTTTTTCGGTCACCTGGTAGGCGCTCATCTCCGGCTTCAGATCGTAGGTGGCCACCTCCTTGGGGGACGGGATCAGGGCCCGGTCTTCACCCGGAAAGGGGGTCTCGACCCCGCCATTGAAGAAGAAGGTCACATGGGCGTATTTCTCGGTTTCGGCGATGCGCAGCTGCTTCAGTCCGGCATCGGCCAGCACCCCCCCCAGGATGTTGATCGGCTCGCTGGAGGCAAAAGCGATCGGCAGCCCAAAGGTGGCATCGTACTCGGTCAGACAGACATAACCGGCCAACTTTGGCCGATTGTGACGCTTAAAGCCATCAAAATGGTCAAGGGCCAGCGCACGGGTGATCTCGCGGGCCCGGTCGGAGCGGAAGTTGAAAAAGATGAATCCGTCGCCATCCAGCACCTGGCCGACCGGCGCGCCTTGATCGCAGATCACGGCCGGAACGACGAATTCGTCGAATATTTTGGAATCGTAGCTCCGTTCTATGGCCGCCTGCGAAGAGGGCGACAGATCCCCCAGGCCATGCACCATGGCGTTATAGGCCTTCTCAACCCGCTCCCAGCGGTTATCGCGATCCATGGCATAGTAACGTCCCATCACAGTGGCGATCCGGCCGACGCCGATCCGTCCGATCTCTTTTTCCAGCTGCGCCAGATACTCGGCGCCGCTCTGGGGCGGCGTGTCGCGCCCATCCAGCAGGCAATGCACGAACACATCCTTAAGCCCCTGGCGCTTGGCCAGTTCCAGCAGGGCGTAGAGGTGGCTGTTATGGGAATGCACACCGCCATCCGACAGCAAGCCGGACAGATGCAGACGGCCGCCGGCCGCCTTGACCTTGGCGATGCACTCCAGCAGAACCGGATTGCTGAAGAAATCGCCGTCCTCAATCGACTTGCTGACGCGGGTCAGCTCCTGATACACCACCCGGCCGGCGCCGATGTTGAGGTGCCCGACTTCGGAGTTGCCCATCTGCCCTTCCGGCAGCCCCACCGCCATACCGGAGGTGCGGATCGGAACATGGGGGTATTCGGCCAGCAGGCGGGTCAGGTTGGGGGTTTTGGCCAGTGCGACGGCGTTGTGGGCAGGGTTGGGGTTGATTCCCCAGCCATCCAGAATCATCAGCAGGAGCGGTTTTTTCATATTAAAACCTCCATGAGAGAAATCTTTCAGATACTAAAAGCATTACCACGGAGGACACGGAGTAATACAGAGGAAAAATTCCCAAATTACTTTTTGAACGCTTGTTCCGAGTTTTCCATGCGTTGGTGCATGAACGGCTCCGAATTCCCTCCGTGTCCTCCGTGGTCAGCTTTGATTTTAATGATGGTACGGTTCTTTGTTCAGGATCGTGAAGGCGCGGTAGATCTGCTCCAGCAGAAAAGCCCGCACCATCTGGTGGGTAAAGGTCATGCGCGATAACGCCAGCAGTTTGCCCCGGCGGCGGAATTCTTCGGAAAAACCGTAGGCGCCGCCGATGACAAACACCAGATCGCCAACCCCCGCATCGCGTTGCTTGCCGATAAAGGCCGCCAGACCGGGTGAGTCCATCTGCTCGCCCCGTTCATCCAGCAAGACAAGCGTCGCGCCAGGTGGAATATGCTTCTCCAGCCGCTCGCACTCGCGGCGGCGCATCTCCTCGGCTTCGGCGCCCTTCTCGTCGCGGATGTCGATCAGCTCCAGCGGGCAATAGCGCCGGATACGGCCGGCATAATCATTGAGCGCCTCTTTGACCCAGGGATCGCGGCTCTTGCCGACCCATAACACCTTCAGTTTCAAAAATCATCTTCCCTGCGGGCGGCCTTGATTTCGGCCGGCAGCTCCAGTTCCGGCGCCAGCCCCCACAGTCCGTCCAGATCGTAATAACGCCGCAGGCTGTCATGGAAGATATGCACCAGCACATCGCTGTAGTCCATCACGATCCATTTGCCATCGGTGGCGCCCTCGATATCGTTGACCTTGCCGTATTTCTTCAGTCCTGTACGGATGTTGTCGGCAATGGCCTGGTTCTGCTTGTCGGAAGCACCCGAGATGATCACCATATAATCGGCGATCGATGAGACCTTGGAGATGTCGCGCACGCAGATATCAAAGGCTTTTTTGTCATAGGCCAGTTCGGCGCATTTCAGGGCTCGTTCGCTGGCGGTCAGGGTCGTCTTTTCGACCGTTTTGGTTTTTTTTACGGGCATTCGGTATAGATCCTTTGCTGCGAGATATATGCTGCTACTGCTGGCGGAACAAGTCCGTCAATGCTTTTTCCGGCGGCAAGCAGCCGGCGGATTTCGGTGGATGAGATGTTCTGCGGCTGATCCGGTACAAACTGGACAAAGTAACCGGATGTGTGCAGCAGGCGGCGCGATTCGCCATCATAACTGAACTCGCCCCGGATGACAACCGGCAGGGCGCCCAGCGGGTCGTCGATGGCGCAGCCGGGGCGTTCAAAAACGATCAGGTTGCAGGAGCGGAAGATGTCGGCATAGCGGTGCCAGAGCCCCAATTCCAGAAATGAATCGCCGCCGATGATGAAGAACAGCTCGTCATCCGGCAGCCGCTCCCGGAAGATCCGGATCGTATCGATGGAATAGGACTTGCCGCTCCGTTCCCCTTCCAAGGCCGACAGCTCAAAAAACGGATTGCCCGCTATCGCCAGCTGCACCATCCGGCAGCGCAGGGCAAAGGGCACATCCCCGGCCAGCTTCTTGTGGGGCGGATCGGCAGCCGGAATAAAAATTACCCGCTCGAGAGCGCAGGCGACCCGGGCCTGCGCGGCAATCCGCAGATGGGCGTTGTGAATCGGGTTGAAGGTTCCCCCCATCAATCCGATCTTCATGTCATCAGGATCTTGTTCTTGATGATCAGCATCTCGAACGCCAGAGAGGCCTTGTAAACCAGCTTCTGCAGCTCCTGCAGCCGCTTGCCCAGCGCCTCCATCTCGGCCGAGACGATCACGACCGCAACCACCTTGCTGAGCATGACAACCGGCAGCGCCAGAACAATGTCGCCCTCCGCCAGCTGCAGGGCGCTGATGATCGGTTCGTTATCAGCCGTGGCGGCCAGCGGCCCCATGAAATAACGCGATTCCTGAACAACACTGTGCAGAACCGACTGGGTCTTGAGATCGACCACCACCTTTTCGAATTCCTTGACCGGCTCGCCCCCCGCCACCGCCCGCCATCCCATGGCACTGCCCCCCCGGACGATGAACAGCCCCCCCTTGCGGAACTCCTGCCCGAGGTATTTTATGAACACATCGGCAACCTCGTCCCGCTCACGGGCGGAAGCGAAGTCCAGCGAAAGCGCATCGATCGTGTAGCGCTGCATTCCGCCGGCAACAGGGTCATACTCTTCGGGCAGATCCGGCAGGGAAGCGAAACCCTCGAACTGAGCCGGAATCTCGATATTGAGTAGTTCGCCGTCCTCTTTCTGATAGGTGACCGCAATCGGCTCCGGGGTCTGCCCCTGGGGCGACTCGGCCGGCTGCTTCTGCCGGCCCGTCTCGGGAGCGGCCGGAACCGGACGTTTGAGTCCGCCGCCGCCGACCCTGATGTAGCGCATGTCACGCCTTACCTGATAATACTTCTCCAGGGCAAAGGACATATTGATGTCGGCCGCAATAAACGGCTGGATGATATGGCCGGTGACAAAGGATAGTTCGTCAATCGCCTTGAAATCGGTCGGATCCGACATGGCCACGCTCAAGCGCCGGTTTTCAAGCATGAAGGGCACCACGCGATACTGCTCAGCCACCGCCGGCGTCAGCAGGCCGTAGACACTGTAGGGAATATCCATCAGCTGCTTGCGGGTCGCGGCCGGCACACCCAGTTTTTTACCCAGCAGCCGGACCAGTTTGTTTTCATCGATGTAGCCCAGCTCTATCAGGCTGCTGCCAAGCTTGATGCCGAAGATGACCTGGCACTTGAGCGCCTCCTCCAGCTGCTCGTGGGTCAGCAATCCTTCGTTTATCAGCAGTTCTCCCAGCTTCAGCGCCATCTCGGATACCCTCCCTGTCAGCTAGACAATCTCCGGTTTCAACAGTGTACCCCGAATCGGAACCTTGTAAACACCGGGTGAAACCATGAATTTGGCCAGCAGCATGAAAACCAGCTTCTGTTTTTCCAGAAATTCCGCCTTGGGCATGATCTCCAGGGTCAGATTCAAGGGCGCTGTTCCGGCATTGGCGCCGGTCGGCAGGTCTCCCGACAGGCGCATATACAGGCCTTCACCCGCCAGGGTGAAACTCTCCAGCCGGGCCCGGCCGTTGGTAAACCGGAGCATGCCCTGGGATGTCAGGCCGCCGGCATCCGGCAGCGGGAAGGTCCCCACCTTGACCCCGGAAAATGCCAGCTGGCGAAGCTCCAGTTTCAGATCCCCGTTCAGCCCGCCCGCTTCACGCAGCAGCCGGCCCTGGCTCCACAACACACCGGTGACAGTGGCGCCCAGAACCGTCTTGAAAAAGGGAATTTCGGACAGGTTGATATCCGATACGGAAAGCTCCAGGGCCTGCCGGCCATTGAGCGCATAGCGGATATCCAGCCCCCCCGAGCCGATGGCGGCCGTGCCGGAAACCACCGCCCGGCCGGTCAACAGCGGCAGCAGAAGCGGCCTGACGCGCACGCTCCGGCACTGCAGCAGCGCCCCCTGCGGGGACGAGAGCAGCGGATTGTCCCAGGCCAGACCGGGCAGCAGCGTTTTGCGGACCGCCGGCGCCAGCGTCAACCCCTGGGGTTCCAGCTGGCGCGCCAGCGCCTGGTCGACCCGATCGGTCGGAAAGAACAGATAGACCAGCCCGCTGAACAGCATTAACCCTGCCAGCAGCAGCGCCCCGGCGCGCAGCAGTTTGGAGCGGTTTGTCATCGGGGGCGACCCACCGCCGGTTTCAGCAAGGCCAAAGTCATGGCCAGGTCACAGCGCGAGGGATCATCGAAACGGACCCGCAGGCTCGATTTTTTTATCAGCAGCGGGCGGCTCCCCTTTTCGAGGCGATAGATCAGGTTGACGGCTTCATTGAAGGTCAGGCCATCAACGCGCACATCGGCGGCGTCTTCGATCATACCGCTCCGCTCTTCACCCTTGAGCGGGGATATCTTGACCCCCTTGCCCCTGATGCCGATCTCTTCGATGATTCTGGCCGGAGAATCGTCAGGTCGCAGCATGGCCATCCGGCCGGTTAGAAGATCGGAGGACTGTTTCGCAGCGCGGTAGCTGACCTTGAGCGGCAGCAGTTCCTTGAGTACCGCTTCGCGGGCCTTGAGTTTCTGCTCCACTCCGGCGACCTTGCCGGCCAGGGCCGACCAGGCCACCCCCGCCGCCAGCAGGGCGATCAGAACATAGCCGGCCCGCAGGCGCGTTTGCCGATCCAGATCGTTCCAGATTGTGGGAATCTGCTCGAGAAGTTTCATCGGGAGACCTCCTTGAGCGTTCCGGTCAGGCTGAATGAGACTTTTCCATCCGGACGGCTCTTGACCTCACCCAGTTGGGAGCTTGCCAGAAGAGGTTCCAGAGCCTCCTTGAACTGATTGACCGCCTGGGCCGAGCGGGCGTCGCCCTTGATGCGCAGGCTGTGCCCCTCGACTTCGGCTTCGTACAGGCCGTTGATCGTGGCGCCCTTGGCCTCGGCCAGTTTTTTGAGCAGATCCAGATAACCGGTGGAACTCTCTGCTCCGGCCAGTTTTTTGATCTCTCCCTTGACTTCGGCCAGCTCGTCAACCGCCTTGGCCCGATTGGGGAAGATGTCACGATACAGAGCGGCGATGGAGCTGTTGACCGACGCCAGGTCGGCGCTGACCGCCCGGTACTGCAGCCATTTGCTTGCAAACAAACCGACCATCAGCACTCCAGCCAGAACAGCGCTCAGCCGCAGTTTTTTGCGTAGTGAAGCGTCACCGGCGGTCCAGGTCAGCTCTCCCCGGCGAAAATCCGGCAGCCGCCCGGCCTGGCAGGCCCGGGCAACGGCGTGCAGCCCGGCCAGCTGCTGAAACGTCTGTTCATTCTTGAACAGCCGGCCGCTGTCGGGGGGGGCCGTCAGCTGCTGTGCCGGCAGCGGCAGCGTCCCGGCTTCGGCCAGACTGCTCCCGGCCGGTCCGATCAGGCAGATCTGCGGCGGCAGCGGCACACCGGTCAGCTCCAGGGCCGAAAAGGTGGCCGGCACCGTCTGCGGGGCCGACTCGGGCTCCAGGGCGCGAAAGAAGGTCAGCTGGCCTGCGGTCATGATCGTCAGGGCCTTTCCATCGTAGAGGGCGCAATCCTCCGGCACACCCAGGATATAATTGCCCGCAAAAGGGAGCGAGCTGACGATCTGGGGTTCGATCCCGGCTGAACGACAGAGTTCTATGGCATGGCTGATTTCGCTTTTTCTGGCCCACAGGGCCAGAAAAATGCCCTTTCCGGCTGCCAGCACGTCCAACGCCAACTCGTCCAGCGGCAAGGGCAGCTCGCCCTGCAGATGGGCCGGCAACACTTCGCGCACCTTGCGCAGATCATCCAGCGGCAGCTGCAGCGTACGCATGGCAAAGAGCGCCGGCGGCAGGCAGAGTATCACCCGCGAACCGGCCTTGACCCCCGTGGCCACCTGGGCCAGCGTATCGGCCAGGCTGCGTTCCCCCCCCAGTTCGAACAGGGTTGCGCCGCCCAATTCGGAGGAGTGTCCCGAAAACCTGAATTGGGCAGCCAGCAGCTGTTTTTCTTCGACCTGCAGTATCAGATAATCCATCGGATTGCGTACCTCACCCGGGTTGAATGCATTCTAACTTACTAATATTCCTGCCACGATAAAAATTCCGGCGCGCCGCCCCCCAGGCGAACCACCGCCTCCACCGTCCGCCCGGCATCCCTGACCCGGGCAAACGCTTTGATTCTGAACACGCTCCCCTTGACGGTGATCCCGCTGGAGCCGGCCAGACGGCTGACCACCCCCGCATCCAGCCCCGGTACCTGCGCAAGCTCCCCGGTCGCCTTGAAGGGCGTCAACCGCCGCCGTTCCAGGATACTTTCAACCATGCGCTCGTCGATTCCGTCGTCCAGCGCCGCCAGAACCTCTTTAGGGGCGGTATTGATGTTGATCCGGGCGGATGCGCCGGGCTGATCGGACCAGATCGTGACAAAAGGCAGCATTCCGGTCAGCAGTTCGGGTGTAAAGCCTTTGACCAGTGTCAGCTCCGTCAGTGTTGTCAGTCCGCCGTTACGGGCGTCATGGGGCTGTTTCAGGCTGCGGTAATAGGGGCTCTCCACACCGCCGGAGCGGGGCTGGTCGTCCGTGTCGATCCAGTCGGCCAGCGCCCCCCACAGGTCGTCCGTCAGCTGCAGCCGCCGGCCGAGGCGCTTCAGTGCGGCCAAAGTAAAATCCTGATACTGCCCGTTGGCATACACCAGATCGTTCAGATTGATCCTGGCGCTCTCTTCGGCAATCGAGATCGTCAGCGCTCCGGCCTCGTCATCCAGCCTGATCGGTTCGGCCCACTTGTCCGTAAGCGAGGTGAAGGACTTTCCGGAAAGTCCCAGCTGCAGCAGCTTGGCTCCGCCGCTGACACCCGATTCGGCCAGGATCGAAGCCTGCTGGGCATCCCTGAAGCCGCGACTGATGGAGACATCCACATAAACCTGGTGGATCATCTCGACCACCACCGCTGTCATCAGGGCAGTCACAACCAGGGTCAACACCAGCGCAAAGCCGGATCTATCCCGCAGACGACCGGTCACAAGCCACTGATCCGCGGGGTGGCCAGCACCCGGAATTCAACCGGCTTGCCATCTTCCTCAACCTGTACGGTGACCTTCAGGGATTTCGGCAGAGCGCCGTTTATGGCACTGTCCCAGCTTTTGACCCACTTGGAGCCGTCGTAACACTCCACCAGAAAGGCGCTGATCCGCTCCATCTGGGGATAAGCCGGGATCGCCTCCGGCCCGGCGAAAACCAGATCCCGCTCCTGACGGATCAGGGCCCGTTTCTGATCTTTCTGCGCCATACTGTAGCGGACGGTGACGATACCCGATTCACCCCGCGCCAGACTCGATGTTGGCGGCGCCAGGGTTGTCAGCTCCAACGTCGAGGAAGGAACGCCGAAATTGTCCCGGTCTTCCACCACAAAGTGCAGGCGCTTGTCGCTGCGGCTGTAGAGGGCGGATGAAAATTCCCGGCGGATCAGATCCAGGGTGGCGCCCAGCTCGCGGCGCGACTCCATGCCTTCGGCAGCCCGCTCGCGCGCCCGCACCACCCCGAAATAGCTGCCATACAGAGCACCGGCCAGGATGCCCAGCAGCATCACCGCAATCAGAACCTCCAGCAGCGTGAAACCTTTATTGCGGCAGATAGCGGACAAGCGCCACCTCCCGACCGTCGCTGATGCGCCGTACCCGCACCACCAGTTTGCGCATTCCCGGAAAGGTTGCCGGAACCAGCTCCGCACTCCAGGTCAGCTCGGGATGGGACGGCGCAAAGCTCCCCTCGCCCTTGGCCGGAGATTGCTCGATCTCGGTCATGCGGGCCCGCGCCAGCAGCGTCAGGGACGTGCTGTCCCGCTCGTCCGCAACCACCCCGAGATGATAGTTGACCGCTCCCAGCAGGGTCAGGATAACCCCGGCCATGATGGCCAGCGCAATCACGACTTCAAGCAGCGTGAAGCCTCTGGCTGCGCCGGTCACCATTGGGGCTCCTCCTGATATCCTTCGTAAAACTTGACTTTCCCGCCGGCGGGAAAGGCCATGACGGTCCAGAACGTTCCTTCAGGTGAACGCAGATGAAAGGTGACGAAATCCCGCAGGCCCGCCACCCCCACATCCAGCCGCAGCTGGCCCTCCAGAACCTTCCCCAGGCGGGGCACAACCACGTCGGCAATCTGGATGCCCTCTTTCAGCGGCGGCTTCTGCAAAAGCGGGTCGGAGGGTTCCCGACCGCTCCCGTCAGCGGCAATTTCAAACAGCCGGAGTTGGTCGGTGCCCGGTTCCAGATTTAGGTAATAGCGGCTTCCGCTGGTGGCGGCCCGTTCCTGCAGGTAGCGCAGCGTCGCCGCCAGAGTCCGGGCTGATATCTTCAGATTTTCGGCGTCAGACGAAGGGAGACGCGGCAGAACCAGCAACGCCAGCATGCTGATGATAACCATCACAACAACGATCTCAATCAGCGTAAATCCGGCACGGTTTTTTGAAACAGGGAAGTTCATTGGTCCAGTTTTTCCGGCCGTTCACCAGAGAGAACTCACCCGGTGAATCTGTTGATCGCGTTCAGGTTCGGGCAAGCTGCTACAAGAGAAGGAAAATATAGAATCAGACACGATCTCCAAGGCAGCATCGTCAATTGCCGGCGGCTACGGCTTCGATCAGCTCTTTTCCGAAGAGCTGTTTCTGCCACTCCCGCATTCCGGCAACATCATCCAGCGTAACCAGGGTTGCGTCGGCAACATCCGCCACGGATTCCAGCATCCAGTTGGGGGCCAGCACCCCCGGTTCGAGCCCCAGGACCTTGCTTTTCCGATCACGCCAGGCTTTCAGCGAGCGCAGGCGCTCCTTGGCGCCATCCACCAGATCATTTTTCGGGATGCGCGGATAGCTGGGCAGCCGGCCTTCCGGAATATCCAGACCTTTGACGACTGCCGCCAGCAGAGCCGCTCCGTAGCGGTTCAGCTGACCGGGGGTCATGCCTTTGACCGTTGCCAGCTCGGCGATGTTTCGGGGCCTGATTTCGGCGATCTCCTGCAGGGTTTCGGCGGAAAGCACCTTGAAGGGGGGACGATCGAGCAGCTGCGACTGCTTGTCGCGCAATTGCAGCAGCTCTTCCAGAATCGCCAGGCTGCGCCCTTTGAGCTTGCCGGCTCCTTTGCAGTACAGAAACAGCGGCCCCTCTTTTTCGGCCACCCGCGCCTGACAGACCAGACGGCACTCTTCCTGGAGCCACGCCAGGCGGCCTTTCTGTTGCAGTTCCCGGAGGAACTGGTCATACAGAGGCAACAGATCGGAGGTGTCCGCCATGGCATAGGCGCTCATCTCCGGACTCAAGGGGCGCTTGCTCCAGTCGGCTTTCTGATATTTCTTGTCCAGCTCGATGCCGAAGCGGGCTTTCAGCAAGGCCGCCAGGCCAAATTCGGTGATGCCGAGAAAGCGGGCGGCAATCATCGTATCGAAGAGGTTGATCACCTCGATGCCGAAATCGCGGTGCAGGGAGCGGATATCGTAATCAGCGCCATGCATGACCACCAGAACCGACGGATCGCCGAGCGGCCCGGCCAAGGGGCTCAAATCCCGGCAGGCCAGCGGATCGATCAGCCAGTTCTCCAAACGGGTTGAAACCTGGAGCAGACAGACTTTTTCCTGATAGTGGTGCAGGGAGTCCATCTCGAGATCAAGAGCAATTTCGCTCTGCCGGCCAAGGATCGCCGCCACTTCGGCCAATCGGGCAACATCGGTAATTATTTCGCAGGTTCCAGCCTGCCGGTGTAAGGTCTTCAAACTGCAAACTCCCGCACAATGGAATAGGTTGTGGTGCGTTGGGCGGCACTGAAGCCGGCGCCATGTATCAGCGTAATCATCTCGTCCTGCGACATACGGAAACTGCAGCCGGCCGCCGCGACAACATTTTCCTCCAGCATGGTTCCCCCCAAGTCATTGGCTCCGAAAAAGAGCGCCACCTGAGCCATCTTGGCCCCCTGGGTCACCCAGCTGGCCTGGATATTGGGTATGTTGTCCAGTACGATCCGCGACAGAGCCAGAACCTTGAGGTAATCGACCCCGCTGGCGGTTGTGCCGCCCAATTCGGTATTGCCGGGCTGGTAGGTCCAGGGAATGAAGGCCGTAAAGGAAGCGCCCCGATCCTGCAGTTCACGAACCCTGAAGAGGTGCTCCACGATGTCTTCCAGCCGCTCGCCGCTGCCGAACATCATGGTGGCTGTGGTCGGCATGCCCAGCGCGGCCGCCTTCAGCATCACCTCGCCCCACTGCCGCCAGCCGATCTTTTTTGGGGAGATGCTGCTGCGGATTTCATCAACCAGTATCTCGGCGCCGCCGCCCGGAATGGAGTCCAGACCGGCCGCCTTCAGCCGGGTCAGGGTCTGATCCAGATCCAGCCCGGAGTTTTCCGCAATGCAGATCACCTCGGCCGGTGAAAGCGAATGATTCTGGATGGACGGAAAACGGTTCTTGATGTCTCTGAACAGCTGCTCGAAAAAATCAATTTTCAGATCGGGATGCAGCCCGCCCTGCATCAGCAGCTGGGTACCCCCCTGCTCAACCAGCTCGGCGATCTTCTCAAAGATCTGTCCGGGTGTCAGGACGTAGGCATCAGCGGCCTGCTTTTCTCGATAAAATGCGCAGAATGAGCATTTCGACTCGCAGATGTTGGTGTAGTTCACATTGCGGTCGACGACAAAGGTCATCCTGCCGTCCGGATGCAGGTTTCTGCGGATTGTGTCAGCAGAAGCGCCCAGTGTCAGCAGTTCAGCGCCGGTCAACAGTTGCAGGGCTTCTTGTCGTTCAATTCTGGGTACAAGCGGCATAGTAATTCTACTTTCCCGAAGGGAGACTATTTTCGGCGTGCATGGTGCGGAACATTCCGAAGGACGCCATCGGCTTGCCGTTGGCAAAGCTGCAGGTGACGTGGCCTTTGACCATCAGCTCCTTGCACTCCTTGCTGAAGAAAACAATTTCCATGGCAGGCAGCTGCGCCCCCTTCAGCAGGGCGTTAAAATGTTCGAGACATTGAGCGCGGTTTTCTGGCGCGATAATGTTCCAGATTTTCAAGCCGCCAATTTCGTCGGCCGAGTAACCCAGGGCTTCACGCCAGGCCCGGTTGACGAAGAGAAAACTGCCGTCCGGCGCAACGCACTGCACGATATCGGCCGCGTTTTCAAAAACATCCAGATACATCTGTTCCCGATCCCGCAGGCTCTGTTCAGTCTCGATCCGACGGGTAATGTCGGTGTACGCCAGCACGACCTGGGTTACGTCGCCAAAGCGATTTTTGACCGGTACGCCTGATACTTCGAAGTGCTTCCCGTTCCGGACCCAGTCGGTCAGATGCACCGGCCGGCGTGTTTCCATGATGCGCTCAAAGGTACAGTCGGGCGGAAAGCTGTCACAACCGCACAGCGCCTGGCAGCAGGTTTTGCCGGATAAATCAGCCGGATCCAGCCCGAACATCTCCAGCATACGCTGGTTATGGATCTGAATCCCCATATCCCGGTTCAGCACCATGATGCCGATTCCAACAGAAGCCAGGATGGCCTGGATCTCTTCATGGGCTGCCCGCAACTGTTCGTTGAGGCTTTTTTCGTGTTCCAGAATCTGAACAAAAGCTTCAGCCACCACCCCGATCGGGTCGGTTTCAATCAGGGAATCGTCATCCAGCTCTTCAGGACGAATGGGCAGGGTGCCCAAAAGCAACAGCAACTGATTGGTCTTTTTGCGGATGTATTCGATCTGACGGAACTGTATTTCACGGAGCGACCGGTTCTCTTCCATCAGTCGCTCGCTGTCGTACTCGCCAAACAACCTGTTCATGATTGATGTCATCTGTCAGGGAGCCCCGTTCACGTTTTGGCAGCACTTATTTCAATTCGATAACAATCAGCGTGCTTGCTGACTTTAGCGGCATAACCCATCTTCTCGGCTGTTTCCGGGATTGTTACCGTTGAATCGCGATTGTCAGTCATAAAAACGAGGGTTGTAGCTCCTGATCTGATTTCACCCTTGCGGACATTAATCTCGCGCAGGGCCGAGATCAGGGTTGAGGGGCAGATCTGGCCGCGCATATCGATGCTTATCGTTTCCATAGTTTTTATCTTGTCATGGGTCTATTGTTTGAGGATAACTCCGGAAAGCAGTTTGCTTCCCAGCCAGGCGCCCGGCACAAGGCCGATCAGGAACAGCACACTTTGCAGGGACAGTATCGGCAAGCCCCCCAGCAGATGCCAGATGTTGCATGACGGCGCCATGCGAGCCGCCAGCCCCATCAGCAGGCCACCCGACAAGCCCGATAGGAGCTGCGGAAACGGAACATGATAATAGATCCTGAACTCACGCACAACAGACGCTGAAGTAAAGAATCCGCGCCCACAGGACGCGGCTTTTAAATTCGCCCCCCACAGGGGGGCTGGCCCTGCCCATAAATGGGCGGGCTAGGAGTTGTGCCGCAATATGAACTTTAATCGCCCAATTGTAA
>JAJZRX010000017.1 GCA_021850095.1 Deltaproteobacteria bacterium
CGATCTCAGTTTGCCGGCATAGCAGCACATGGTGATGCTCTTTCCCGATCCTTGCGTGTGCCAGACCACCCCGGCCTTGCGCGAACCAGGCTGCACCTCCCGTCCATATGATGCCCGAGCCTCTGCCACCCGTTCCGACTCAATAGGAGCAGATACGATCAGCGTTACCCTCACCGCCTCGCGCACTGCATGGAACTGGTGATAACCGGCGATCTTCTTGATGACATTGCCGTCGTCCTGCTCAAAGAGGATGAAGTAGCGCAGATAATCGAGAAGCAACTCACGGTCGAAGAACCCTTTGACTACCTTCTCCAGCTCGTATTCCAGTAGTGGCTTATCGTTCTCGTTGCGGATTGTACGCCAGGGAAGGAAACGCTCCTTGTTGGCGGTCAGCGAGCCTATACGCGTCGTCAGGCCATCAGAAACCACCAGTGCCTCGTTGCAGACGAACAGGTCGGGGATTTCGTCCTTGTAGGTCTGTAGCTGATCATAGGCCTTCCAGATGTCGGCGTTAATGTCGGCGGGGTTCTTCAACTCGATCACTGCCAGCGGCAGACCATTGATGAAAACGACGATATCGGGGCGGCGCAGTTGCTTGCTCCCCTGGATGGTGAACTGGTTGACAACGAGGAACTGATTGCGCTCGACATTGTGAAAGTCAATCAGCTGCACATGGTCGGATTTAGTTTCGTCGCCATCGCGGTATTCAACCGCAACCCCTTCGAGGAGCAGCTTGTGAAAGGCGCGGTTGTTGTGGATCAGCACCGGAGATTCGAGCTTTGTGACTGCTAGAGTAGCTTCTATAAGTGTATCAAGTGGAATGTTTGGATTAATTTTTTCCACAGCAAAGAGCAAACGGTCAATCAGCACAACCTGCTGATAATCACGCCGTTCCGGCATATCTCCGTCATGGGCGATATCCGGGCCATAGGCGTACTCATAGCCACCGGTACGGAACCAGTCGAGGCAGAGTTGTTCGAGTTGGTCTTCAGTTATCATGCTTTCCCCATAAACTGGTTTTACACCTAAATAAGTAACTATATGTATTTACAAGCATCTTATATAAGTGGCATTGCCAGCGCTAGTTAGCGCCTAAATGAAAAAACTTTGCCCAGAATGGTGCTTAATGTGTTTATCTTATGTGTATGCATTCTGCTTTAAAATCTAATTGACAAAAACCGGTAAATGCCTATAGTAACAATTAATACGCCCGGCGCCTCTTCGTGGATTTTATCTTCGTACGCGTCGGTTTTCTTTTTTCAGGCCCACAGTTCCCACGTTCTCCAATCATCAATCAAGCCAAAATCCCCAATCTTTATTGCACTACTCTCAACAGCGGGGAAATCCTCATTAATTAGTGTATTAAGCCGTTGCCCCCAGGTTGACGTCGGGCATATCACCCGCAGGAACATCTGCATCAGGCAAAAGTAGAAGAACGGACGAGCATTGTTGAGCTGCTGCCAGTGCTCCCCCTGCGGCAGTGAAGAACGATCAACAACGTTCACATTCCATAGCCGTGTATGATGTGCTGAAACATTGCGGATAAAGTTTAAACTTCTGAGATAACTCGCCATCTTGTTGCCGTCAGTTGCTCCATATTTATCAGCCAGCACATTCTTGTCCTGGTGTTTCATGCCGGCATAGAGGGTAGACAGCATGCCGAAATCCCAAACCTCTATAGCGACCCAGATGGGGATGCAACCATATTTATCGAGGTTATGAACGACAAATGGTGTATGGCGTGCGCGACGAACTTGCTGCTGATATTTCTCCAGCCATATTTGATGACCAGTTTTTCCACTATTGGGGTCAATCCTATTGCTGAAATTCCCATGAAAACAAGCCGGATTCTCATGAGCACGAGCATCCCGTTCACCAAGCAAATGGGCAATATCAACCCGCAGCGCCATTTCGATGCGCTCAAGGGCGTCCAGCGCCAGCAACCGCAACTTCTTGTCAAAGACATACAGCTTGATCAAGTCATCAAACCGGCTGCCTGCCATGAAATCATCGTTACGCATCTCAGTGGTTTGAGCATCAGCAACATTTCGAAACTGACGAAACGGATACCAGTAACCGCTCAGGCGGTAATAACCCAAACGTCTCAGATACCGTTTTGCCCGATCAGAGTCTTCGATCTGCAACCCTCGTGATTGCAGGATTTCTACCTGTTCATCAATCGATTTCCAAGGCTTTACCTGAGTAGTCATTCAGACACCACATCATCTTTTGCAGTAACTTCAATGAGTTTCTCAACTGCAGCCTCACGAGATAGAAACGGGAACCCGTATTTACGTAGAATAGCCCTGGCAACATTTCGTAATTTTGCTTGAGCAGCATCGCGGGTTTCCCAATCAACGACTTTATTCTTTTTAAGCTCTTTGGCGAGCTGCTCGGCAATCAACTGAATTCTTCCAGGCTCAACCTGCTCACTGCCTTCCGCTGATTTAAGTAGATCAACCAGGCTTGCAGCCTCACTCTCCTCTGCTGTTGACTCCGCTGGAATAACTGTCACTACAACTTCCTCTGAAACAACAACGTGCTCCGCAACGCCAACCTCTTTATTTGCCTCCGCAATCGCCTGTATCTGCTGCGTTTCCTCCATAAGGATGTTGCAGTAATCGGAAGCGCCGATCAGGTCGGGGAACAGGCTGGCATGATGGACGTTCATCCGGCGCAAGCTACGCAGGCAGCCTTGGCGATCTTCGTTGCGGATGTAAATTTTGCAGATGTATTTAGCCAGAAACTCAGCTTCGTTTTCTTCGTCGGTTTCCTTGAATTCGTCAAACTCGGAGATAATTTCAATGAGCTTGTTTTCTATGGTTGCATCTGAGGGGGAGAAGGTAAACAGCCCAGCTTGATTTACGAGGCGGCCGTGGTCGTCTCGGCGCGGCTCGAAAAAACGGATGTCAGTACAGTCAGATGTTACGAAGGATTTGTTCAGCACATAAACCGAACGATACGGATTATCCTCCTCGCCTTTCTGATCTTCCTTTGCAAAGGCAAAAAACAACGCCACATAGGGGGAATATGTCCAATCAAGCAGTGGCGTCATTAACCCATGATGCTGACCAACCGACCAAAGCTCATCCTCTTGCTCATCCTCTACCAATATGGAATCTTTGAGACGGCCTCTGACTGCCCTTCGGAATAATTCGAGCTGCTGATTGGCCAGCTCATCACTGATGATGCCATTCTCAGTAAGTCGGCCCAGTGTTGGCAACAAGCTCCAATCATAACGCCGGTGCCCACGAAACACTAATTGAGTGCCATTCTGGTTGAAAAAATCACTTTCAAGCAATGTTGAAAAATCCTGCCATCGTTCGATTCTTGCCACCGGAATGCGACCGCTAATGGCATCGGCAGTAATCTCAAATCGTTTATCAGCTTCATTCCAAAGAGGAATTTTATCGAAGTATGAGGGTTCCATCAGTCACCATTAACCACTTCATTGATTTTAATTTCGCCAGAGAGGAGCTTGGGGAGGAGGCAGTCTCTGGTCAGGGAAAGTTGATGCACCTCGGCATTCAAGCTTTCAATGTACGAGTAGTAAGGCCGCACTTTTCCAGAGAAAAAACTTCTTAGCTCATGATTTGCACAGGGAAACTTCCAGCCTGCAATTGCGTCCTTGTCACCTCGCGGCATCTTCGCGCCTTTCGATGTACGCATCATGAACTCAAAAAAATCATCTTGATAAAGCAAATTGTACAGAAACTCGGTACAATCGCGTTCTCTTGCATTAAAAGCTAAGACATCATTTGATCGACCGCCAGCAAAACGTGCAAGCCATATTTTTTTAAAGTATGGCCTGATATTGGAGATCAGAACTTGCCCTTTGGAAAAACTCGGCACAGTTGCAACCGTGGGAAGGGAGGCTGCGGAGCTCACGCCTCCTTTGTTTTCCAACATATTTTCCGTTGAAATATAGTTCTCCAAACTAAGCGCAGAAACGTCGACCTTCCCAGATGCAAACGTTGAAACGTCAGTGATGGACTTGACCTCCCAGCCCTCCGGAATCAACCCCAACTCCGACTCCACCTGCTCATCGGTAAACAGGGCAGCGGTGGCGGCGAGTTGTTGATGTTGTTCGGAGGGGAGCTGGTCGAGTTCGGACTCACATTTGCCGCTGATGGCGCACATGGCGGCGCGCTCGGGGTCGCGGCCGGCAGCTTTGCCTTCAATCTTGGCTTTGACAGGCTCGAAATCGACAAACCAGCTTTTGAAGATGGTCTGGGCGATCTGTTCGAGGGTTCGGTTGATTTGGCGGTTGAGTTCGATTTTGTCGTCGATGGCGCTTAATTGTTCCGCAATAGTATCTTGAATAGTCTTGTCAACGTAAGGGACTGAAATTTTAGCTAGATCTGAACCTCTTATCCCTGCTGCCCCTGCCCCTTGTTCGATAATTGCATCAATTGTCTGTTTGCCAATGCTGCTTCGGAAGAAGTAGTAGTAAAAAAGAGGATTGGCTATCTCTTTATCAAGCCTGCATCGTATGAGATGCGATTCGAAGCAAACTTTTTCATCATCAAAAAGAAAAATAGAACACTGCCCAGCACCATCTCTAACAAGTGACTGACGTGCGAACAACAAATCTCCGTGTTCTAGTAATGAAGTTTCTAGTTCTCTTGGAAGCAGGGGCACTCGATCCATAGGAATATTTATCATCCGCGGGACTGCGAAGAGCTCTCCCATGTTGACCATCTTGTAACCTTCCCCACGAACTACTTTTGGCTTTGTAAGCCCGTTGCGGAGAGGTATTTCAAACAAATCTTCAAAGGGCTTAAATATCATACCCAAGCCCCGCCAGATTCCGCTTGATCTGTTCCTCCAGCTCCGCACTCTTCTCAAACTGCCCTTTCAACTGTGCCGTTAACCGCGTCATCTTCTCGGCAAAGGGCTCCCCATCCTCCACCTCGTCTGCTGCGCCGACATAGCGACCCGGTGTCAGCACGAAGTCGTGTTTTCTGATCTCCTCCAGTGTTGCCGAACAGCAGAAACCGGCCTCATCCTCATAGCCTTTCCCCTGCTGCCACGAATGGAAGGTATTGGCAACCGTGGCAATATCCTCCGGCCTGAAGTCGCGCAACACGCGGTCCTTCATGTAGCCGAGGTTTCGGGCGTCGATGAACAGCACCTTGCCGGATCGATCGGCCAGTGCCCCCCGCGCTTTCTTGTTGCGGGTGAGAAACCAAATACAGGCCGGAATCTGAGTGTTGGTGAAGAGCTGTCCCGGCAGGGCAACCATGCACTCCACCAGATCGTTCTCCACCAGCGCCCGGCGGATATCCCCCTCGGTGTTGGTATTGGAACTCATGGAGCCGTTGGCCAGCAAGAGCCCCATGGAGCCGTTGGGGGCCAGGTGATAGAGCATGTGCTGCAGCCAGGCGAAGTTGGCGTTGCCCGTGGGCGGGCGGCCGTACTGCCAGCGCGGGTCGTCATCCTTAACGCCGGTGTCCCACTCCTTCATGTTGAAAGGGGGATTGGCCATGATGTAATCGGCGCGCAGGTCGGGGTGCTGGTCGTTGGTGAAGGTGTTGGCCGGTTCCTTGCCGAAGTTGAAGTCCAGCCCGCGGATAACCATGTTCATGGCCGCCAGCTGCCATGTGGTGTGGTTGTACTCCTGGCCGTAGATGGAGACATTGCCCAGCTTGCCGCCATGTTCCTTGATGAACTGCTCGCTTTGCACGAAGAAGCCACCGGAGCCCATGGCCGGGTCGTACACCCGACCCTGGAACGGCTGGAGCATCTCGACGATCAGGGTAACGATGGACTTGGGGGTATAGAACTGCCCCCCCTTCTTCCCTTCGGCCAGGGCGAACTGGCCGAGGAAATACTCGTAGACGTGGCCGAGGATGTCTTTGGCCTGCAACGAGGCATGCACAAACGGGATGGTGGCAATCAGGTCGATCAACTCCCCCAGCTTGGCCTGGTCGATCTGCAACCGGCCGTAGGACTTGTTCAGCACCCCTTTCAGCTTGGGGTTGTCCTTCTCGATGGCATCCAGGGCATCGTCGATCAACCGGCCTACGCTGCGCATCTCATAGATTTCTGTCTTGCCGTTTTTTATCTCGATCTTGGTTCCCAGCGGCAGCTTGGAGTTGTTTTGCAACGTCTCCCAACGAGCCAACTGCGGCACCCAGAAAACATTCTTCTCGGTGTAGTAGTCGCGGATCTCCAGCTCGGCGGCAATTTCAGCCTGGTACTCCTCGGCGGAGTCGTAATCTTCCGGGTTCAGGTAGTAGTCATGATCCGGGTCCTTAAACTGCGCCGTCAACTCCTGACGGCGAATATCAAAGGCATCTGATACGTATTTGATAAACAGCAGGCCGAGCACCGCATGCTTGTATTGAGCGGCATCCAGGGTGGAGCGCAGCTTGTCGGCGGCGGTCCAGAGTTTTTTTTCGAGGTCTTGCAGAAACTGATTATCTGACATGAAATCTCCGGGAATAGTTGCTCTGGTAATGTCTTAAGGCTTGAATTCAGCGCCGGAAAGATAGCATGAACCCGCTATAATCTCCAGCAAAAGAGGGACAAAACAAAACGCCCCCGGACAATAGATCATCCGGGGGCGTTGATAGGGCACTCAAGTTTTCGTTTTATCAGGATGTTACTGCCGGTATTTTCTCCACCTCATCCCCAGGCCTGATCACCCCTCCGCTGATGACTTTGGCAAAGATCCCCTCCTTGGGCATGACACAGTCGCCGGCCTGGTAGTAGATCGCGCAGCGGGTGTGGCACTCCTTGCCGATCTGGGTCACCTCCAGCAGGGTTTCGCCCACCTGCAGGCGGGTGCCGACCGGCAGCGACACCAGATCGATGCCGCTGGTGGTGATGTTTTCGGCGAAGTCGCCGGCCGTCACATCCAGCCCCAGCGCCCGCATCTTTTCGATGCTTTCGGTTGCCAGCAGGCTGACCTGGCGGTGCCATTCGCCGGCATGGGCGTCGCCGACGATGCCGTGTTTCTCGCGCAGCTCGACCGATTGAACCGGTGTCTTGCGCTCCCCTTTGTTTTCGCTGATGCAGACCGCTTCTACCTGTGCCATCCTGGATTATCCTCCCACTTGTGCCATCGTAAAGTTCTTGTGCGTGTACCCATCGTTGGAAATGCCGTGACGCTCCGGCTTGGTTGTGACGATATTTCGCAGGGTCTGCTCCAGTCCCTCCCGGTCCGGCGGCCGCAGAAAGGGAATCAGATCGGTCTTCTGATCGGAGAAAAGGCAGCCCTTGGCCTGGCCGGTGGAGGTGACCCGGATGCGGTTGCATTCGCTGCAGAAATGTCCGGATACGGCGGTGATGATGCCAAGGCTGCCCTGCGCGCCCGGAATACGGAAGTCGCGTGACGGCCCGGCGTATCTGCCCTTGTCAACCTGTTCCAGGTTGTAGCGCCCGGCGATGCGCTGCAGGATTTCATCGCCGGAGATGCAGTAGCGCTGCCAGCCCTGCTCCCGGACGACCGGCATGTACTCGATGAAGCGCACCGAATTGCCGCGCCGGCGGGTCATTTCGACAAAATCGAATATTTCGGAATCGTTGACGCCGCGCATGATGACGACATTGATCTTGGGTGGCGGAAAGCCGGCCTTTTCGGCGGCATCCAGTCCGGCCAGCACCCTCCCCAGGTCGCCGCCCCGCGTGATCTGCTTGAAAGTTTCGGGATCCAACGAATCCATGCTGACGTTCAGGCGCTGCACCCCGGCCCGCTTCAGGTCGGCGGCCATATCGGCCAGCAGCAGCCCGTTGCTGGTCAGGGCCAGATGGCGCAGCCCCGTAATACCGGCCAGCCGTTCCAGGAAAGCGACGATCCCGGCCCGCACCAGCGGCTCTCCGCCGGTGATACGGATCTTCTCGATCCCCAGCCCGACCGCTGTTTCGGCAATCAGCTGCAGTTCTTCATAGGACAGCACCGCCTCATGCCCCTTCTTGAAGATGCCTTCCTTGGGCATGCAGTAAAAACAGCGCATGTTGCAGCGGTCGGTGACCGACAGGCGCAGATAGTTTATGTTTCTTCCCAGGGAATCAGTCAGCTGCACGAATGATGGTCTTCTCGACGAAGTCGGCTACCTGGAGCGGATCGTTCAAATCCAGAACTGGCACATCCAGCTCCAGCGGCTCATCGCTGGCCACCGCCAGCAGGGAGGGATCGTGCTGCTCGCCTCGGCAAAGCAGCGTGGCGCTCCGTTCCCGGCGGTGAACTTCGATCTTGGGCAGGCCGCTCTTCTTGAAACCTTCGGTCAAAATCAGATCCATATCGCCGAAATAGGTGGCGATCAGCTCTTCGATCGGGGGTGATTGGGCATGTTTCTTCACCATCGCCAGTTTTTCCGGCGACGAGATCAGCATCGTGTCGGCCCCGGCGGCGGTCAGGCGGTGGCTGTCCTTGCCGGGATGGTCGATCTCGAACTGGTGGGCGTCGTGCTTGATAACTCCCACCCGGTAACCGCGCAGTTTAAGCTCGGCAATCACCTTTTCCAGCAGGGTGGTCTTGCCGGTCCCGGATTTGGCGACGAATGAAACGGCTTTGGCGATCATGGAAACCTCATGGTGTGTAATAGTGGCCTTCGAAATGTATCCCAATCCGGTTGCAGGCGCAAAGGAAAAGCTGAAAAAATTGACCTGTGTCATGTATGCTAAAGGAAACGTGAGGCATGATCGCAACCATGGAAACGCTGACCAAGCAGCAGAAAAAAGATATCCGGCTGATCGGCAAATTTGTCGAAGTCTACTGCACCGGAAAGCATGGCGCGCTGGAGCGCTCACCGTTCCGACTGCCGGAAGGATTGGGTCAGCGCACGTTCTGCCGCGAGTGCGCCGCCTTCATGGAATATGCGGTGGGCAAGCGGCTCAAATGCCCGCTGGAGGCCGAGAAGCCCAGCTGCAAGCATTGCCGGATTCATTGCTATCGCAAGGATCAGCGGGAAAAGGTGCGGGAGATCATGGGCTATTCCGGGCGCCGGTTGATGCTGCGGGGGCGGCTGGATTATGTCTGGCACTACTTCTTTTAACCCCGATGGACAAAGCCTGAAAAAGCATTTGAAACACTGAGCAACAGAGTAAAAACAAAGGAAAATCTTGCTGAAAAGACTTTTTGAGATTTTCCTGTCTGTTTGCTGAAACCTCCTTCAAATGTGACATATCGATTTCTCTGTTGCTCAATTGCTCTGTGTTATTGAAACTGCCGTTTCTGGAAAAAATAGAAATATTCATAAATAAAAGGAGAACACCATGCTGAGAAAAATCGTGAAAATTGACCAGGAAAAATGTGACGGCTGCGGATTGTGCGTACCATCCTGCGCCGAGGGCGCTATCCAGATGATCAACGGCAAGGCGGTCCTGTCGGCCGACAACCTCTGCGACGGCTTGGGAGCCTGTCTGGGCGAATGCCCCCGGGATGCCATCACCGTTGAAGAACGCGAGGCCGATGAATTCGACGAAGCCGCGGTCGAGCGGCACCTGGCCGCCCAGGGTAAACCGGCCCCGCAGCACCAGCACGCTCCACAGCCGCCGGCAGCCGCGCAGTATCAGCACAGCGGCGGAGGCTGCCCCGGTTCGCGGGCGATGAGCTTCGCCCGCCCCCAGGAGCCGGCCGCCACTGAACCGGGCGCCAGCCGCCAGAGCCAGCTGGCCCAGTGGCCGGTGCAGCTGCACCTGGTTTCGACGACAGCGCCCTATTTCCAGGATGCCGACCTGCTGATCACCGCCGACTGCGTGCCGGTGGCCTACGCCGGCTACCACGAGGATTTCCTGAAGGGCAAGGCGGTTGTGATGGGCTGCCCCAAGCTGGACGACAACAATTTTTACACCCAGAAACTGACCGAACTGTTCAGCAAATCGGATGTTAAGAGCATCACGGTCTTGAAGATGGAAGTGCCCTGCTGCGGCGGCATCGCGCTGGCCGCCCGCCAGGCGCTGGCCGCCAGCGGCAAGCAGATCCCTTACAAGGAAGTGACAATCGGTATCAAGGGCGAGATCAAGGGCTGAACCTCCGATAGCTCGCTATAAAAGCAACTCCGGGTTTCACCATCACCCCGCTTCCGCATTCCGTGCGGTGGCGGGGTGTTTTGTTTTTAATACCAGCCTCCGAAAGCAGCCGAACTCTTCGTGACAACCCAACAACATTAGAATTATTGCAGTTTGCAATGGGTCACGCTACGGACATTTGCAGATTCTCACCGAAAAGGCACAGCACGGGCAACCGTGTGTCGCAAAGCTACCATCCCGTCGCAGGGTAGATGGGTTATCGAAGTGAAGTTCTGGATGCCATTTGACAAGCTTTAACGGCTGTTGAATTAATAAACCAGGAGGAAGTAGCATGATGAAATATTTACGATTATTAATTTTGTGGCTGGCTTTGACTCTGCTCCTTTCAGCATGCGGTGGTAGTTCAAACTCCACCTCAACGTCCAACAGCAGTTTCAACATTGTGGGTGGGGCAATTCAAGCCAAGCCACTCTCCCTCTCGCAGATAGTTTCCACATTTTCCGGACCATTACCAAGCTTGGACGGCATGGGCAATGAAGCTGCATTTTTCAATCCGCAAGGAGTTACAACTGACGGTGTCAATCTCTTCGTTGTTGACTCTGGCAATGAAACAATACGTAAAGTAACAATTGCAACGGGCGTTGTTACGACTTTTGCAGGTAATAAAAGTAGCAGAGGAGCGGCTGATGGTACAGGTACAACGGCCAGATTCTCTGGTCCTTCAAGCATCACAACAGATGGCATAAACCTTTACATAACTGACTCCGGCAACCATACGATCCGTAAGATTGAGATTACCACTGGTATAGTGACAACTTTGGCAGGAAGTGCGGGTAACGAAGGCACGGTAGACGGTATTGGAACTGCGGCTAGATTTAGTCTTCCAACAGGTATAACAACTGACGGAACGAACCTGTATGTGGCTGACTCCGGCAATTGTACCGTCCGCAAGGTGGTGATCGCCACGGGTGCTGTGACGACTCTGGCCGGGAGTGTAGGGAATTCTGGTTCGTCAGACGGCACAGGTGTTGTGGCGAGGTTTTCCTATCCGCAAGGAATTACTACAGATGGAACGAGCCTTTTTGTGACTGACACAAATAATCACACTATCCGTAAAGTGTTAATCTCAAACGGGAGTGTGACGACATTAGCTGGCAGTGCAGGGAGCAGTGGCACAACAGATGGCACGGGCGCAGCCGCCAGATTTTTCTATCCCAAAGGACTCATAACAGATGGAACCAACCTTTTCTTGGCTGATACCAGTAACCAAACGATTCGTAAAGTTGTAATCAATACAGGGGTTGTAACAACTTTGGCAGGAGATGCAGGTTTTTTTGGATCAACTGATGGCACGGGAACAGTGGCTAAATTTAACGGTCCAGCAGGTATTACACTATCTGGCGGAAATCTTTTTGTAACAGACTCCGGTCAGGGAAAAATTCGTAAGATTGTTGTTGCTTCAGGTGTTGTGACAACCCTTGCCGGGAACCCGGTCAATGGTAATGCAGACGGCACAGGTGCTGCGGCGAGATTTAGCTCTCCATTGGGAATAACGACAGATGGCGTCAGTCTTTTCATAGCTGATGCTAGGAATGATACAATCCGCAGGATTGACATATCGACCGGTATGGTGACGACGCTGGCAGGAAGTGGAAGTGCTGGAGCCACCGACGGCACCGGGGTATCGGCACGCTTTAATTGGCCTCACGGAATAACAAATGATGGCAAGAACCTCTATGTTGCGGATCAAGGCAACAGCACCATACGAAAAGTGGAGATATCAACGGGGGCAGTAACAACACTGGCCGGCAGCCCTGGAATCACAGGTTCGATTGACGGGACAGGGACAGCAGCAAGATTTAACCGGCCTTCAGGTATTACTACCGACGGCACCAACCTCTATGTTGCCGATTTACAAAACGCAGTTATTCGGAAAGTTGTTGTTGCAACCGGCGATGTGTCCACACTTGCCGGAACCGCAGGACTTTTGGGATGGTCTGACGGCACAGGTACAGCGGCAAGTTTTTGGGGGCCATCAGGCATCACAACGGATGGGACGAACCTTTATGTCACTGACGACGGCAATCACTTGATACGCAAAGTGGTCATTGCGACCGGCGTGGTGACAACCTTTGCTGGAATCAGGGGCTTAGCGGGTTCTGCCGACGGAACGGGAACAGCAGCGACGTTCTCTACTCCACGAGGCATTACCACAGACGGCAAGCACCTCTATGTTGCTGACTTTGGAGACACCATCAGAAAAATCGTCATCGCGACTAGTGAAGTGACCACTGTTGCAGGAAGTGCTGGAAACTCTGGTTTCATTGATGGTACAAGCAACGTGGCAAGATTCAGCAATCCAGAAGGGATTACTACTGACGGTGTGAGTCTCTTCGTAACCGACGGAGACAACGATAGTATTCGAAAAATCAGATAGATTATAAACAGGATGTAGGAGACATCTCTCCATTCTCCATTTTTAATAGCAGAAGAGATGAAAATGGGTCAAGCCTCCAAATTTTAAATTTGAATCTTGGAGACTTGACCCTTATGCCCTTGGTGACCCTTATGCCCTTGGAAACTGACCGAGAAACTGACCGAGCTGTTCAGCAAATCGGACGTTAAAAGCATCACGGTCTTGAAGATGGAAGTGCCCTGCTGCGGCGGCATCGCGGTGGCAGCCCGCCATGCGCTGGCCGCCAGCGGCAAGCAGATTCCCTACAAGGAAGTCACGATCGGGATCAAGGGCGAGATCAAGAGGTAAACCTCCGATAGCTCGCTAAAAAAGCAACACCGGGTTTCACCATTACCCCGCTTCCGCATTCCATGCGGTGGCGGGGTGTTTTGTTTTTGTAACTGTTCAGCTCAACTCAGGAGCGCAGGCATCTTGCCTGCGTTTCGAGCAAGTTTTTGCTCGAATAGATGGTTATTGTGCAAAAACGATGCAAGCGATAAATCCCGCTTGCAAGGCGGGCAGGATGCCCACCCTCCCTGGTAATGCTGTACAGTTACTTGTTTTTAAAACCCGGCGTCCGAAAGCAGCCTACCTCTTCGCGACAGACCAATAACATTAGAATTATTGCAGTTTGCAATGGGCCATGCTACGGACGTTTGCAAATTCTCACCGAAAAGTCACAGTACGGGCAACCGTGTTTCGCAAAACTAGCATTTCGTCGTGGGGTATAGGGGTTGCCGAAGTGAAACAGTTCTGCATAACATTTGACAAGCTATAACGGCTGCTCACCCGGCATCTGTACCAGCGGGCGGCCGTTGTGGTTTGCATCTTGGTTTATAAGTCGGTCGTGATTGAATGTATTGCTGAAAACCAGGGTGAGCGCTTGTTGTCAGGATAAATGTTCTATTTGGGGGGCTCAATAAGGAGCTGGACATTGAATACTAATTTGGAGGGATCATGAATTGTTTTAAAGAGATTTTCAGTACTTTGGCTTTACTTGCTTGTATTATTACTGCGGGTTGTGGCAACAGCAATGTTGCCAATTCGGATATGACAACACAAACTCAAATGGGAGGAGCTATTCAGGGAAAAGAACTTGCTCTGACTGGATCAGTAACCACGTTCACAGGTTCACCCATAGCGGAATTAGGCTTTGATGATGGAGTAGGACTCACTGCGAAATTTGCATCACCTTACGATATAACAACTGACGGAACAAACCTATATGTAGCCGATGCGATTAACAAAACCATTAGAAAGATTGTTATTTCCACTGGTGCCGTCACCACTCTCGCTGGGACAGCAGGTGTTTGGGGTCTTACTGATGGTGTCGGATCGGCCGCTTCCTTTAATGATACCCGTGGCATTACCACCGATGGCAAAAATCTTTATGTCACTGATACCGGGTTGATCAGAAAAATCGAAATCGCCACAGGAACTGTAACAACATTGGCTGGAAGTACTGGCGGATCTACCGACGGAATTGGAACTGCCGCACAATTCAGCACTTATATTGGTGGTATTACCACTGATGGTACAAACTTATATGTTGCTGATAGCAGTAATGCCACTATTCGCAAGGTTATTATTTCAACTGGCGAAGTTACCACATTTGCAGGTACCGCTGGAATTTGGTGGCAAACAACTGATGCTATCGGAACAGCGGCAAGGTTTCAAGGTCCAGAGGGTATAACTACTGACGGAAAAAATCTTTATGTTGCAGATATAAATAATACTATTCGTAAGATCGTAATTTCTAGCAGGGAGGTAACAACTCTTGCAGGCACACCCGCCCAATATGCAGATAGTAATGGACGAATTATAGGAATGAGAGGGATTACAACAGATGGAGCAAACCTCTATGTGACGAGTACCAATACCCATACGATCCAAAAACTGGTTCTTTCCACAGGTGTAATGACAACACTTGTCGGCTCACAAGGGAATTTAGGTTTTGTCGACGGTAACGGAACCGGTACAAAATTCAATTATCCTATTGGCATTACAACTGACGGAACCAATCTTTTTGTAGTAGATTCAAGTAACAATTCTATTCGTAAAATATTTTAAACGCCCAACAAGGCGGCGGCAGACGGTCTTCGCTACGCTTCACCGCTGCACCCGCTACCGTTGATCCCTCAACAACCATCAATCAAGGACAGCATGTACCCTGAATCTGACGATTTAAACGATTATCTGGCTTCCGACGCAATTGTTGACTGGCAGACCCCGGCGGTCCGGCAGAAGGCGCTGGAACTTGCCGGGGCATTACCGGATGAAGTTGACAAAGCTCGCTGTCTGTACGAATGGGTCAGAGATTCCATTTCCCACTCCAATGATACCGGGCTTGATATCGTGACCTGCACGGCGAGCGAAGTGCTTCAGCACGGCACCGGGATCTGCTTTGCAAAAAGCCACCTTTTGGCTGCCCTGCTCAGGGCGGTCACTATCCCGGCCGGTTTCTGCTACCAGGTTTTACGCCGGGATCCCCCAATTGATAACGAGCCGGTTTTGCATGGCTTTAATGCGATCTACCTCGCAACCCTCGACAGATGGATTCGGGTTGATGCGCGGGGCAACACCAACGGGATCAATGCCCAGTTCAGCCTGAAGAAAGAGCGTCTGGCCTTTGCCATGGACCCTTCGGCCGACGAATTTATCTACGAAGCGATTTTTGCGGCACCGGTTGACAGTGTGGTCAACAGGTTGAAGATGTACACGACCAGAAGCGAATTGTGGCTCGATCTGCCCCAATCCCTGTAAAGCACTTCTCAAACTACCACGTCTGGGTAATGGAATCGGGTGTTACCGCCACGGTGGCGCGCAGCCACTCGAATTTCGACTTCAGCAGATCGAAATCCGGGCCGGACGTTATAAAGGCGGCTTTGCCTTTGATCAGAAAACCGGCGCCCGGTCCGTGCAAGCCATGCACTTTGCTGCTTCCCAGGGTGATCAGCACCTCAGGGTTGAAGGAAATGTTGGCCTCGGTGCGATGCATGTAACCGGCGGGGATCAGCAGGCGGCCATCGGCGGAAATCCGGATGTAGCTGTTCCAGGTGTTGACCATGTGCGGCCCGTCCTGGCCCAACGTGGCGATGGCAACCACGCCATCCTGTTTAAGTACCTCCAGCAGTTTTTCGGTAATCATCGGTATTTTCTCCTGTTATGTGATGCTATTAGAGGTGTTGTTACTTCCGTCCGGTTGTTTTGTGCCTCTCCTGCAATACCATACCCCAAACTTGTTTTTTGCAGAAATCCTTCCTGACTCATTGCTTCCAGATTGCGTTCCACCGCCAGCAGATCCGAATCCAGTTGCCCGGCCAGGGCTTCGGCCGACATCCCCGCCTGGGCCATGATCGCCCGCAAGATCCGACTGCGCAGCTGGCGGTTGGAACCTTTGAAGGGGGACTGCCGGGTATGATGGGCACTGCGGCGGCCCGGATTGTGGCGGCCGCGCTTGAGCATGACACCGTAATCCATCAGCGCATAGTACCACTCGCGCGGATTGTCATGATCAATGGTCTGCTCCACCAGCGGCATGATTTCGCGGTCGGACACCTGGTCTCGTCCGGGGAAGAAGGTGTGGATGAATACGGTGCGGATATTGGTCTCGATGAACGGTTCGACAACGCCAAAGGCAAAGAGTGCCACGGCCCGGGCCGTGTAGTGCCCAATGCCGGGCAGGGATTCCAGCTCGGCGGCCGTTGCCGGAAAGCGGCCGTCACAGCGGATCATGATTTCAACAGCGCAGTTTTTCAGCGCAATTGCGCGCCGGTTGTACCCCAATCCCTGCCAGACCCGCAGCACATCCGCCAGGGGGGCGGCCGCCAAGGCGGCCAGGGTGGGAAACTCACCCAGAAACTCGGCATATTTGGACAGAACCCGTTCCACCTGGGTCTGCTGCAGCATGATCTCGGACAACAGAATCCGGTAGGGGTCGCGGGTATCTCGCCACGGCATGGGGCGGGCTGCGGCCTGGTAGTGGGAGCGGATCAGCTGCTGAAACGCCCTGACGCCGGCAGCATCCAGCAGGCCGTCAGGCAGAAGGGAACAGCGATCGGGAACGGCTGGTTGGTGCATCAGGTGCCTTGCTTCAGCGGGGATGTTTTCATAACAGAATAAATTTCAGTCAGTACAAGTAAAACGGCGGCAGATTTCGGGGCGGGCCTCGTAGATCGAGCAGCGGCCGCTCTTCAGAAATTCGCAGCCGTAATCGATCAGCAGGCGGTGGGGCCCGGTAAGCGAAAGCTGCAAACGGCTGGCGCCCAGTTTCCGCAGGCGTTCGTACTCATCCCAGGTCAGCTCCACGTCGGCAAAGGAGCGGCAGCAGTCGCCGCCGCAGCTGAAACAGCGCTGATCACCATCCAAGGGATTATCGAGAAGAATTCCGTGACGTCGTGCTTTTGAGCGGCTGATGAAGAGCATGGCGGCCCTCCTGTGCATCGGGAATCCAGGATCGGAGATGTGGAAACATCCTAGCACAACCGGCCAAGTAAAGAAACGGCCCACATCAGCGGGCCGTTTCTTTACTTAATTTTGGGTTATCCCTTCGGACTACTTGTAATAGCCGACCGCGCAGACCTGATCGTCAACCTTGGTGGCATAGGAAACTTTCTGCACCGGTTCGGTGCTCCCCGGACGCGGCCACATGTACGAGACCTCGCTGATCGCCCCTTCTTTGGCGGTTGCGTAGATTTCTTCTCCCAGCGCTTTGCCGGCCTTATCCTTGAGTCCTTTCAAACTTTTGCCGACCAGTGTGGGGTGGGCGGTAAAGTTGCCGTCGGGACCGCCACAGAACGGATAGAGATCCCGATCCTTGAATCCACCCTCACCCTTTACAAATTGGGCCAGAGCCTCGGACTTGTTGGCCTTGATGGCCACGACCGCTTTTTCGAGCATTGCCTTCGCTTCCTCGGCCGTGCCGAAGTTGCCGGCAAATACTGGTGACGAGATGGCCAGAAGCGCCGCAGCAAGGGTAAACGTTTTAGTCAATTGCTTCATACATATCTCCTCTTTCTTTTTGGGCAATTACAACTATAAGTCCATTTGGACGACTCGGTAAGTGACACTTTTGTCACCCCCGAAGACCAAATAACACTATTTTATTTTTGCTGCAATAGAAAAACACAATGTGCGCTGACAAATATTTTTAAACCATAATTTAATATATTTAGTGTTCACACAATAATTTAAAACATCTGTTTACTACATGACGTTGTTACGACATTTCCGTCGTTTACAGATTGTAATCGACCGCGGTTTGGGTGCTGGCTGAAACTTTTACCAGGGTGTCACCAACCAGGATGACTTTGTCTCCGGCCTTGAACTTCTCGGCATTGCTGAATTGAGCGACGATTGTATTGTCTTTGTCCCCGAGATCCTGAAGAGTGACATTGTCCCGGTCTATGCGGATAACCATTGCTTCCGCTTCCCGAATTAATTGCTGGTTACTGGTTAAATCGGGAACGTCATGTGCAAAACACTGAATCGATAATCCCAGCAGCGACACACACAAAAAAGCTGTTTTTGAGATGGTACTATTTTTCATTTTTCTCCTCCCGTGGTTTGATGTGTTGCGCGGTGAATATATCCAACTCGGTCCGGAAAGCGGAGCCGACTGGAGCGCAACTTTTGTTTAATGACAGCGTTTGTAGCAGATGACAGGTGTGGCAACAATCGCTCAAAAGGCTATTTCTTTTGGAATAGGGAGTACAACCTAAGGTTGGCAATCGGAACAGACTTTCTACAGGAAGGGAAACAAAGGAAGTGGTTGTTCTGCAGTAACCTGCTGTCTTATTGGGGTTTTTATTTGCATCTGACAGAAAGCGCACGTGTGCGCCTGCAACCAAATTGCTAGTACTTTAGTTTGATATATCACAATGCAGGTAATTAAAAAATTTTAGGTGGGGTGTGAAAGAATTAAGAAACCAGATCTGCACTTAATTTTATTCCCAGAGGGACCAGCTGGGTACGGCGCGACACGTTCAGCTTTTTGAAAATACTGTTGATGTGGGATTTTACGGTTTGTTCACTGATGAAAAGTTGTGATGCTATTTCCTTGTTTGTCCGACCCTGGGAGATACAGATGACTACTTCCCGTTCCTTGTTACTTAAACTTCCCGCAAGGTTTGAATCTTTATTGCTGTCGGCAAAGTTGACCAACGCCTTGATATTGCAGTTGTCAATCCAGATCTGCCCCTTGCTTATGGCGTGGAATGCCTTTAAAAGCAGACGCATATCCGTGTCGGTAGTCATTATTCCATCGATTTTGTTGGTGATTATCAGGGCTGCAATCGCATCTTCGCTGAGACCGTAGTCAAGCAGGACCGTTTTGGCCCTGGTCAGGAAGGCGGGTTTCTTCAGGTTGATGGTATAAACGTCGGTAACGATAAAATCCGCTTCAAAGTCCTCAATATCGCCGGCCGGATTCAGCATGGCCACCGCGGATATTCCTGGCTCCTTCAGTAACTGTTCCCGCAGGGCGCTGCCCAACAGGGAACTTCCAAGACTGATAGCTATTTTCATGCCTACTCCGTTCACGCGTGCCAAAACGCCACTAACATTAAAATTGAATCCGGTTATCCTTTAACACATTTTTGAACATAAAGGGCGAAGCAATGATTTTTCTGCTTCGCCCTTTATGCGTTAAGATCAAAAGCGGGGAAGCAGACCTTGCTTGGAAATTCAACCCTCCTCCGACATTTTGCACAGCATACTCCCTTGCGCAGACCATTTCAACGCAATGCAACGTCCGGAGTTTGGACTTGATTTTTTCGCCTTCTGGTATATCATTCGCGCACACAGAGATACTTATTCTAAAGGAGACAACAGCAATGGCCAGTGAAAAAGTAATGGCGTTTACCGACGCAAATTTCGATAAGGAAGTACTCCAGTCCGACATACCGGTACTGGTTGATTTCTGGGCCACCTGGTGCGCCCCCTGCAAGGCGATCGCCCCGCTGGTGGACACCATAGCCGACGAGTATGCCGGCAAAGTCAAAGTCGGCAAGGTCAACGTGGATGAGAACCAGGGCACACCGGCAAAATACGGCGTACGCGGCATTCCGACCATCATCGTTTTCAAGGGCGGCGTACAGGTCGACCAGGTTGTGGGCGCGGTTCCCAAATCACAGCTCGACGCTCTGATCGCCAAAGCACTCTAGGAGCGATGTACGCATCACGATCTGTATTTTCTTTTGTGCTGGCCGGCCTGACCACTGCCTGCCTGTCCTTGCCGGGCAGGCTGGATGCGGCGCCCAGGCCGGGCCAGCCTGCCCCCGATTTTAACGTTGTCAGCACCTCGGGCCAACAGGTCAGCCGCGACAATTACCGCGGCCATGTACTGCTGGTGGATTTCTTTGCCACCTGGTGCCAACCCTGCCGGCAATCAATCCCCCATCTGGTTGAAATGAACCGCAAATACGGCAAGCAAGGCCTTCAGATTCTCGGATTAAGCGCCGATGAAGATGGCGAACGTCCGGTGCGGGCCTTTGCCAGCCAGTATCGCATCACCTACCCGCTGGCGCTGGCCGGTGATACCACGAGCGCAGATTTTGGCATCCGCTCCGTGCCGGTCATGTTTGTGATCGATAAAAAAGGTGTAATTGCCGAGGTATACCGTGGATTTTCGGATGAGATGGGCCGTTCAATGGAAAAACTGATCAAGCGCCTTCTGGCGGAAAAATGAGCCCTTCCCGTTCGACGATGTTTTCAGGATAGAAAACTTTTATCAGGCAGAGACCGCAGGCCGGCGCCGTAACTCCCCCCTTGTGCCGGTCACCTTCCCGTAGCAGTTGCTTCACATGCTCCGGGGCGAAACGCCCCCGGCCGATATCCACCAGCGTTCCGGCCATGACCCGCACCATGTATTTCAGAAAACCTTCTCCGACCACATCAATGCTGATACTGCTGCCGTCCCGGCTGATTTCAACCGAATCAATCCGGCGCTCCGTCGTTTTTGCCACGCAGTTGGAGGCCCGGAATGCGGCAAAGTCATGCCGGCCGACAAAATAGCGCGCCGCAGCGGTCATCGCCGGCAGATCAAGGGCTTCCCGCACCTGCCAGCTATACAGCCGGTCCAGCGGTGAACGGATCGGGGAGTTCAAAACCGTGTAACGGTACTGCTTGGCCAGCGCAGCGCTGATCGGCTTGAAACCATCCGCAACCTGGCGGGCACTTTGTACGGCAATATCGTCGGGAAGATAACGATTGACACCCTCCACAAAAGCCCGCAGCGGCAGGTCTCGCGTCGTGAAAAAGGCCGCCGGCATGGCCCGGGCATGCACGCCGGCATCGGTCCGGCCTGAAGAGCAGAGCCGGACACGCTCACCCAGCAAACGCTCCAGCGCGTCCTCCACGACCTGCTGGACAGCCAGGCCGTTGGGCTGAACCTGCCAGCCGCAGTAGTTGCCACCGTCGTAGGCAATTGTCAGCAGAATGGTCGGCACGTTCAGCTGCCGCTGTTGCCTGCTGCCCGTGTAATCAGCAGTTCCAGACTTTCGTGATCAAAATCATAGGTTTTACGGCAAAATTCGCAGGTAACGACCGCACCGTTATCCTGTGCCTGCATGTCCGCCAGCTCTTCCGCGCCCATCGTCAGCAAGGCACGTTCGACCTTCTCCCGCGAGCAGCCGCACTGGAAGGAAAGAGCGTGACGTTCAAGAATCGTGTAGGGGATGTCGCCGAAAATCTCCCGCAGAAGGCCTTCCGGACCGGGTTCTTTCAAAACGGATGAAAGCGGGGGCAATGTGGATAAACGACCCATGATTTTTTCCAGTTCAGCTTCGTCAGCTTTCGGCAGCGCCTGAATCAAAAAGCCGCCGCACACGGAAATGTGACCATTTTCATCCAGAGCGGCTCCCAGTCCCACCGCGGAGGGGATCTGTTCCGATTCGGTCAGGTAATAGGCCAGATCTTCACCGATCTCACTGCTGACCAGTTGCACCAGCCCCTGGTAGGGCGTCCCCCCGCCGCCAAGATCCTTCGAGACCGTCAGGAAACCGGCTTTGCCGATCAACCCGGCCACATTCCATTTACCGTCCAAGGGTTCAATTTCGGCCGACGGATTCCCGGCACAACCGCAGACAGACCCGTCGCTGTCGGCTTCGACCAGCAGTTTACGCAGCGGGCCGTTCCCCTCAAACTTGAGGGCAATCCGCTGCCCGGACTTCAGCAGGGCACCCATCAGCGCCCCGCCGGCCAACCCGCGCCCCATGGCAATACTGGCCGTAGCGGAGGTTTTTTGCAGTGAACAGACTTCACGGGCCAATTCAGCAGCACTGCACGCCAGAACCCGAATACCACCCGAAAGACATAACGCCCTGACCATCTGATCCGCCATAAATTCATTACTCCAATTCGTGTATGTTCGACACCAAGCTCTCTTTTATATATCAACTGGGCAAACAAAAAAAGCCGCATCTTTCGATGCGGCTTTTTACTTCATTCGTGAAAAACGAATTACTTTGCGGCAGGAGCAGCTGCGTCAGCGGCAGGAGCAGCTGCGTCTTTCTTAACAGCTTTCTTTACTTTCTTGGCTTTCTTTACTTTCTTGGCAGGCTTTGCTTCCGGTGCAGCGGCATCAGCAGCAGGAGCGGCAACAGCGGCAGGAGCAGCTGCAGCAGCAGGAGCAGCCTTGGTTGCAGGAGAAGCGAAAGCAACTGCGGCGAAAGAAACGGCTACGAGGGTGGCTACGATTGAGGACATGATTTTTTTCATTTGTACTACCTCCAAGGGAATGTGTTTGATCATGTAAGTGCAGGCTATATGCCAAAAAGCCTTACAGTCATTAACATTCTGTTTTTATTGGTTTAATAACAGCAGGAGCACCCGAAGCCGGCCGCATCCTACCGCATACACAACATTTGTTACCTCATATGAGGTATTGTTTTTGCTATCGCTCCGGATAAATTGCAACACCTTTCCCGGCCGGTACACGCGACTCGCACGGCACCCGCGTCTGGCACAGGCCGCAGCCGGCCTGGGCCACCCCATAATGCTCACCAACCGCCTCGGGAACGGCGCCATAGACATACGCGCGACAAACGGCCTTGTCGTGCCCCTGCCGGGACAGGGCTCCAACCGGACAACGGCCGATGCAGGCGCCGCAGCTGCCTTCACGGTGGTAAAGGCAATTATGACGGTAATCGGGAGTTCGGCGCGGCGTCGGTGCCAGCTGCAGCGTGGTGACGACACTCCCCAGGCGGTGCGCGATCCCCCGTTCGGTTATCAGGCCGTCGTTGAGGCTGAAGGTACCCAGTCCGGCGGCATAGGCGGCGTGCCGCTCCGACCAACTGGAAGCGATTCCGACCACCGCATCATCCAGCTGTCGCCAATCCGACGCCAGTTGCGGCGCCACGGCATTCTGGCCGTGTGCTTCAAGCCAGCCAACAACATGGCGGCGCAGGGCCGAATTAAAATTTTCACCGTTATTGCGGGTCAGTGACCACGCCCGTGAGGGCCAGCAAGACTCCTGCCGGTTGCTGGTGCGGGTATCCCGGGTAACCGGAAGAACCCAGCAGATCACTGACTGTGCCTCTGACAGAATCTCGTGCGGTGTCCGGTGAAAATCGCCGATAATCCGTTTATACTCTCTGAAAAGCGGATCAGATCCCGCCGCAATCCCGATCAGCGGGGCGTCAAAATAGGGCTCGCCGCTGCCGGGAAAACGGTTGTCCGGACTGTTCCGCACAAAACCTTCAATCTCTGCACACAGCGACTCTCTCATGGCTGCCTCCGCTTCAGCTTGTCCCCCAGACAACCTCGCCTATGCCAGCAGCGCCCGGGCCACTTCTTCCGCCTGCTGCAGGGCCTGTGCAGGAACCTGATCGATGCTGCCCGGCCCGATGCCGCAGACGCGGACCAGACGTGTTTCGCTGAAACCCATCCATTTCAGGAAACCTTCATAGCGCGGGAAGATATCGGCGAAGAGGGTTTCGTCCGGGTGTCCCTGGGTCAGCACGAAAACAAGTTTCTTGGGGCTGAGCCGGCTTGGCTGCGGGTTGGTCAGATAGTCCGGTTTCATGTATGAATAGCAGCGGTCGATAAAACCTTTCAGCTGGGCGGTGATATCCCCGTAGTACACCGGTGACGCCAGTACGACCAGATCGGCTGTTTGGACTTCATGAAGCACCTCGGTCAGGTCGTCGTTCAGCACGCAGTAATCGATGGTCTTCTTGCAGGCATAACACCCCTGGCAGCCGCGATAGTTAAGCCGGTTCAGCTCGAAGGTTCGGATTCCGGCGCCCAGCCCGGCGGCGGTTTCGGTAAAGCGGTTGGCAAGGCTGGCGCTGTTTTTTCCATGCCGGGGACTTCCCAGCAAAGCTACGATTTTCATGGCATTCTCCTTGGATTGATCACCCTGAACGGAAAAAGGGCCCCGGCACATACCGGGACCCCGCTGTGATTCGATCAAGGCCTTAGCAGCGCCTCGGCCATGATTTCGGCCACGTCCCGCACCTTGACGTTGTCAGCCTTGACGTCCTTCAGGCCATCCTCGAACATTGTCAGACAGTACGGGCAGGCCACGCAGACCGTGTCCGGCTTTTCCTGCAGCGCCTCCGTGACCCGGGTCAAATTGATCCGCTCGCCGGTGTGTTCTTCCATCCACATCCGGCCGCCGCCGGCGCCGCAGCAGAAGGCGTTGTTGCGATTGCGCTCCATTTCAGCCGGTGCTTTCCCGGTGGCAGCCTCGACAACCTGGCGCGGGGCGTCATACACATCGTTATGCCTTCCCAGGTAGCAGGAATCGTGAAAAACCGTCGCGCCCATCTCGCTCGTGGTCTTGTCCAGTTTGAGCCGGCCGTCCTGAACAAGATTGCGCAGCAGTTCGCTGTGGTGGATCACCTCCAGTTCGATACCATACTGGCGGTAATCGTTCTTGAGGGTCGAGAAGCAGTGCGGGCATTGGGTAATGACCTTCTTGACGCCCCGCTCCCTGAAAAGCGCCACGTTTTCCCGGGCCATTTTGTCAAACACGTATTCGTTGCCCAGTCGGCGGACACTGTCACCGCAGCACTTCTCATCCTTGCCCAGGATCCCCCAGGAGATGCCGGCCTTGTCCAGAAGCTGGGCCATGGCCACGCTGACGTGCTTGTTGCGGGAATCAAAGGAACCGGCGCAGCCGACGTAAAAGAGGTACTCGGTGGCATGCTTGTCGAAGGGCTTGACCTCCATCTGGCTGCACCACTTGGTACGCTCGCTGGGAGCGATGCCCCAGGGATTGCTGCGCCCCTCCATGTTCTCGAACAGATTCAGCAGCTCTTCCGGGAAGTTGGCTTCGGTTTCCACCAGATGACGGCGCAGCTGGATGATCTTGGGCATCTGCTCGATAAAGACCGGGCAGGCCTCCATGCAGGCCCCGCAGGTCGTGCAGCCCCAGATCGACTCTTCGGAAATGCTCCCCTCGCCCTGTTCGCCGATCAGCGGAACCTGCGGCTGCTCCCCGTTTTTCAGCGAAGGGCCGTTTTCCAGCAGATTGACCTTGATATCATGGACAACAGCGCGGGGATTGAGCGGCTTGCCGGTGATGCTGGCCGGGCAGACCTTCTGGCAGCGCCCGCATTCGGTGCAGGAAAAGGAATCCAGCAGATCCTTCCAGCTGTAGCGGTCAACCTGGGCCACACCGAAGGTATTTCCGGGGGAGAAGTCTTCACGGGGAACCGTATTCGGTTTTTCCAGGCGGCGGAAAAAACAGTTCGGTATGGCGGTCAGGATGTGCATGTGCTTGCTGTGCGGCAGGTAGCACATGAAGGCCAGCAGCGCAAAAGCGTGGGCCCACCAGGAAAAGCCATGGACCACCTCTCCGGACGCGGCCGGAACCAGCGTTGCGAACTGAGCCGAAACCGGCATCCAGGTTCGGGCCACCGCCAGGGTTCCCTCCTGCATGGCAGCGATCTTGGCGCCGTTGATGCCGAAGTAGGCCAGCATCAGGATGCCGATCAGGGAAAGGATGAAAAAAGCTTCCGGCGTCCTGGCCTCCGGGTAGGGAGGGGAAACAACCCGGCGCACGGCCGCGATCACCACCGCCAGCAGGGCCAGCAGCGAGACGATGTCCAGGGCCAGCAGCAGCGGAAAGTAGATGCCGTCCGGCAGTTTTGCAAGGCTGATGGCAGGGAAAACCCCATGCAGCAGAAACTCGGTATTGGCGATCAGCAGGATGATGAACGACCAGAAAATGACGAAGTGGTTAATGCCGAACGGCTTGGCCAGAACGCGCTTCTGGCCGAAGGCGTACAGCAGCATCTCGCCGATGCGGCTGCCGATGTTGTCAAAGCGGTCCTCGGACTGGCCGAGTGATATCAGGCTGAGCCTTTTCCAGCAGCCCCAGGCAAAGACGGCCAGGGAGGCGACGAGAAGTACGGTGAATATGGTCGGATTTGGTGTCATATTTAAAACCTCAATTAGCCACAGAGAACACAGAGTTCACAGAGTAAATTCAAATTAGTAAACATCGGACTACTCAAAAAGATATTCAGAACCAGGGAGTTTCACCTAATCATTCTTTTTGAATATTTTTCTCTGTGTCCTCTGTGTCCTCTGTGGCAGATGTTTGTTTAGGTTATTTTCGCTGCTGTTTCAGTTCGCGGATCTTCTTGGTGATGGCCGGCACGACCTGGAACAGGTCGCCGACGATGCCGTAGGTGGCAACCTCGAAGATCGGCGCGCTGCTGTCGCGGTTGATGGCGATGACCATATCCGAATCCTGCATGCCGACCAGGTGCTGTATCGCACCGGAGATGCCGCAGGCGATGTAGATTTTGGGGCGGACGGTCTTGCCGGTCTGGCCGACCTGGCGGTCACCCGGCATCCAGCCGGCGTCCACCGCGCTGCGGGAAGCACCCACCACGCCGCCCAGTTCGTCGGCCAGCTCCTGCAGCATGGCAAAGTTTTCCGACCCCATCAAACCGCGGCCGCCGGAAATGATGAATTCGGCTCCGGTGATATCCACAGCGCTCTTGCTGTGCGCATCACGGATAATTTCCACGACCTTGGTCAGGATGCTCTCCTCCGGAACGGTAAACCCGTCGCGGACGATCGTACCCTGAGCGCCTTCCTGGCGCTCCGGCATCGGCATGACGTTCGGCCGTACGGTCGCCATCTGGGGACGGAACTTGTCGCACATGATGGTGGCCATGATGTTACCGCCAAAGGCCGGGCGGGTCTGCATCAGGTTGCGCTTGTCATCGATGGCCAGTCCGGTGCAGTCTGCGGTCAGGCCGGTGGCCACCCGGGTGGCGATCGCGCCGGCCAGATCGCGCCCCATGCCGGTGGCGCCCATCAGAATCACCTCCGGTTTATGGGTTTCGATCAAATGGCAGCACCCCTCCACATACGCTTCGGTGCGGTAATGCCAGTAAACCGGCGCGTCCAGCAGATAGGCCTTGCTGGCGCCATAGGCAAAAGCCTCGGCGCAGAGATGCTCGACCTTGTGCCCGATCACCAGCGCACAGAGTTCGACCCCCAGGGTCTTGGCCAGTCCGGCCCCGACCCCCAGCAATTCCCAGGAAACCTTGGCCGGTTCCCCTTCAGTCTGCTCGATGAACACCCACACCCCGCGATAGGCGGCCAGTTTTTTCGCCAGGGCCGCCGCCTCCGGATCGATCTCTTCTTCGACCGGAGCGGCCGAAGCGGCCAGTTCCGCCAGAATCTTCTGCTCCTCGGGGGTGAAGTACATCTCCAGGGCGCTGGCCGGGCAGATTTTGATGCATTTCTGGCAGCCGATGCACTTGACGGCCTCGATGATCGGCTCGCCGCTGTCGGTCATCTCAACACAATTGACCGGGCAGACGCTCTGGCAGCGGGCGCCGCAGGCGATGCATTTGCCTTCCAGCAGGCGGGCGACGCCGCGCGGTTTCTTCGGTTTTGGTTTGGTATCAGTCATGTAAAACCCTTTTGTTGTCGTTAGATCGGCAGCATATCTTTGGCCAGCAGTTTTTCGATCAGCAGTTCGGCCGTTCCCTCCGGATCGGCGTAGCCATCACCCAGGATCTCTCCCTGCGCCCGATCGGGCGAAAAGATCTTGGAAACCCAGGTTGGCGAACCTTTCAAGCCGATTTTCTGTTCATCCAGCTTGAGGATCTGATTGTTCCAGACCTCGACCGTTGCCGTCGCGGCTGCCAATCGCATCGGCACCCTGGGGTAGCGCGGACGGTTAAGCTCGCGCACAACGGTCAGCATGGCCGGCAGCGGAGCATCGACGATCTCGTGCCTGCCTTCCAGCTTGCGACTGACCCGGATTTTATTTTCGGAAAGGTTCAGGTCAACAATCCTGTCCACCAGAGTCAGCTGCTGATACTCCAGCCGGCTGGCAATGCCGGGCCCGACCTGGGCGGTATCGCCGTCAATGGTCTGCTTGCCGCACAATACCAGGCCGACCTGATCAACCTCCTCGTGCAGCTTGCGAATGGCGGCTGCGAGGACATTGCTTGTGGCCAGGGTATCGGCGCCGCCAAAGACGCGGTCGGAAAGCAGGATGGCATGATCCACGCCCAGAGCCAGAGCTTTTTTAAGGGTAGCCTCGGCGTTGGGCGGCCCCATGGAAATCGCTGCCACACGGCAGCCGAAGCGGTCCTTGAGACGCAGCGCCTCTTCCAGGGCATGGGTATCGTAAGGATTGACTATGAAAGGGATGCCGTCACGGATCAGTGTGTTGGTGACCGGGTCGATCTGAACCTGGGTTGTGTCGGGAACCTGCTTGATACAGGCAACAATGAGCATGGGTACCTCGGCTAATAGTTAAATGAACTTATTTCAGCTGTTCTCTGGCTGATAAACGGTCATCCCGGATGAACCGGCGGATTGAAACAAAAAAACGCCCGGCTGATGTTCCAGCCAGGCTTCGGTGCCTCACGTCCTGCGCAGTGACGAGGCCTCTGAAGCTTTTGCCGGAAGTGGGCTGTTTTTAAGCAAAGTTAAAAACGTGTCTGCCTACCCGCAAGCCTTGTCTCTGGATCCAGCCGGTTAGCCTGCCTGTGCCCACGGGAACATTTTAGTTTCACCAAAAATTCCCGGTCGCGCCATGCCTGTTTTCAAGGCAGAGCGCTGTTAAAATAGGCAGATACAGGCGGCATTGTACCGATTTTACGTTTCCGGTCAACTGATTTATACTGCCGGCAGGGCAAAAAAGTCAGCTGTCGTGCCGTTCCAGCGGCCTGTCGTGCGGCAATCCGTCCGCTGAACCGGAGTCCGCAGCAACGAGCCAGCCACTCAACACATTTCCACTCATATGAGTTTAAAAACAACTCTACACGTGAAAGAAAAAAGAGCCTTCCGTTCACAAACACACCATCGCCCAAGCCCCTAACTGCCTAATTTAAAGCCAATACCGCACAAAAACAAGGCAGCGGCACACTGCTGGCATGATACCTGCTTACATAATGAGCTTTAGTGCTGTAACGTGCACAATTCATCTGCACACATTGCACATATCTTACTCATAGCAGGGGGCACCATGGCAAAGGTAGACGAAAAAATTGAAGGAATGTATCAGGAAGTTCTGAAGCGCAACCCGGGCGAGACCGAGTTCCACCAGGCGGTTCTGGAAGTTCTGGAATGCCTCGGACCAGTTGTGACAAAACATCCCGAATACCTTGAGCGCAAGATCATCGAGCGCATCTGTGAACCGGAGCGTCAGATCATCTTCCGGGTGCCCTGGCAGGACGACAAGGGCATCGTTCAGATCAACCGCGGTTTCCGGGTCGAGTTCAACAGCTCGCTGGGACCCTACAAGGGCGGCCTGCGCTTCCATCCTTCCGTCTACCTGGGTATTGTCAAGTTCCTCGGTTTCGAGCAGATCTTCAAAAACTCCCTGACCGGCCTGCCGATCGGCGGCGGCAAGGGGGGCTCCGACTTCGATCCCAAAGGCAAATCCGATGACGAAGTCATGCGTTTCTGCCAAAGCTTCATGACCGAACTGTACCGTCATCTGGGCGAGCACACCGACGTTCCGGCCGGCGACATCGGCGTGGGCGGCCGTGAGATCGGCTACATGTTCGGCCAGTACAAGCGCATCACCAACCGCTACGAGCCGGGTGTCCTGACCGGCAAAGGTCTGACCTGGGGCGGCTCACTGGTCCGCACCGAAGCCACCGGCTACGGTGCCACCTTCTTTGTCAACGAAATGCTGAAAGCCCGTAAAGACACCTTCGAGGGCAAGACCTGCCTGGTTTCCGGTTCCGGCAACGTGGCCATCTACACCATCGAAAAAATCCACCAGCTGGGCGGCAAGTGCGTGGCCTGCTCCGACTCCAACGGCGTGATCTACCACGAGAAGGGTCTCGACCTGGATCTGATCAAGCAGCTGAAAGAGGTCGAGCGTCGCCGCATCTCCGACTACACCGCCAAGCATAAGGACGCCAAGTACATCGCCAACGGCAATATCTGGGATATCCCCTGCCAGGTGGCCATGCCTTCCGCCACCCAGAACGAGATCAACGGCAAGGACGCCGCCACTCTGGTCAAAAACGGCTGTATCGCCGTCGGCGAAGGCGCCAACATGCCGACCACTCCCGAAGGCGTCAAGGTCTTCCTGGATGCCAAGATCGCTTACGGCCCGGGCAAAGCCGCCAATGCCGGCGGCGTGGCCACCTCGGCCCTGGAAATGCAGCAGAACGCCGGCCGTGATTCATGGACCTTCGAGTTCACCGAGAAGAAGCTGGAAGAGATCATGGTCAACATCCACAACAACTGCTTTGAAACCGCTGAAGAATACGGCGCACCGGGCAACTACGTCCTGGGTGCCAACATCTGCGGCTTCATCAAGGTCGCCAACGCCATGGTTGCCCACGGCCTGATCTAAACCGCTGCACCCTGATTAAAATGCTGTCAAAGCCCGGCTCCGGCCGGGCTTTTTTTATACGGTGCACATGACACTGCGGACACGGTAGTCCCCTCCGATAACCAAATATTCCCCCTCGCCCTTCAGTATGCTGCCCGGCAGCAGATCGTTGTAAAAAAAGATCTTGCAGAGCGGCACCTGCACCCGCCAGACCGTGGATCCGAATTCCCAGGCCCGCACCTCATCCGAGGTAAAGGAGACCAGATTATTCAGTCTGACGATCTGTTCCCGCTTGCCGATGGATTCGACCAGATCATGCTCGCTGGCGTCATAGGTGCCCCGGTAAAGGTGAATTGACTTCTTGTCCGGAAACTTTTCAGACAACTCGAACTGGCAGTACTGGTAAAGAATATCCAGTTGCGATTGGATCGCATTGGTTCGGGCGCTCCCCTTCATGACATCCACCGCATAATCGAAATAAGCCTGGCTATGAAGTCCGCTTATGCGCGCCTTGTGGAAACTGGGCATAATTCCGATCCGGCTCTCCACCCAGCGCTTCAGCACCGCCCCCTCGACCGAATTGGAATCCATCATCCAGCCACGCAGAAAGCGCAGATAACTGTTCTTGATGCTTTTCCGGGCGGTGTCGGTCTGCTCCTGCCAGTGGTGCAGCTGGAACTTGACCGACATGTAATCATTGAAAACCACCGCCCGCTCTTCCTGGCTGGCCAAACCGGCCAGCCGCTGGAACAGGAAACGGTTGCCGGACTTGACCCCCTGGATCTCCAGCGGCTGCGGGTTCTCGTTGAAATGATGCGATGCGATCACCCAAGGGGGCAGGTTGCAGTTGTTGAAGGAGCCATTGTGCATGAGCGCTGATCACCTCGTTGTGAATCCCTGCAGGGACGATCCTCGTGACCTTACAAGGCGGGCGATCACAAGGATTCGCCCCTACAGGATTTTTGCCAGCTCAACCAGAGTGGCCTTGATCGGTCCGGAAGCCACAAACGGTTCGATTCCCAGATTCTCCAACTCTCCCTTGGGATGCTCACCCATCTGGGCCGTAACAACCGCCCGACAGCCAGCCAGCGCTTCAGCGATGCCCTTCAGCACATGCCCGCGCAGCGGGTGCTGCGGGTCAAAACTGCAGTAGCGCTCGACCGTTTTCTCGTCCACCAGCCTGGCGCAGCCCTGTTCCACGTCGTAGATCAGAAAACGCTCGGCATGCCCGAAATGCTGGTTAATCTCCTTGCCATCCTTGGATGCAACCGCGATCAGCATGATATGCCTCCTTGACCGGCAGCCGCGATCTGCACCGACTGCCGTGACTCCCGTCCGCTACATCAGAACCGCTTCAAAACTGAAGCACTTCTTGGGACAGGTTCTGCCGCATGCCTGACAGCCGATACAGTTGCCGGCGTTGCCCACCCGCATGAACATTTTGGCCGAATCATCTTCGTCCAGCTCCTCAAACGCCAATACATCGTGCGCACAAACCTTGTAGCAGCGTCCGCAGCCGATGCAGACCGCCTCATCGATGGAGTTTACAAACTGGGGCGTCCACTCCTGCTTATCTCGTGTTAATCCGGTTATGTAGGCCATGACTTTCTCCTTTTGAATCTGGTGTGGTGTTCACTCGTCCAGGAATGACGAGCGTATGTTCTTGTTGAGCGCCTTTTTCAGCCAGGGGGGCGGATTTCCCCGCAGCACCTGCTGCAGCCGTTCCACGGTCTCCTGCAGGCTGACTTCAGCGTTGGTCTTCATCGGGTGGATCTTCTGGGCCACCAGCTTGGCCGCCGCCGGGCCGCCGATCTGCATGGTATACACGATGGCACAGTCGGAAAGCAGCTGCGCCCGGGCGGCGATCCGATCTTCCTCGTCGCCGCCATGCTCGCCCACGCTGACCGCCTCCAGGAAAGCGGCCTGATCCGCCCCGACTTCCCAGATGTGGAAACTGTGGCACTGACCGAAATGCTGGTCGATGGTTTCTCCGTTTGAGGTGGTAAATGCTATTTTCATTTTCACGCTCCTTTTTTAGTTGTGGGCCAGCTTCTGCGCCTCGCGGGCGTTGGCCTGGAACAGGTTGGCGGTTTCAAAAACCAGGTTCAGCGTTCCCCGGTAGCCGACCCACATCTTCTGGTGCGACCCCAGCCGATCAAAGACCGGCAGCCCGGCCCGCAGGTGGGCGCCGATCTTCAACTTGGCCGCCGCCTGGCGGCCGTTGGAGTTGGCCACGATCAGATCGGCCCCCTGGGCGGCAGTTTCCAGATCCTCCAGATCCCCAACAAAGACGTTTTCGCAGGGCAAGCGATCCAACCCACGGGTGCGGGTGGCGGAAAGCGCCGCCTGGATCCGGCAGCCCATGCCGTGCAGAAAGAGCGTCAGGGTCTTGAGATTATCCGCTTCCAGCGCCAGGGCCACCTTCTTGTTGCCGAACTGGTAATGGCTGTCGACCATGGCATCCATCAGACGGCTGCGCCAGCGGCGCTGCTTCTCCGCAATCGGGCGCCCGGAGATGAAACTCAAGGCACCCATGAAACGATCGGTTTCGGCCAGGCCGGTCAGCGAGGTGAAGCCGTAGGCCGGAATAGCGAACTTTTCTTTCAGGATCAAGGCGGCCTTGGCCAGGGAATCACCGACATACAGCGTCGCAACGCTGCGGCCGGCCTTTCTGATATCGTCAATCGTGATACCGCCGGTTGACAGCGGCGATACGACCTCATCGATGTGGCCATCCATGGCGTTGGAGATGTCCGGGATCGTCAGCACGGTCAGGCCGAAGGACTGTATCAGCTCTTTCAGCTCTTCCACATCGGCCGGAGTCAGATGGGCGCCGGGCAGCAGATTGACCTGATCCGTGACGGGTTCGCCCGCTTGCGGCAGGCTGTTGACAATCGCCTCCACCGCCGCGGCGTAGCCTTCCTGCAGCGAACCGCAATAATCGGGCGTTGAGGCATGGATGATCGGGATATGGGCAACATCAGGATTTTCCTGACGGAAATGTACGATGGCACTCTGCACGTCGTCGCCCATGGTTTCGGTCAAGCCGGAGGTCATGACCCCCACCACCTGGGGCTTAAACTTCTCGATCACCCGTCCGATCCCTTTTTTCAGGTTTTCCCAGCCGCCGAAAATAGCGCTGTCCTCGCTCATGGCGGTGGCGTTCAGAGCGATGGATTCCTTGTAATGCCGTGAGAGCTGCAGGCGGATAAAGGTCGAGCAGCCCTGGGCGCCATGCAGCAGCCCGAGCATATTGTCGATCCCCAGATAGGCCATGGTGGCCCCCAGGGCCGGGGAATTCTTCTGGGGATTGACCGTGGCTACTTTTTTCGGCACAACCACCCGCGAGGATGAAAGGTCTTCCGCCAGGAAGTTTTCGGCATGCCGTAGGGGCAATTCATGAATTGCCCCTACACCGTTCTCCCAGGGCGCCGGGGCGTTCAGGGCCGGCCAGATCGGATTGTTGACGGTCATGTCCAGTTGTTGGGCAAAGGTCACCATCCCCTCGTAGCCGGCATAGGGGTGGGAACGGCCATGGTTGATGTCCAGAAAGGGGGTCTTGGTCTTGAGCGCCAGGAACTTGGTCTTGCCGCCGGCCACGATCAGATCCGGCATCTTTTCACGCATCACCGCCAGCAGCCCGGCGGTGGAGGTGTCCTCGATAATCCCGGCATCCTTGTGCATCAAGCCCTTCATGCGGTAGAAATCCTCCAGGGTCGAATTCTGGGTGCCGGCCGCCAGGATCTCTACTCCCAGTTCGCGCAGCGAATTGACCATCGACCAGGTCTTGACTCCGCCGGTGAAAAGCACCGCTGTTTTCCCCTCCAAGCGGGCCCGGTAGGGCGCGATCCGTTGACGGCATTTTTCCTCTTCCTCCGCCAGCAGCTTTTCGACCCGCTCCTGCATGACTCTTTTTTCCAGACCGTTGACAACATTGTCCAGCTCGCGGGCGATGTCGCGCAAGGCCTTGGCGGTGTCGGTCATACCGTAGAAAGACTCCTCCAGATAAGGCATGCCGTAGGCTTTCTGCATCTTCTTGGCCAGGTTGGTCAGGGATTTGGAGCAGATGATGATATTCAACTTGGCCCGGTGGGCGTAGCGCAGCTCCTCAAAGCGGGCATCGCCGCTGAAGCAGGACAGAATCTGGATTCCCAGCTTTTCAAAGAGCGGCAGCATGCCCCACAGGTCGCCGGCGATGTTGTACTCGCCGATCAGGTTGATGGGATAGTCGCCCAGTTCGGGCGGCTCGGCTGTCCCGACCACATATTTGTAGAGGATCTCGCCCGCCAGGCGGTTGCCGATATTCTTGTCGCCGATAAAGCCGGGCGTGTTGACCGGGATGACCGGAATGGTGACCTTTTCCGATGCGGCCGTGCAGACCGCCTCCACGTCATCGCCGGTCATGGCGGTCACGCAGGTGGCATAGACGAAGATCGCCCGGGCTTCGGGATAGCGTCCGGCCAGGTCCACAATCGCCTGGTAAAGTTTTTTCTCCCCCCCGAAAATGACGTCGTTTTCCAGCATCTCGGTCGTAAAGCCGCGCCGGTACAGCTGCGAACCGGAGGAACGGGCGCCGCGGTTGTCCCAGGAATTGCCGGCACAGGCTATCGGGCCGTGCACCAGGTGGATGGCGTCGGTGATCGGCATCAGCACTACCCGGGCGCCGTCGTAGGCGCAGGAGCGTTCGGTCCCTTCGCCCGGTTCGGATTTTTTGCAGAACTTGGGAGCGCCCTTGTCGTGGGTTTCACAATTGTCGGTATCGTACCAGTCCGGTTTGGCCATGATCGCATCCTTTTTCAGCATGTGGTCTGTTCGACCGGCAATAAAAAAACGGCGCTCCGGTTCATGCGGGATGAACCTGGATGGCGCCGTTGCCAAAATTAAAAAGATTGTTCTTTGGATGTTAGTTTAGCACGGGGCGTGCCAAACTGCCTGGATCGCTTATCTGGCCGAAAATGTTGATCTTTACAACCAGCCCCACCGGCGGAGGCGCCAAACGGTGCTCATAAAACAGGCAGATGCTTCGGCTCAAGCCGATTTCAGGCTGCTGATAACCTCTTTCAGGGCCGACAGCGTGTAGGGTTTCTGGATAAAGCCGGCCAAACCGGCGCCGGCAAACTTTTGCGTCACCTCCTGCTCATTGTAGCCGCTGGAGATGATCACCTGCAGATCCGGTTTTATACGCCGCAACTCGAGAAAACATTGCCCGCCGTCCATCTGCGGCATGGTCAGATCCAGAATAACGAAATCCACACCGGGGTTGGAACGAAAAACCTCCAGCGCTTCTCGCCCATCGCTGGCGGTGATGGTTGCGAAACCCAGCTCCTGCAGCATCTGACAGGCGGTGCTGCGCACACTCTCTTCGTCGTCCACCAGCAGTACCGTTCCGTCCCCGCGCCAGCCTTCCTTTTCGCTGCGTTCGGGGCGGATTTCGGGCTGGCCGTTAGAAGCCGGCAGCAGAACCCGGAAAGTCGTGCCCCGCCCCGGCTGGCTGTCCACCTTGATGGCGCCCCGATGGCCGCGCACGATCCCCTGCACCGCCGCCATACCCAGGCCGCGGCCGGTGAATTTGGTGGTGAAAAAAGGATCGAACAGCCGGGCCAGGGTGTCCTTGTCCATACCGCAGCCATCGTCGCTGATTTCCAGGTACACATACTGCCCCCCCTGCGGGGTGTCCGTCAGCCAATCGTTTTTCAGATAATCCTGATCGCAGGCCAGCTGGCCGGTTGTTACGGCGATCACTCCGTTTTCGTCTCCCAGCGCTTCCGAGGCGTTGATGACCAGGTTCATGATGATCTGGTGCATCTGGGCGACATCGGCTTCCACGGCCGGCAGCGGACGGGTCAGATTCAGACGCAGCTCGGCCTTTTTGGAGATCGAGACCTGCAGAATGTGCAGCATCTCCTCCAGCAGGCTGTTCAGATCCAGCTGCCCGACCATGAATTTGCCCTTGCCGGAGTAGGCCAGCATCTGCCTGGCCAGATCGGCGGCCCGGGAAGCGGCTTTGCCGATCCGCTGCAGATTATCCACCGCCGGGGATTCCGGCTTCACCCGCATCAGGGCCAGGTCGGCGTTGCCGATGATGGCGGTCAGGATGTTGTTGAAATCGTGGGCGATGCCCCCCGCCAGCACCCCCAGACTCTCAAGCTTCTGGGCGTGCAGCAGCTGCTGCTCCAGTTTCCGGCGCTCCTCTTCGCCCCGCTTGCGGTTGACGACCTTCCAGACCGCATCCATGAAAAGTGTCAGCTGCATCACGTCCGATTCCAGATAATCGCCGGATTTATTGGCCACCCCGGCCACCGCCACAATGGCGTCATCGGCCATCACCGGCACGGTCAGGAAGCGTTTGAGCGGCACATGACCTTCCGGCAGACCTTTCTTGAGCGGATTGTGAGCCACAAAATCATTCAGCAGGATCGGCTTGCGCTGACGAACCACTTCGCCCCAGATCCCGGTGCTGTCCAGGTCGTAGACCGTTTTCTGCTCCTGGACCGAACAATCCCGTTCGACCAGCTGTGCAGGATGAACTGCCGGGTGTGCTCGTTGTAGAAATAAATATAGCCGATGGCGCTGGCGGTCAGCCGGACGACCTCGTTCAGGGCATGATCCAGAAAACCGGCCTCATCACTGAACGGATATTGGGAAATATTGTACAGGCTGGCGGTGCGGTTCTCGCTTTCCCGCAAATCCAGCTCCTGACGATAAAGCGTATCGGCCATCGTCTTGAGAGAGCCGGACAGCTGGTTGAACTCGTCGATCGAGCTCAACGGCCAGGCACCCGAGCGGTCACCCCGGGCGATGGTGCGGGCATGTAGCGCCAGGGCATCAAAGCGCGCCGCCAACTTGCGGGCCAGATAGATCGAGGCTGCGACCGCGCAGAGCAGAGCGGTCAAAATACAGGCCAGAACAATCCAGGCGATGTTGAGCACCGTCCGGTACAGCGCACCATCTTTTTGCGCCACCAGCACATGCCAATCAACGGCGGGAATCTGGATCATGCTGCCGGTCATGCGGGCCCCGGAAAGATCGAAACGGCCGGTGGTGGGAAGATCGCTGTCGAGCCCCCGGCGCACGAGGGAAATATTGCCGATGTTAAGCTGCTGGGCCGTACGGCGGCCGTCATGGTCGGCGATCACCTGTCCTTTGTCGTCCACGATCATGATCAACAGATCGTTACCGCCGCTGACCTGTTTGAGGAACCTGGACAGGCTCCCCAGATCCACCTCGCCGACCACGATCACCCCGTCGCCCGGCACGGCATAGGCGGCCGAGAGACCGCCGTTGATAACCGACAGGAACGCTTCCGACCAGCCCGGCTTACCGCTCTGCGCCACCGTGCGGAACAGTGCATTGCGGGAAAGATCCAACCCCTCCAGTTCCTGATTCTGCTTCGGCGCTTCCCTGGCCAGGGCAATGCTGGAGATCCTGCCATCCGGATTGACGGCGTACAGACTGCCCAGCGAGCGGGAAGAGCTCACCAGACCGTCCAGCAGGTGCTGACGATTGTGCCCGGTCATGCCCAGATCGTGGTGGATGGCAGCCGCGGCCCCGACAATCGCCATGCTGGTATCCAGATAGCTTTCAACCTGGCTGGCGACAGCCCGCGCAATCTGCAGCTGGCGGGATTCGGCATCCTTTCTTATCTGCGGGGCAATCCAGAAATATCCGATCAGGGCCGCCACCCCGAAAGGGAGCAGCAGCGCCACGATCGGCTGCAGGGTCAATATGCGGCGGAGCGGAAAAGTCGCCATGATCTAGTTCACCGTAACGTACTGGCCATTAAGGATCACGGCCATAAAGGTATTCCGGTCTGCGTCACCGGATGTATCAAAAACAAGTGTCTGCTGGACGCCTTGAAAGCTTCCTTTGCCCAGAATGGCCTGCTTCAGCTTTTCACCTTCTTTGCGGATGGCAAAAGCCTCCAGTGCCACCAGCGCCGCATCATAGCCGGCCATCCCGGCAAAACCCGGATCCTGGCTGAAGCGGGCCCGGTAGGCCGTCAGAAAATTCCGGTAGCGCGGCGAAGTGTCATTGCGATCCATAAACTGGGCCACGACAACGCCTTCAGCCGCCGTGCCGGCCAGCTCGATGAAGCGTTCGGTGGAAGCCCACTCCGACATGCCGATTCGCATGCGGGGCGAAAGCTTGCGGATCTGCTGGCAGATCAGGGCCGAATCCACGGCGCCGCTGATAATCAGCACCGTGTCAGCCTGTGAGGCGAGCAGTTCCCGCGCCACGGGCTGGAAAACCGTATCCCGCCCGGATTGGAAGGTTTTGGTCAGAACGATCTTTCCCCCCTGGGCCTCAAATGCGCTGCGGAAATCATTCAGCCACCCCTCGCTGTAGGAACGGTTGCTGTTGTCGAAAATGGCTGCCACGCTGCGGCTGCCGAGTTTCTGGTACAGGTAGCGGGCGCTCTTCGAGGCATAATTGCTTGTGTCCGAAATGACGCGCAGGAAGTTGTCATCCTGACCGTTCAATTCGACCGTGGTCACGGTCGGGCTCAACAGAATGGTCTGCGAGGCGTTGATCTGCGGCATGACCGCCATAGCCATACTGCTGGTCATCGGTCCGACTATCAGCTCGATCCGCTGGCCGATCAGCTCGCCCGCCACCCGCTTGGCGGTCTCCGGATTCTGCTCATCGTCCCGGACAGCCAGCGCCACCTGCCGGCCAGCGATGCCGCCAGCCGCATTGCACTGTTCCACCGCCAGCTGGACTCCGTTCCGGCCGGCCACCCCCAGGTCGGCCACCCGGCCGGAAAGACCGCCCAGAAAACCGAGCCGGATCGGCTCATTTTTCTGGCAGCCGCTCGGAGGAAGCAGCAACAGTCCGCACACCACCAGCTGAATTATTGATCTGCATCGCATTGTCATGCTCCTTGCCCTCGATTGAAGTTTTCCAGGGTGCTGCGCAGGGCGGCCAACAGCTCCAGGGGCTTGAGCGGTTTCGGCATGAACAGGACCTTGAGCTGGTCGAGCGCCTGCCGGTCAACCTCCTCTTCAGTGTAGCCGCTGGTCATGATGACCGGCAATTCCGGACGCTGGCGGCGCAGCGCCTCCACCAGTTCAGAGCCGTTCATACGCGGCATGATCACGTCCACAATCGCGGCCTGAATCCGGTCGCCCTGGCGGTTGAACAGCTCCAGCGCCTCGACCCCATCGCCGGCCGTCAGAACCGTATAACCGTAGCGCTGCAGCACTTCCCCCAGCAGTTTCATGATGGCGGCGTCATCCTCGGCCACCAGCACCGTTTCGCTGCCATGGTAGTTGACGGGAGCGGCGTTTTCGGCCGCCCGCTGCAGCGCCTGGCCGCTGTACAGCGGCAGGTAGATGCGAAACTCGGCCCCGCGGCCGGGAGTGCTGACAACGGAGATATAGCCGTTGTGGCGGGAAACGATCTTATGGACGATGGAAAGTCCCAGACCGGTGCCCTTGCCCTTTTGCTTGGTTGTAAAAAAGGGCTCGAAAATATTTTTTACGGTTTCGCTGTCCATGCCGCTGCCGTTGTCGCGGACACAAAATCCGGCGTAACGGCCGGGCGGAATCTCCGCCGTGCCTTCCTTCAGCGGCTGGCCCAGTTCGGCCGTCATGCTCGCAACCGTGATCAGACCGCCGGTTTCCAGCGCGTCGCGGGCGTTGACCACCAGATTGATCAGGGCCTGTTCGATCTGCACCCGATCCACATACACCGGCAGGTGCTCCGGGCAAGCCTGGATGACGAGCGTGATATCCTCACGGATCAGGCGCCCCAGACTCTTGCGGATCGATTCAAGGATCTGGTTCAGATCATCGTACTGCAGCTGCATGTCATGCTTGCCGCTAAAAGCCAGCAAACCATGGGTTATCTCGCTGGCCCGCTTGGTCGAGGCGGAAATTTCCCGCACCAGGGGCAGGTTTTCCTGATCATTTTCCAGAGTCAGCTTCAGCAGGTCGGCGTAACCGCCAATCACGGTCAGCACGTTATTGAAATCATGGGCCACGCCTCCGGCCAGAATCCCGAGCGATTCCATTTTCTGGGACTGCAGCAGCTGGGCCTCCAGTGAAATCCGTTCGGTGATGTCTTCCAGGGTTTCGATGGCGGCGATAATGGTACCATCCTGATCACGAATCGGCGCAGAAGCGAACGACAGGCGGCAGCTGCGGTTATTCAGCACGAAATCCCCTTCGGCGTGCATACCGTCCCGGATCAGCCGTGAAGGGTAAAAATGTTCATAAAGAGCGGCCGCCTGCCCGATGTTTCCGTCGATCACATAATCGGCCAGACAGGGCTGGGGCGTCGCATAGAAGGCCCGCCAGTGCTGATCGGTAGCGATGATATCCGGCGCCCGCACTCCGCTCAAAACCTCCAGGGCCCGGTTCCAGATCAGAACCTTGTGATCGCCGTCAATTACAAAGGTGGGGACGGTGGAGTTGAGGATCAGATTCTCGGCGAAATTCATCTTGTCGCGCAGCGCCCGGGAAGCGGCGCTGACTTTGCGGTAGCTGAACCACAAACCTGCCAGGCCGGCCAGCCAGATTGCGGCAATCATCAGAACATGAAGAAGACTGCTTCTGTACATGGTATGGATGCTGGATTCCATCGGGATCGAGACGCTGATGCCGCCGCGAACGTCCCCTTCCCGGTAGCCCTGTGTAGCATGGCATTTCAGGCAGGGCTGCTCGGTGTCCAGACTGCGCATGTAACGGAAATAGGGCTTGCCGTTGATATCCTGAAACTCGCTGAACTCCCGTTCCCCCTTTTCGAACTTCTCCAGGACCATTCTTTCCCAGGCATCCGGGGCGTTTTCCGGGCGGATCGGGTTCAGGCTGGTGATGTGCCCCTGGGGAGCGCCGGGCTGCAGGCGGCTTATCTCATAGACCTGACGGGTCATGTAGGCCGGGTTCATGCGCGTCAGCGGCACCCCGGAGGGGGTGGTGATATCCCGTTCGGGAATAGTGAGATAGGGGTTGGGGGGGGTCTCGTCCGTGACCGGAACATACACGCCGCCATGCTTGGCGGCCCAGCGCCGGAAGGCGATATCCTTCTCGAAGCTGGCCCGGGCGGTATTGAGGGCATTGGCGGCCACAAAAGCGCGCTGGTCGCTTACTTCCAGGATCATAAAAACGGCGCAGACCACGCTCCAGATCAGCGCGGCCGCGCCGAACAGACTGCTAAACGGCGGGCGCTTGACCACCGGCTGTGCCGATTTTTCCGCTGCCGCTTCTTTTTCAATCTGTCTGTCGTCGGCCATAAAGATTATCCTGTAAAAACATAAAACCAGGAAAAAGCGCCAAAATCATTGATTATTCACGCCCAGCACCCGACCCAGCTCGTCCGCAAGGTTCTTGAGCGTGTAGGGTTTCATGATTGCGCCGCAAAAACCGTAGCCCTCCAGATCCACCGTAACGGCATCATTTGAATAGCCGCTGGAAACCAGCAAACGGGCATCCGGGTCGATTTCCCTGATCCGACGGGCCGCCTCCAGCCCCCCCATGCCGCCCGGCACGGTCAGATCAAGAATCACCAGGTCATAGGGGGTTCCCCGCTCCAGGGCCTGGCGATACAGCTCCAGCGCCGCCCCGCCTTCGCCGCACAGCTCCGGCAGACAGCCCAGCTCGGTCAGCATCATGCCGGCCACATCACGGATGAGCTCCTCGTCATCCATGACCAGCACCCGGCAATCGGGCGGTATAGCGGCGGCCCTGACTTCGCCCTGCTCCGCCTTCGAGGCTGCGGATTCCCCGGCGGCCGGCAGGCAGAGCACAAATTCGGCACCATTCCCCAGCTGCGACGAGACCGTCACCGTGCCGCCGTGGCGGGTGACAATCGAGTAAACCGAGGCCAGCCCCAGGCCGCTGCCGCTCTGTTTGGTGGTAAAATAGGGGTCGAATATTTTGTTCAGCTGATCCGGGGCAATGCCGCTGCCGGTGTCCCGGACAGTCACCCTGACATGGCGGCCGAGCGCTTGCGCCAGGTTGTCAGCAGTGCGGTTTTCGGCCCGGATCGTGACCGTCCCGCCATCCGGCATGGCCTGCATGGCGTTGATCAGCAGATTGTTGAGGGTCTGATTGATCTGCCCCTCGTCGGCGTCGATATTCCACAATCCTTCGGGCAGTTCCAGCAGCTCTTTTACATGGGAACCGCGCAGGGCGAATGAAGCCGCCTCGCGGATCAGGCGGGCCGGATCGACGCTTTTTTTGACCGGCTCTCCGCCCCGGGCAAAGGTCAGCAGCTGCTGGGTCAGCTCGCTGGCCCGTTTGGCCGCTTTTTCACACTCATCCAGCCGGCCGGCCGCCCGGTGGCCGTCGTCGATCATCATGCGCGCCAGGGAAAGGTTGCCGACGATGCCGGTCAGGATGTTGTTGAAATCGTGGGCGATGCCCCCCGCCAGAAGCCCCAGCGATTCCAGGCGCTGGTTCTTTTCCTGCTCCTGCTGCAGCAGCAGTTTGTCGGTGATGTCGGTGTCGATCCCCTGCAGGCCGGCAAAAGCACCTTTTTCATCGAAGATCGGCCCGCCGCTGGACTCGATGAAACGCCACGAACCGTCCCGCGCCCGCCAGCGCAGCAGCAGACCGTTCCACTCCCTGCCGCCGGCGGCTTCTGCGGCTGTTTTCCGGAGAATCTCATGGTCATCGGGGTGAACCAGCTCCAGAATATCCAGCTGCTGAAATTCCTCGATCGAATAGCCCAGCATCTTTTCCACATAGCCGTTGGAATAGGTGGGCTTCAGCTGGCTGTCGGTCCGCCAGATCCAGGCCGGGGTACTCTCCACCAGCCGGCGGTAGCGCTGCTCGCTTTCGCTTAACTGCTGTTCCGCCAGCACGCTTTCGGTGATGTCCCGCGCTATGCCCAGCACCGTCTCAAAGGTCCCGTCTTCTCCCCGTTCCGGCACGATGCGTGATTCATAGTGCCTGATTCCATCCACGGCGGGAAAGGAAAAGCGGATTTTAACGGCCTCGCCCTGCTCAAAGGCATGGGACACGGCCTGCTCCCACTGTTCCAGCAGCTCGGGCGGCATCCCCAGTTCCCGGTTGGTTTTGCCGAGATAATCATTCACCGATAATCCGGTGATAGCTTCGATCTGGCGGTTGACGTAGATATGGCGCAAGGAACGGTCAAAGCGCGCCACCACATCCGGCAGATTGTCCGCCAGGGAGGAAAACTGCTGTTCCCGCTGTTTTAGCTTTTCCTGGGCGCGCCTGATTTCGGATATATCGGCAATCACCCCCACCAGCGAGCAGAGATTCGCCTGATCGTCCTCCAGGCGGCGACCGCTTAAATGCCCCCAGAAATCGCGGCCGTCCTTGCGGATATAGTGCCGTTCGTGATGCACATGGTCATCCTCCCCGGTGATCAGCCGGCGCATGCGGAAATCCCCTTCAGAGCGCTGGTCGGGGTGAACGTGCTCGCTATAGGCGGACCCGATCAGCTCCGCCAGCGGATAGCCGAACATGGCCGCCATGCGCTGGTTGGCAAAGGTGATCACCCCCCGCGAATTGACCAGCAGAATGCCGGCCTGCATCGTGTCGAAGATGCTTTCCAGCTGCTGGCGGGCCTCGGCCAGATCCCGTTCGACCGAGCTGCCGACTGCGTCCGTTGCGCTATCCCCACCAGTTGTGTTAATCGATTTTTCCATACATGTACTCCCCGTGAATGTTCCCGGTCAGGACCCTGATCACCGCTTTCAGTTCCGGCAGCGTGTACGGTTTCTGGATGAAACCGGCTGAAGCAGTGCCGCACACGGCCCGACGGGGTCGGCATGAATGCTTGTGGCAGAAAAAGCGCATCGCAACGTTTCCTTTCGCTGAAAGGTCAGAGGGATGAAGCAAGCACGGCCTGCCTGCCCAGTTCGCCGTACATTTCCTCGGCACAGACCGGACAGATGCCGTGGCTGAACTGTGCCTGGGAACGGCTGCTGATGTACGCTTCCAACTGGTTCCAGTAGCCGGCGTCATCCCTGATCTTTTTGCAGCACATACAGATCGGCAACAGTCCATGCAGGCTGCTGATCTCGGCTTCTTGAGCAGTTTTGAGCGCTTCCTGGGCTTCGATCTTTTCGGTAATGTCGATACAGCTGCCGATAAACCCGGCAAATTCGCCGTTATCTGAATAAAAGGGTACGCCTCGATCCAACAGCCAGCGATAGATCCCGTCATGGCGCATCAGGCGGTATTCCATCTCGAAGATCCTGCGGGCATGGAAATTCTCCAGGTAGATCTTCAGGCAGCGCTCGAAGTCGTCCGGGTGAACCCCCTCGGCCCAGCCGTTGCCAAACTCTTCTTCCATCGTCCTGCCCCGGAAAGCCAGCCAGCGTTCGTTGAAATAATCGCACAGAGAATCCGGCCGGGCTCGCCAGATCAGGATCGGCGCCTGCTCAACCAGGGCCTGGTATTCATTTTTTGTCAGATGTTTGTGGGGCATTTCTTCTCCTTGCAGTGGTGTGGCAATAAACTACACTTTCCTGACAACCTTCTTCAGCTCCGACAGCTTGTACGGTTTCTGGATAAAGCCGGCCGGTGCCATGCCGGAAAACTTCTGGCTGATTTCCTGCTCGTTGTAACCGCTGGACATGATCACGCGCAGCCCCGGATCAAGCCGGCGCAGCTCACGGAAGCACTGCTCGCCATCCATGTGCGGCATGGTCAGATCCAGAATCACGAAGCTGATGCCGGGAACGGTCTTGAAAACGTGCAGCGCCTGGTGGCCGTCACTGGCGGTGACAACCGTGAAGCCCAGTTCCTTCAGCAGCTCGCTGCCGGTGCTGCGCACGGTTTCCTCGTCATCCACCAGCAGAACCGTGCCGCTGCCGCTCCAGCCGCTCGTATCCTTTTTTTCCTCGCAGAGTTCGACCGCTGTTCCGGAAGCCGGCAGCAGAACCGTGAAGGTCGTGCCCCGGCCCGGCTGGCTGTCAACCGTGATCGCCCCGCGATGGCCGCGTACGATCCCCAGCACCGCCGCCATCCCCAGGCCGCGGCCGGTGAATTTGGTGCTGAAGAAGGGATCGAAGATCTTTGACAGGGTCTCGGGATCCATGCCGCAGCCGCTGTCGGAAACCTCCAACCAGACGTACCGGCCGGCGGTCAGGTTTTCAGCCAGCCAGATGGTCTTCAGGCCGTTTTCATCGCACTCCCGGCTGCCGGTTTTGATTGCGATAACGCCGCTTGCATCGTCCAGCGCTTCCGAGGCGTTGATGACCAGGTTCATGATGATCTGGCGCAGCTGAGTGGCGTCGGCTTCCACGGCCGGCAGCGGGCGGGTCAGATCCAGGCGCAGCTCGGCTTTTTTGGAGATCGAGACCTGCAGCATCTGCAGCATCTCCTCCAACAGGCTGTTCAGATCCAGATGTTCGACCACGAATCTGCCCTTGCCGGAGTAGGCCAGCATCTGTTTGGCCAGGTCGGCGGCCCGGCACGCGGCCTGTTCGATGCGCTGCAGGTTGTCCGCCGCCGGGGAGCCCGGAGCCAGCCGCATCAGGGCCAGGTCGGCATTGCCGATGATGGCCGTCAATATGTTGTTGAAGTCATGGGCGATGCCCCCCGCCAGCACCCCCAGACTCTCCAGCTTCTGGGCGTGCAGCAGCTGCTGTTCCAGCTTGAGGCGCTCATCTTCGGCCTGTTTGCGTTCCGAAATATTGCGCGCCACCCCCAGCACCGCCGGCTGATCGGCATAATCGACGGCCTGGACGTTGAGCTCAACCGGGAAAATGCTGCCGTCTTTGCGGCGATGGGAGCTCTCGAAGGTGATCGAGGACCCCTGCTTGAGAATCTCCAGATTACGGGCAAACTGGTCATGCACACTTTCCGAGGCATCCACGTCCGCCAGCGTCAACTGCAGCAGCTCTTCGCGGGAATAGCCAAGCTCCCGGCAGGCCTGGCGGTTGGCGGCGATGATCTTACCGGCTTGATTGCTGATATAAACCGGATCGGTGATATTCTGAAACAGTTCGCGGAAGCGCTGCTCGCTTTTGCGCAATTCATCTTCGATCTGGTTCCGTTTCTTTCTGTTGGCCAGCAGCATCCCCAACAACGCGGTGCCTATCGGATAGATCAGCAGAACCGGCAGGGCCAGGCTGGTGATGAATTTTTTGATCAGCTCCTGGGGCAGCAGCAGCATGCAGAGTACCATGGTCACATGGACGGCCACTCCGAAGAGGTACAGTTCCGTCAGGGAAAATTCCTGTCTGCGCTGCGCGCGGACCTGTCTCCAGGCCAGACCGATCAAGCCGGAGGAAGCGATGGTGGCAATGCCCATAACGACGCCACCGCCACCCAGATTAAAGCGGTAGGCGGCAGCCAGCGCCATGGCTATGCAGGCCGGCAGAGCGCCGAAGAACAGCCCGGCCAGACCGAGCAGGATGGTGCGGGTGTCAAAGATGACTCCCGGCTCCCAGCGGACCGGGGTGGCCATCAGCACGATCGCGATTCCTCCGATCAGCAGGCCCGAGACGATCTGGTAGAAGCTGGAGCCGCGGGCCTTTTTACTGCCGCTGACGGTGTCGTAAAGCAGCCCGAGCGCCATCAGCAAGGCGGCGTTATTAACCAGACCGAAGATGATGTTTTCGTTCATGATGCGCCTCCACGGCGATCGTTTCTCCGGCGGGCAGACAGCAGACCCGCAGCAGGCAGAGCGGCGCTAACCGATATGCACAAGCGCCTCTTTCAAGGCCGACAGTTTGTACGGTTTCTGAATGAAGCCGGCCAGCCCCTTGCCGGCAAACTTCTGGGTGACCTCGTATTCGTTGTAGCCGCTGGAGATGATCACTTTGACCCCGCAATCCAAACGACGCAGTTCGCGGAAACACTCCTCGCCATCCATATGCGGCATGGTCAGATCCAGAATGACGCAGGCGATGTCATCCCGGTTTTTAACAACCTCCAGCGCCTGACGTCCGTCGTTGGCGGTGATCACGCCAAAACCCAGCGCCTTCAGCATTTCACTGCCGATACTGCGCACCGCCTCTTCATCATCCACCAGCAGCACCGTGCCGGTGCCCCGCCAGGCGCCGCTTGCCGGCTCACCGTGTGAAGGTTCGACCGCTTTGCCGCAAGCCGGTAGCAAAATCTTGAAGGACGTGCCCCGGCCCGGTTCGCTGTAGACCCTGATCGCGCCGTGATGGCCGCGCACAATCCCCAGAACGGCCGCCATACCCAGGCCCCGCCCGGTAAACTTGGTGGTGAAGAAGGGATCGAAGATTTTAGACATGGTTTCCTGATTCATGCCGCAGCCGTTATCGGAAATTTCCAGGTAGACATACAGGCCGTCCGCCAGACCTTCCGACAACCACACGTTTTTCAGATAGGCGCTGTCGCATTCCATGCTGCCGGACGTGACGGCGATCACGCCGCTCCGGTCTCCAATCGCTTCCGAGGCGTTGATGACCAGGTTCATGATGATCTGGCGCATCTGGGTGGCGTCGGCTTCCACGGCCGGCAGCGGACGGGTCAGGTTCAGGCGCAGGACGGCTTTTTTGGAGATCGATACCTGCAGCATGTGCAGCATCTCTTCCAGAAGCCGGTTCAGATCCAGACTTTCAATGATGAATTTGCCCTTGCCGGAGTAGGCCAGCATCTGCTTGGCCAGATCGGCGGCCTGGGAAGCGGCTTTTTCGATGCGCCGCAGATTGTCCAGCGCCGGAGATTCACGGTTGAGCCGCATCAGGGCCAGATCGGCGTTGCCGATGATGGCTGTCAAGATGTTGTTGAAATCATGGGCGATGCCCCCCGCCAGACCCCCCAGACTCTCCAGCTTCTGGGTGTGCAGCAGTTGCTGTTCCAGCTTTTGGCGTTCCTCTTCGGCGCGCTTCATCTGGCTGATGTCGCGATGGATCGCCAACACCATCTGCTGACCGGCCAGCTCGAACATCTTCAGCGAAATCAGCATCGAACGCCGGTCACCATCCTTCGTACGATGGACAGATTCAAAGCTGCTGGCTCCGTCCCGGCGCAGTGTATCCAATACTTCACTGATGGCATCCCGGTTCTGGACAGCTTCCAGATCGGCCACCGTCAAGGCGGCAAATTCGTCGCGGGAATAATTCAGCAACTGATGGGCGGCCTGATTGAATTGCAGCGGTTTGAGTTCCGGTACACTCCAGAGAATAATCCCGTCCGGTGACTGTTCAAACAGGGTACGGTAGAGTGTTTCCGACTTCTGCAGGCGGCGATGAGCGTCGGCCAGCTGCGAATGGCTGGAGATTTCATTGTCCAGCATCAGTCCGGCATAGACGAAAAAGGGCTGCAGATCGTCATAAATGCTCTGGTCGGTCAGCTGCATTCCCTCCATGCAGACCGCTCCGATTGTGCGGCCATGGGACAGCAAGGGAAAGATCCAGTTTTCGACCGCCAGCGTGCCGCCGGCGCCGGGGTAGGGAACCCGCATGGCGGGATCGCTGATCCGCAGCGCTTCGCCGCTGGCGAGCACTCTGGCAAGGTCCGGATTATCAGCTTCCTCAAAACATTCTGCGGTTCCGAAAACATCCCGCCGCCGCCAGCCGCCGTCCAGGGAAAAAACTATCGATACATTGGCGGCTCCGATGGTCTGCATCAGAATAGCGAGGATATGTTCCACCATATTGACAAGACCGGCAACGGAACTTAAACTCGTCAGCAGCCGGTTGACCAGCTCCAGTCGCGATTTGCTCCTGGCCAGCTCCACCAGACGGCTGTGCAGCTCTTCCACCGTTGCGGCGCTGTTTATCCCGGCGCTACTGTTCATAGGTCAGGTTTCCTTGAGTTTTTGATGCTTGCGCTGAGACATGCCTCCAGATTTTCAAGACCGGCATCCAGCCAGCGCAGCTCCAGTCCGGTCATCTCACTGACGGCGGCCGCTTCGGCGCTGAAATCCCCGGAACAGGGGCTGCGAATCGCCAGCAGGTATTTGTGGGCGCCCCGGAAGATGCTGCGCATGATCTCCGGGTTGCCCGGCATGACCTCGCCGATAATTTCCCTCCAGTGCAGCGCCCAATCCTCGAACAGGAAAAAGGCGCCCTGCTCCAGTTCACGGCTGAAGATTTCCTGCCCGAGGTAGATCTCGACGCAGTTCTGCCCGGGCGTGCGGACAACATCAGCCTGTTTCAGGATGTGATCCATGCGGGGGTGGCAGGCGCCGTAGAAAACAAACGCCGTCTGGCCGCCATGCGCGGCCAGACTCTTTTCGAGACCGCTCTGCAGCTTTTCAAAATCAACATGCAGCCCGGAGGGAAGAAATGCCGTGGCCAGCCCCCAGCCGTTTTTGCTGATCAGGAAGCGGATCTCCTTCTGCAGGATTCCGCACCCGACGATGGTTCCCCTCTGGCTCATGAGTGCCCTTCCCCGTAGGAGCCATGCCGGATGGCGGCTTCCACCAGGGCCCGGATATTGACCTCGGGGATCTTGAAGGGCATCAGCAGGGTGCCGAAGAGGAAACCGCCGGCCCTTTTGCCGGCCCGCATGATTTTTTGCACCTCGCGATCGATTTCCTCCGGCGACCAGTCGATCAGGCGGATATCGTTGACGGCCCCGGCGATCAGCGCCTGCGGCCCCAGCAGCGAACGGGCTTCTGTGATGTCGTCGTAGGGATTCAGGTAATAAGCGCCGATGCCGGTCGCGGATTGAAGGTCGGCCAGGATCGGATTGATCCGTCCGCCGCCGTTGAAAAAGACCACTCCGGCCGGACCGCCCTGCTCCAGGTCACGAATCGTCCAGGGCAGCGCCAGTTCGCGGAATTTGTTGAGCTGGATAAAGGTGGCCGAAGCCAGCGGATTGACATACACGATCAGATCGGCCCCCGCTTCGCGCAGGGCCTGGATCTGGCGCCGGCAGAAGGTCGAGCAGGTCTGCAGCAGATGATTCCGCAGGGCCGGATCGCCGTTCAAAAACAGATCCATCCAGGGCCCGATGCCCATCAGCATGGCCGGCAGCGTAAAAGACGCCGTCACGGCCGCCAGAACAGGATAGCGCCCCTGGGCCTCGGTTTTCAGGATCCGCACACAGCTGGTCAGTTCCCGGAAGCGGGGATGCTCGTTCAGATCGTCCGGAACAAACAGCTGCTGGATGTCCTGGGCGGTACGGATCACCAGATGCCCGACGTTGGGAGGGCCGTCATCGGCGTAGATTATGTTTCTGCAGCCCATGACTTCGGCCTCCAGGGCTGAATAAAACATGGCGAGCAGCGTGTCGTAGCCGTATTTCCGGCGCAAACGCAGCTGGCCTTCGGCCACCAGATCGCCACGGGCGTAGTAGTCGCGAATCGTCAGCCCCAGCTCCTGCGCGCCCTGATCCAGCAGATTGCAGATGATCGGCACCCTGTCGGGGATTTGTCCCGACATCAGCGCGCCAAAACGTTCCATGCCGCTGGTCATGACCGCACCTCGCGCACCAGCCGGGCGACGATCCCGGGCGCCTGCGCGGCGGTATCGCCCCAGGCGTCGGCGCCGACGTCGCGGTACAGATCAGGATGGAAACGGTAGGGGGCTCCGCCGACAATTATCCGCAGGCGATCCTCCAGACCGCGCTCCTGAAGGATGTGCCGGATCCGCTTCGGACCGCGCTCGCCGGTGGCGGTGTGAACCATCATCGAGGAAACGGCGATCACCTCGGAGCCGGTCGCCAGAGCCTGATCGACAAACAGTTCCGGTGCGACATTGATTCCCAGGTCGTTGACTTCGAACATCCTGGCCTTCAGACAGCCGATCACTATTTTTTTGCCCAGGCCGTGAAAATCGCCGTGACTCGTGCCGATCACGACGCGTCCCTGCACTTCGGGAGCGGTGGCAAAAAGCGGTATCAGGCGGTCAGCCGCCTCTTCGGCGATCTGTGAAGCCAGAAAGTGCTGCGAAAGCGTCACCAGGCTGTCGGAGGAGATCATATCCCCGATCATCCTCTCCATACCCGGGATAATAACCTCGAAGATCACCTGTTCGGGAGTAACGCCGTCGTCAAGGGCTTTCTGCACGATCCGCAGGGCGGCGGCCTTGTCGGTGTCAAAAAGAGACTTCAGGTAGGATTCCAGTATCTCTTTGGGGATGCTTTCGGTCATGGCGGCTTCTCCTGTGTAGGTAGGCGCTGCAGGTTTTAGGGAAAACAGACAGCCGCAAACATACCGGGTTTGCTTGTCCGCGCTGGAGGTTCTGGAACGGAGACGTTCTCATTATACCCGATTGCCGTACCAACTCAAGGTGTTACTGGCGATATGGCCGCCTGGGGGGCAACAACTCCGCTTTTCATGCCACCCGTAACTCCTGTTGTGCTTGCTGACATAACAATAGCGCTCTGCAGCACTTGTTTTTTGGCATGCTGTAACGCATAATTCGCTTCAGGCAGATGTTCTCCTCTGCCGCTTTCTTCATGATAGCCTGATGATATTGGTTTTAAAGTGAAGCCAATCATGTCGGGGGGATTTATGCGTCTGTTTATTGCCATAGAGATCCCGGAAGATCTCAAGAAAAGGCTCGCGCGGTTGCGGGTGGAC
>JAJZRX010000089.1:0-1055 GCA_021850095.1 Deltaproteobacteria bacterium
ATGTCACCGCCGTTGAAGTGGACATCCTGCGTGGAGCCAGCTCGGTGATTACCTCCGGGCAACTGGCGGTGACCATGTACCAGGCCGGGCCGGTGACGGACAAGATCCAGCCGCGTGTGCTGCGGGCTGGCATCTACACCGAGGCAGGCGACCTGATCTCCGACAGCCACGACTTGACCTTTGATCTGAGCTCGGACAATCCCCGGGAGCGGGAGCTGCAGGTGCGCTTTGTGCTAACCCGCAAGGCCGACGAGGCCAATGGCCAGGAGGTCATTCTACGGCTGGAGGAAAAACACGCCGGGACTTCACATTACAAGGAATACAAGTCGCTCCGGTACTTGATGCGGCGCTCATTTACCAGCGACTTCGACTTTTAAAGGACGGGTGACCGATGAACGAACTTGACCAGAAAATCAACACACACTTCCCGGGACTCGTTGTCCGCAAGGATCTCGTCAAGACGGTCAAGGGCAACGCCATCGTTCCCTCCTACGTATTGGAATACCTGCTGGGGCAGTATTGCGCCACCAACGATGAGCCGACCATCCAGACCGGCATCGAGACGGTCAAAGAGATCCTTGCCAAGCATTATGTTCACCGGAATGAAGCCGGGTTAGTCCGTTCGAACATCAAGGAAAAGGGGCGCTACAAGGTCATCGACAAAATCAGCGTTGACCTGAACGACAAGAAGGATGTCTACGAGGCGCAGTTCTCCAACCTGGGCATCAAAGAAGTCCTTGTTGATTCCGGAACGGTGAAAAAGCACCCCAAGCTCTTGGTCGGTGGCGTGTGGTGCATTGCTGATCTGGAATATGAGTTCACCGAGGATAAAGGCGCCAGCCCCTGGATCTTGTCGACCCTCAAACCGATCCAGCTCTCCCATTTTGATTTCGACGGCTACGTTGAGGCTAGAGCGCAATTCACGACCGACGAGTGGATCGACCTGCTTGTGCAAAGCATCGGCTTCAACCCGGAGATGTTCGGCAAGCGCAGCAAGCTGACCCAACTGGTCCGCCTGATCCCGTTTTGCGAGCGCAACTACAACCTGATCGAGC
>JAJZRX010000089.1:1065-11627 GCA_021850095.1 Deltaproteobacteria bacterium
GGAACCGGCAAGTCACACATTTACTCGGAGTTCTCGCCTCACGGCATTTTGATATCCGGCGGCGAGGTCACGGTTCCCAAGCTGTTCGTGAACAACTCTTCCGGAAAGATTGGCTTGGTCGGCTACTGGGATTGCGTCGCCTTCGACGAGTTTGCCGGAAAGCAAAAGCGCGTGGACAAGGCCCTCGTCGACATCATGAAGAACTACATGGCCAACAAGTCCTTCTCGCGAGGCGTCGAGACGCTGGGCGCTGAGGCATCCATGGTGTTCGTGGGCAACACCCAACACACCGTGCCCTACATGCTCAAGCACTCGGACCTGTTCTGCGAGCTGCCCGACAAGTTTTACGACTCAGCGTTTCTGGACCGCCTCCACTTTTACATCCCCGGATGGGAGGTCGATATCATCCGGGGCGAGATGTTCTCCAGCGGCTACGGATTCGTGGTGGACTACCTGGCCGAGATCCTTCGCTCGCTTCGCAATCAGGATTACTCGGACCGCTACAAGGAGCACTTCTCCCTCTCCTCCGATATCTCGACGCGGGACCGCGATGGCATCAACAAGACATTCTCCGGTTTGATGAAGATCCTCTTTCCGCATGGGGGAGCAACCAAGGAAGAAGTTGAGGAGCTGCTGCGATTCGCGATTGAGGGCCGCAAGCGCGTCAAAGACCAACTGATGCGCATCGACTCCACCTACGGCAACGTCCGCTTTACCTATCTTGGCACGGATGGCCAGGCCAAGCCTGTCACCACGCTCGAAGAGGAGGAATACCCCAGCTACTACCACAAGTCCATCGCCGAGGGTGAAGACGGTGAAATCGTAGAAGCTGTGCAACCGGGTACCCCCCAAGTTCCATCCGAACCACTGGCACCGTCCGAAACCGTCCTCAAAGAAAAGCACCTGACATTCCAGGAGAACCAGAAGGGCCTCTCTTTTGATACGCTGCTCGGCCCTTATCTCAAGGGAGCGATTGCGATCACCGTCACTGATCCGTACATCCGCCTGTTTTACCAGATGCGCAACTTTATGGAATTTTTGGAGACCGTAGTCAAACACAAGGCTCCGGATGAGGAAGTGGCCGTTCATCTAGTGACGATGGAAGATGAGTTCAAAGGCGAACAGCAGAAGGAAAACTTCGAGAAGATGAAGGAGTCCGCCAGCTCAGTAGGAGTGAACTTCACCTGGGAGTTTGACGGCACTGGAACCATCCATGCCCGCCACATTGTGACAGATCACGGCTGGAAAATCTCTTTGGATCGTGGCCTTGATATTTTCCAGCACTACGAGATGAATGATGCCTTTACCTTCGCCAATCGCTTGCAGCAATACCGTCCATGCAAGGCGTTCGAGCTGACGTTCATTAAACACAAACCGAATGGAGCTGAGGGGGAATAACATGAGCGGGATATCGGCATCACTGACCAAATGGTTTTTAGAGCGCCCCCAGTGGCTCCAGATTGCGGCTACTCGGCTACTTCAGCAGCCTGATCTTAATGACAAAGACGTCTCTGAACTCGCAACCCTGTGTCAGCAGGAAACAGTGTGATTTCAGGGCCTGGCTGTCTTCTTTTTTCGTAGAACCCATCGTACTTTAAACCAGAAAGGGCACTCGCCCCATTATATCGGTGAAATTTTGGCACGTCAGAAAAACAGCTCATTCGAAGATATGATCTTGGTAGCCAGTAAGCTGCCATGGTGGGCCGGCCTTGTACTGGCATTGGTTTCTTATCTGATTCTGCATGGTATCGCTTCCCGCCCGCTGGCGCCAGTTGCTGCAACCCCAGGCCAAATGGGTGATGTTGTGGTTAAAGGTCTTATCAGAACCGGTGCTGCTTTTGGCCAACTCATTTTGCCTTTGGCCTTCATTTTCGGTGCTGTCCTCTCTGCGATCACAGCACGCAGGCAGAAAAAGCTCTATGACAATGTGGCTGCTCAACCAATCGCCATGAATGATCTTGGATGGCAGGACTTCGAGCGGTTACTGAGCGAGCATTTCCGGCGGCAAGGCTTTCAGGTCACCCGTGAAGGTGGCAACGGTCCAGATGGAGGTATTGATCTGGTCCTGCGTCAGGGAGGGGAAGTTCACCTGGTTCAATGCAAACACTGGAAAGCCTATAAGGTGGGGGTCCAGTTGGTTCGTGAATTTTACGGTGTGATGGCAGCAAGAGGGGCCGCAGGGGGATATTTTATCACCTCCGGCGAATATACTGACGATGCCAAAGCATTTGCCAGTGGTTTGAATCTTACTCTTGTTGATGGTCGAAAATTGCGCGGAATTATAGGGAGCGTCAAAGCCGCTGCAGAAGGTGGCATACCCAGCACCGGAGAAACGCCAGTTTGCCCGAAGTGTGGTTGCGAGATGAAGAGACGCGTTGCACGTTCAGGGAGTAATGCCGGCAGAGAATTTTGGGGATGCGTCAAGTATCCCAAATGCAATGGCACGAGGGCAGTTATTGAAGAGGAAAGGCCGCCGTCTGAAATCCCGGTGGGGGGGGAGCTGGCCACTGCTGCGATGAAAGAGTGTCCGGATTGCGGAAACGAGCTTGTTGCCCGCCAAATACAGAGTGGACCGAAAGCAGGCCAGAATATACTCGGCTGTCTCAGCTGTAAGAAAGCCTGGCCTGCTGTTGGTGGTGATGTTGCTACTGCAGCAGTTTCAGCAAGGCAAAGGGATTTCGATATCCGCTGACGGGCTGACGGCTTGAGCATCAGTTCTGTGCTGTTATTTTGGGCAATTTGTAGAAGTAGCTAAATCTCCGTTGAGGAATCTCGCAATGCTTTGAGTTATCCGTGGGGTTTTCAACATTTAGTGTGGAAAACCCCTGTCAAGGACAAAATATAGTGGTTCTTTTGCCAGGCATGACAGTTGATGCCTCAACAGTCGTTTCAATAATCCCTCTTATCTTTATTGGCCTAACCCCAACATTCATGCAACCAAGTGCAAAGTAGCGCCCAAAATATATTCCATCTAACTGACATTACGTAACTAATGTCGCCTACCAGCCAATAGTTTTTCACCATCGTCACGCAATTTTCCATCAGGAGCAACGTGGCGGTATAGCGTCTGCCGAGTTATTCCCAATTCATTACAGAGAACTCCCACCTTGGTTTATGGCTGCCCCATCGTCGCCATTGCAAGCCGTAGTTTTGCTGCTGTCATCTTATAGAGGTCACCACAGAAAACGGAATTAATACGCCAATACATAGGGAATGGCTGGTTGCGATTGTGTTTTCTTAGTTCGTTTTTATTGACAATATGTTGTCATTATGACAACATATTGTCAAAAGGAGCGATGCCAATGATCCATAAGAACCATACGCCCGCAGGGGCCAATTTCACCAGGCTCATCTTGGAAACGTTTCGTCTGAATGGCGCCCTCATTGCAGCTGGAGACCAGTTAGTGGCTGATCTGGGACTGACCAGTGCCCGCTGGCAGGTCCTTGGTGCTTTGCACGATAGCCCCGCAACAGTGGCGGAGATTGCACGACGGATGGGTCTTACCAGGCAGAACGTCCAGCGTATCGCCAATTGTTTGGACAAAGACGGATTTGTCATAACATCCGCCAATCCCGCCCATCTCCGTGCAAAGCTCTATTCGCTGACGCCCCATGCGAGAACCGTGATGGAGGAAGTCAGCCATCGGCAGGCGGAGTGGGCTAACCGAATTGCGGATGGAATCGATTCTACCCAATTTAACGAAGCTGTTTCATTGATGACGGTGCTCACAAAACGGCTCGAACACGATTTACCACGGAGAAGAAATTATACCGATGTCGTTTGACGCACCTGAGCCAAGCTGGACTGGCCCACACCCTCACTAAAAGCTTCAGCGGGCAAACTTCTCTTCCCTTGAGAGTTTGAAAGGAAGGAGAAGTGGCTCCGGGAGCATAACGTGAACGTGGGGAACTATCTTCGGCACGGTCTAGAAATCGTAATAATCAAAAAAGGAGAAGTCACATGGAATCTGCAATTTCGAAAGCATTAAGGCTGGAAACTGAACCGGTTGCGCTGATCTTCACGAACGAGAAACCGGAGGGGGCAGCACAATTCAAGCCGGGGACTCAGTCCTGTGTCATGTTCATGGTCGCCTCGGCTGCCCGGGGAAAGACTGCGGTCTTCGATCAGGAAACGTATGCCTGCCCCGGTGGTGGGGTCGGACTGGGCTTTGGCAACACGTATATGAAGTTTCCCGGAGGCGTTCCCGGTTTCTGCCGCTTTCTCTCCACAGGCAACGAGAACGATCCTGCCGGTAAAGCGATTAGTGAGGGGATGAAGGCCAAGGGGGCGCCTGCCGCCTTTGTCGACGACTTCCTGCACGGCGAGCGGTACAAGCAAACACCGGACTTGGCGGAACAGTTCGTAAAAGCTTTGCCGATCACTGAGATTCCGACGAAGTATGTCGCGATGAAACCGCTATCAAAGGTTGACCCTGTCAAGGATGAACCTGTTTCCGTTACCTTCCTGGTGAACCCTGATCAACTTTCGGCGCTGGTCATCTTGGCCAACTATGACCGCCCTGACACGGAAAACACTGCAGTCCCCCATGCTGCGGCCTGTCAGGTTGTCGGGATACTATCCTACAAGGAGGCACAGTCGGAGAACCCACGCTGCCTCATCGGCCTTACCGACATTTCGGCCCGCAAGTTCCTTAAAGGTCAGGGCTTCGCCGACAGGCTCAGCTTCACAATCCCCTTCCGGCGCCTGCTCCAGATGGAATCCAATGTGGAGGGTAGTTTTCTGCAGGGCAACACCTGGGCCGGCGTCCTGGAGTGACGGAAGGTTTTTCTCGCTTTCACACAACAAGGGGGGATTGAATCATGATTCTTATTACTGGAGCCAATGGGCAAACCGGTCGAGCAATAATTCGGGCATTATCATCTAAAGGAGAGGAAGTTCGGGCGTTTGTTCATAAAGCTGAACATATTCCGGAACTTAAATCTTTGGGTGTAAAGGAAGTGGTTACAGGAGACATGATGGATCAAGAGGCAATGAATGAAGCCTTCAAGGGCATTCGCGCCGCGTATCACATATGTTCCGCCGTCAATCCTGATGAAGTTCTCATAGGACAAATAGCGATAAACGCTGCCGCCCGTTCTGCCCGAATAGAACATTTCGTATACCATTCGGTGCTTCATTCCGTACTTCAGGATTTACCACATCATCAGAAAAAAAATCTGGTAGAGGAAATAGTGGTGAATTCAGGGATACCATTCACCATTATTCAACCTGCAATATTGATGCAGAATGTGCTTCAAGGTTGGAAGCTGCTTAGTGAAGAAGGTATATTTGAGCAGAGATTTTTTAAATCCATAGAAACACGCATTTGTATGGTTGACTTGGAAGATTTGGCGGAGGCTGCTTCTGTAATTCTCACCCAACCAGGTCATATGGGCGCCACTTATGAAATATGTGGTCCGGAAAATCTATCCATGGCTGATATGTTGTCAGTTTTTAATCAGAATTTTAAACGTGATATCAAGGTTCAAACACCCCCGGATGAACTATGGGCAGCACAATTGCGAAAGCATGGATCAGGGGACTATCAAATTGGCACATTGTTAACTATGTTCCATCACTATAATGAACACGGATTTCCTGGTAATCCGAATGGTTTGAGCTGGTTGCTCGGCCGAAGGCCACATGATTTTGCATCCTTTATTCGTAGAACAATGGAAAGAACTAAAATTGAAAGCAGTGATGACGTTTGACACCATCGGTCTCACGCCAGATGGGAGATTGTTATCATTCAGAGTTTTCTGACCTTCCAACAATTCGGAATAACAAAATTATTTGGGCTTTCCAGCCAATAGTTTTTCACCATCGTCACGCAATTTCCCATCGGGAGCAACGTGGCGGTATAGCGTCTGCCGAGTTATTCCCAATTCATTACAGAGAACTCCCACCTTGGTTTCTGGTTGCCCCATTGCCGCCATTGCAAGCCGTAGTTTTGCTGCTGTCATCTTATAGGGTGCCCCGCCGGACCTTCCACGGGCACGTGCTGAAGCCAGCCCAGCTTTTGTACGTTCGGATATAAGCTCTCGCTCAAACTCAGCGAGTGCGGCAAATATGCCGAATACCAACTTGCCGGCAGGGGTTGTTGTGTCGATCGAAGCCCCATGACCGGACAGAACCTTAAAGCCAATCCCCCTCTTTTCCAGATCATGAACCGTATTGACCAGGTGCCTGAGATTCCGTCCAAGCCGATCCAATTTCCAGACAACCAACGTATCGCCTTCTCGCAATGCTTTCAGTGCGGCATCCAACCCAGGCCGGGCGTCAAGTTTGCCTGATGCCCTATCGTCATAAAGATGATCGGCGGCGACACCAGCAGCGATAAGGGCATCACGCTGAAGATCTGTGGTCTGCGAGCCATCAGCCTTTGAGACCCGCATATAGCCAATGAGCATATGTGTCACCTAAACGTTCGATTGTATGACAAATCAGATGTTGCTAGTTTTGCGTGTTTATGTTGTCACTTTATCAGTACTTTAAACTATGTCTTGCAAAATGTCACGATGTTGATTAAGTGACAATTGGTTTATTCGCGATGACGTCAGGAGACGGGATGAAACTCAACTGGAAAAGGAAAGAGCTGAAGCAGCGGTGGACCTTGTCAGCCGAGGAGTGGAAGCTGCTCAAGAATAAGACTGGCCCAACTCGGCTGGGCTTTGCAGTGCTGATGAAATATTTTCACATAACGGGGCGATTCCCCGATGGCCCTCGTGAAGTACCACGAGATGGCATCCGTTTTGTTGCAGACCAGCTTGAGTTGTCAATCAAAGAATGGCGAGAGTATCCGTGGAGTGGACGCGTTACCACATATCACCGCAATGAAATTCGCGAGTTCTTCAGTTTCCGAAAGGCGTCCCTCCACGATGCAAAGGCGATACAGCGTTGGCTGACAGCCGACCTCCTCAACAATGAACACCGGCCGGACCGTCTTCAGGAAGCAGTGTTAGAACGATATCGGCACCTCCACATTGAACCTCCTACCATGGACCAGATCAACAGAATGATCCAGTCCGCGATTGCCGATCATGAAATGCGGTTCTGTAATTCTATAGGGGGAAATTTCAATGCAAGAATGACCGATCGCATGAACAAACTCTTGCAGCTTCAGCCCTCGGCCGATGGGGAATGGACCGCCTGGCAGAACATCAAGAGCGACCCAGGCAAGGCCGGCTTGGAAAGCATCAAAGAGGCGGTTGCCCGCTTGAATTCCGTGAGAGACATCGGGTTGCCAGCCGAACTTTTCAAGGCGGTCCATCCAAAACTCCTGGAGCGGTACGCCAAACGGGCTACCGTAGAAGAACCGTTCGAACTGAGGCGCCATATGGCCCCTCTCCGCTTGACGCTGATGGCGACCTTCCTCCACCGCCGGGAAGAGGAGCTTACCGATCACCTGGTAGACCTGCTGGTTGAAACCGTCCACAAGATGGGCAAGAAAGCTGAAAAGCGCATCGACGATAGCCTGGGCGACGCCCTTCAGAAGGCTCCCAGCAAGATGGCAAAACTCTATCGGATTGCCAAGGCTTCGGTAGAAGCTCCCCAGGGTGTCGTTGAAGAGGTGATCTTTCCCGAAGCCCCTGAAAAATGGCTTCTCACCCTGATCCAGGAGGTAGAGGCCGGGTCGGGATATACTGGTAAGGTCAAGACAGCTTTGCAGCGCTCTTACAATCATCACTACCGGAGAATGCTGCCGGATCTGCTGGACAATCTGGAATTTTGCAGCACAAACGCCCAGCACCAACCGGTGTTGCAGGCTCTTGTATTGATAAAATCACAGATGGAACTCAGGAAGCCCTTCTTTCCGGAAGGTGTTGAGATCCCACTGAAAGGTATCGTACCGGCAAACTGGATGCCGCTGGTCGTAGAGGACGGAAAGGTTCACCGGATCGCCTACGAGATTTGCGTCCTGAAGACGCTACGCGAGCAACTTCGCTGCCGGGAAATCTGGGTGGTGGGCAGCCGGCGGTACCGCAATCCGGAAGAGGACCTGCCTCAGGATTTTGAGGATCGCAAGGAATACTATTTCGCGGAACTGGATATCCCGATGGACGCAAAGACGTTCACCGCCTCTCTGCGGGAGGAGTTGACCAACCACCTGAAAACCCTTGACGAAGGCATATCTTCTAACCCCAAGGTGAAGATCGTCTCCAAGAAGGATGGCCACAAAATATCGATTACCCCCTTCGAACCACAAGCCGAACCGGAGAACCTGGCAACGCTCAAGCGGGAGATTACCCATCGCTGGTCCGGAACCAGCCTGCTCGATATGTTGAAAGAAACTGACCTGAGGACTGACTTTACCCGGTTCATACAAAGCGGCACCGAACGCAGCCACATGGACAAGGCCACCCTTCAACGCAGACTCTTACTTTCCCTGTTCGGAATGGGTACCAATACCGGCATCAAGAGTATGGAGTCGCTGCCGGACGATGACTATAAGGACCTGCTCTACGTTCGCCGCCGGTTCATTTCAAGCGAAGGATTGCGCCAGTCCATCGCCCAGGTGGTGAACGCCACCCTGGCGGTACGGCAACCGGGGATATGGGGGGATGCCACGACAGCCTGCGCCGCAGATTCAAAACAGTTCGGGGCCTGGGATCAGAACCTCCTGACTGAATGGCATCTGCGCTATGGCGGTCGGGGGGTCATGGTTTACTGGCACGTCGAGAAGAATGCAACCTGTATCTACTCGCAGTTCAAAAGGGTTTCATCATCGGAAGCCGCGGCAATGATCCAGGGGGTACTCCGGCATTGCACCGAAATGGAGGTTGACCGCCAGTTTGTGGACAGCCACGGACAGAATGCGGTGGCCTTCGCGTTCTGCCGACTGCTGGGGTTCGACCTGATGCCTCGGCTCAAAGGGATCAACCGGCAGAAACTGTACAAGGCAGAGAGTGGTCAGAGTTTTCCGAACATCAACGCGGTGATAGCAAACAAGGCGATCAACTGGGAACTGATCGAAGAGCAACTGGATACCATGGTAAAGCACGCCGTTGCCCTGAAAATGGGAATGGCCGATGCGGAGAGCCTTTTACGGCGGTTTTGTCGAAACAACAGTCAGCACCCTGCCTATAAGGCGTTGGGTGAGTTGGGGAAAGCCATCAAGACCATCTTCCTTTGCCGGTACCTGAATTCAGAAGAACTGCGGCGAGAGATCCACGAGGGCCTTAACGTGGTTGAGAGTTGGAACAGCACCAATGGCTTCATTTACTACGGCAAACGGGGTGAGATTTCGACGAACCGAAAGGATCACCAGGAGATGGGCCTGCTTTGTCTGCACTTGCTGCAAGCGAGCATGGTCTACATAAATACCTTGATGATTCAGCAGGTGCTGAAAGAACCGGGATGGGTGGAACGGATGACACCGCGTGACCTGGCAGCGCTGAGTCCTCTAATTACCCTGCATATAAACCCCTATGGGCGATTTGAGCTGGATATGGAGGCTCGGCTGCCGCTTGCGGCTTGAACGAGTAACCTTCAGCAAAAAATGTATGCACTGGCGAGGAATAAGTAAGTAATACCGTTATGTTGTAAAGAATATTTAGTGCTACTTTGCGCTTGGTTGCACGAATGTTGGGTTTAGGCCAATAAGGACGTTCCCTCCGAAGGCACCATGCGGCAGCGCATGGATGAGTATGCCGAACGAATGCTCGGTGCTATCTCCTGGGCTTCCATCGAGTTTTTGGAGAGAACCAAAGTCCCTCTGACAGCCCTTTCCACTGGCCATATACCCCTTGACCTCGACGGATTCGTTCTCGATAACTCTGGAAGCAAGAAAGAGAATGTAGAACGCACCTATCGCCAAGTTGACGGTTATCTATGTCTTCCCGCCTATCTTGGCATGGAAGGCTGGATGGTGAATCAGCACCTTCTGCCAGGCTCGCAGCACCCCCAGAACGGTTTCATATTCTTCATACAGGAAACACTTGGACGTGTTCGCCAGTTCTGCAAGCAGAAGCTGTTGCTGCGTACCGATTCAGCCCATGATGCCCTTGCCAATCTGCTGGAACTTTCCCGCCACCGGCGAGTGGACTACATCATCAAGTGGAACCCACGCAAACAGGATAAACAAGCCTGGGTGCAACAGGCCTTTTCAAAGGGAAAGGTCAGTACACCCCGCCCTGGCAAGCGGGTTGCGGTTTTCAGTGTTAAGGAAAAACACACCTTTGCCGACGTCGACGGAATCGAGCGAACCATTACCCTTCGCCGGGTCATGCGGGTCACAGAGCGAACCACCGACAAAAAAGGGCAGATGCTGCTTGTACCCGATATCGAGCTTGAAGGCTGGTGGACAAGTCTTTCGCTTTCTGATCAGGAAATTATCGAACTGTACAAGGGGCATGCCCTTTGTGAACAGTACCATGCTGAAATCAAGACCGACATGGATCTCGAACGATTGCCGTCAGGTAAATTCGCAACCAACCAGCTCGTCATGGCCTGCGGATCTCTGGTGTACAATATCCTGCGTTTCATAGGACAAGTGTCTTTGGTAAACGCAAAAGGGATTATTCGCCACGATGCCAAACGCCGAAGGGTCAAAACGGTCATT
>JAJZRX010000090.1 GCA_021850095.1 Deltaproteobacteria bacterium
CCAACGTTGCCCACCTGGTGGCCCTGGCCTTTGCCGTGGCTTCCTCCGGCAACCTGCCGGTCGTGTTCCTGTCCCTGTTCTGGCGCAAGTTCAACACCGCCGGCGTCATCTCCGGCCTGCTGGTCGGTACGGTCGCCTCGATCGGCCTGGTTATGGTTTCGCCCAACATGACCTATCCGAAAGTGGTTGCCGCCGGGGCCCAGAAAGTCATCACCGCCATGGAGAAGAAGCAGGCTGAACTGCCTGTTGGCGCTTCCTTGAGCGAACTGGACGCCAAAGCCCTGGCAACCGCCAAGGTTGACTACGAGAAGAACAAGGACGGCAAGTCGATGATGGGTCTGGACAAACCGATCCTGAAGCTGAAGAACCCGGGCATCATCTCGATCCCGCTCGGCTTCCTGGCCGCCATCTTCGGCACCCTGCTGTTCCCCAACAAGCGCTCCGAAGAGATGTTCGACGAGATTTACGTTCGCCAGAACACCGGCCTCGGCATGGCCAAGGCTATCGATCACTGATTACTCGTCAGGGAGTAGATGAAATGCAGTCGGGGGAAGACAGTCATGTCTTCCCCCTTTTTTATTTTTCCTACCATAATAGCGGGTGTTGCTATGAGGTGAGGGCTGTGAAGCATTTCAAGACAAAAGCCCGCTTCAGGCGGGCTTTTGTCTCGTTATTACTGCAGAACTGATCCTGGAAAACAATATGAACTTTTGGCCGCTCTTCAACACCGATTCAGCTCATACTCACAAGACTACTTATACGCTGCGTGCATCTGCTCCTGGTTTCTGAAGGCGCACATCACCGCCTGACGAATCTCGGCCCGATCTTCGGACGTATGCGGTTTAAGCGCGTAATAGAATATTCCATCCCTTCTCAATCTGCGGAGCAGCGGCAGTGACGTTTCGGCGGCGACCAGAATGATGCGCAACTGGTTGTTGCATTTTTTAAGCAGCGGAACCAGATCTTCTGCGGCCAGATCATCAAGTTTGCCGCCCAGCAGCACCACCTGAACCGTCTTCTTGAGGATGTTGTAGATGGCGCTTGTCACCGAACTGGTCGCCGTTACCTGGTACCCGGCTTCCGTGAACATCTGAACCATTTGCCGGCGGGATTCTTTATCTTCTTCAAGTATTAACAGGTTTTCTTTCATGACGAACACCTCCCTCATGCCTGATAACTGCAGTTTCAAATTGAACATACACCTTCATTGGTCTGCATCCGCTGTACGGCAGTGCGGCAAAGGTGGTTGTCAATGGGAATTGTCAGCTGTCGCCGCATGGCCGGATACTTTGGCGGACACGCCTTTGGCAAGGCCCAGCATCAGAATTATTGCCGGTATAACCTGAACGACAACGATCAGGGCACAGAAACCAAGAAATAACCAAACTATAATCCCGCTGTTGTCTTCGTGAAACGTTGAGGCGGCGAATGCCGTTGCGGGTGCCAGGGTGGCGATTAACGCTGCGAGTGCTTTCATGACGTTCTCCTTTCATCGGTAAATAATAAGTACCGTACGATCCGTTATTCGTTGCCTGCGGCCCCGTTAGTTTCTTTGCGGCCTAATGAGAAAAGGCCTTTCAGCATCCCTGCCAGCAGCATGATGCCGGGAATAAACTGGAACAAAACGATCATAACCCCGAAGCCGATGAAGAATATTGCCAGAAGACCAAGACCTTCGCCTTCAGGAGCTCCGCCGGCGGCCAAAGCGTGGCTGGCGGTGAGTATAAGTGATGTTAATAGTGCTGATATGGTTCTCATGGCGATCCCCTTTCTTGCTTCTTTTTCATTCCCTGCTCTTGTGTATTGATTTAGCATTGAATGTGCCAATAATTGATGTAAAGAGCTTGTTGTGTATAACTGCCTGATATGATGGATAAAATATTCGCGGTTCGGTTGCGGGGCTATCGAGGTCCGCACAATCGGAACGATAAAGTATAGGAATCATATACAGTGTTTAACGATATGTCATGGAAGAGCGTAGCTGTAAGTGGTTTGATTTATTGAGTATTATTGTGTTGCGCCGGCGGGGGGAAGGGTGTACACAAGAACTAGACAGTGGTTAAGGAAATATTCTATTGTGGTTCAGTGTTCATTCGAATCGTGTAACTTAATCCAAACGGTGAAAGGAGCGGGTCATGTGCAAGGTGTTGATCGTGTATTACAGTATGTATGGGCACGTTTACAAAATGGCCGAGGCGGTTGCAGCGGGAGTGCGTGAGATTGCCGGGTGCGAAGCGGTTGTCAAGCGCGTTCCGGAAACCTTGCCGGATGAAGTTCTGGCGAAGATGGGGGCACTGGACGTTCAGAAGGGGCTGGCTCATATCCCGGTGGCGGCGGTGGATGATCTGGCCGGAGCGGACGCGATTATTTTCGGCACGCCGACCCGTTTCGGCAATATGTGCGGCCAGATGCGGCAGTTTCTGGATGCCAGCGGCGGGCTTTGGCTGAACGGCGCTCTGATCGGCAAGCCGGGCAGCGTCTTTGTCTCCTCCGCCACCCAGCATGGCGGTCAGGAGTCCACGATCCTTACGTTTCACACGACCCTGCTGCACCACGGCATGGTGGTGGTAGGGCTGCCCTATTCGTTTGCCGGACAGATGGGGATTGATGCAATTACCGGCGGATCCCCTTATGGCGCCTCAACCATTGCGGGCGGGCAGGGAGAGCGGCAGCCGAGCGACAATGAACTGGCCGGCGCCCGTTTTCAGGGCGCCCATGTGGCCCGGATTGCCTTGAAACTGAAAGGGTAGACCGGGACGTTTCCGGTTCGCACAGGGGAAATCGTATCAGGCGCTCTCCAGCTGCCTGATACGATTCTCAATGCTGTGGCTGGCTTCCTGATTTTGCTTTTGAAGCTCCCGGACGCGGCGGAGAAACTGCAGCGCCTGATCGCGTTTGTTGCTTTGAAGCAGCAGCTCAGCAACGTCGCCAAATACTTTCAGGTCTTCACCTTCCCGCCGCAGCAGCTCCTCGTAGCGCTGAACGGCCTCTTGCAGGCGATCCTGCAGGGCCAGCAGTTTTACCATGCCGATTAATGAGAATTTGTCATACGCCTGCTCAAGATTGCTGTTGTACGACCGTTCGGCGTCTGCGTAGCGCCCCAGGTTGCGGTAGGCGTCTCCCAGGCGGGTCAGCAGATTAACCGTGCCGGCGCTTTTTTGCAGAATCCTCTCCCATGCTTCCACCGCCCGCTGGTAATCGTTCTTCCAGCGGTAATAACTGCCCATGCCGTACAGCGCGTAGGAGTTGTCCGGATCCTGGGCCAGCGTCTTTTCAAAATACACCCTGGCTTTTTCGTAATTTCCCTGGCGCTGGTGCAGGGTGCCGACAATCGTCAGAATTTTGATCAGGGTTACGCCATTGGCCAGAGCCTTCTCATAATACTCAATCGCCGGAACTTCCAGCCCGCGCTTGTGAAACAGGTCGGCCAGCCCCATCAGGGCGTAACGGTCGTGTGCGTCGATGGCGAGCGCTTTCTGATAATAGGTCTGTGAATCCTCGTAGTTGCAGAGAGTCTTGTAGCTGTCGGCTATGCGGGTCAGCACAAAGACATCCCGCCAGCTTTTCTGCTGCAGATATTTCTTCCAGAATCCGATCGCGTCTTCGTAGCGCTGCAGTCCCCGCAGGGCGTCTCCCAGGCCGCGCAGGGCAAACGGATTTTGCGGGTCGATCTCCAGCACCTGGTGGTAATAATCTGCGGCGGTGCTGAATTCCTTTTGCTGCCGCAGCGTATCGGCCAGACCGGTCATCAGGTAAACGTCTTTGGGCGCCAGCAGCAGCGCTTCTTCGAATACCCGGCGTGCTTCCGGGTAATGCCGGATTTTCAGGAGCTGGTTGCCCTGCTTGGACAGTTGGATGATTTGAGAACGAACCGGACTATGATCTGCTTTTTGATTCATCTGTCTTACCTGTGTTGGTCGAAATAGGAGAACTGCTCCGCCACGATAAGAGCGGCAATGAGGTCTGCCCTGCATTAAAACAGGACAAACAGTAGCATAACCTGTTATAAATGCAAGCAGGGAACGGCGGTTCTCATGAGAACGCGGGGGTGGGAGATTATGCGCTTTGGATTGTGCTGCCTTTTCAGGGATGAACCGGTTTCGTTCCGGACAACCACGGTCAGAGTACTTTCTGCTCTGCCGCGTGAACAGCAGCTGCAGAAACTTTCCGTCATCTGTCGTGATAATGTCTCCAATCTGCAGCTGGCTCTGGAAACTGTCCGGCGGCTGGGAATTGGAGCTTTTCGGATCATGTCGCCGCTTTTTCCCCGCATGACCCATCCCGAAGTCGGCTATGCTCTGGGCGATCTGCCGGACGGAGCCGCCATTATCACGCTGATGAACGATATCCGGCTGTATGCCCGGCGACATGAAATACGGCTCAGTTTTCACCCCGATCAGTTTGTGGTGCTTTCATCGCCCCATGCCAAGGTCGTGGATAATTCGATCCGCGAACTGGAGTATCAGGCGCAGCTGGCGGAGGCGCTGGGCGCCGAGACCATTAATCTCCACGCCGGCGGTGTCTACGGCGACAAGCGTTTGGCTCTGGAACGTTTCGGCCGGGTTTTTAGCGGCTTGCCGGCAATAATCAAAAGCCGTCTGACTCTGGAGAATGACGATATCAGCTATAGCGTGCGGGATCTGCTTCCGCTCTGTGAGCAACACGCCATCCCGCTGGTGTATGATGTCCATCATCACCGCTGCAATCCGGACGGGCTGTCGGTTGAACAGGCGACACTGCTGGCTGCTGAAACCTGGGCGGCCGTAGGGCGTGAGCAGTATTGTCACCTCTCCTCGCCACGAGCCGGCTGGCAGGGGGGCGATCCCAAGCCGCACGCCGACTATATCGATCCGGCCGATTTTCCCGACTGCTGGCGGGGACGGGCAATGACAGTGGATATCGAGGCCAAGGCCAAGGAGTTGGCGGTTGTGCGATTGATGGCTGATCTTGAAGCCCTGTCGGACGAAGCTGCCGGATAAACGGTTGAAATGCGGCCGCTAAAAGGATAGAGTTGCACCCCATAATCTGCCAAGGAGAGTTTAGTGTCACGACGATTGCCGAAAATGATCTACGCCGATCAAAAAGGAAATATCTTCGACCATCCCGAGCTGTGTATGGCCGGCATGAACGGCACGGTGCCGCTGCTGCCGGAGGAGGTGGAGCTGATTCCAATCCCGGAGGACAGCCGGCTCTTCACCATGCCGTCCATGCCGCCGATAGCCTGGGATCCCCGCAAAAAGTCTTTTGTGACGGTCGATACGATCCGGGAAGGAAAGCGCAGCCAGCGCATTCAGGCGGTTTCGGCCTTCATGGCGCCCGGCTACCTGCGCACACTGCTGCCGGCTTGCGACTATTCCGCCAAGCGCACCCGGCTGCCGCTCTGGTCTTACACCGCCGTGGGGTGGGACGAGGAGCGCGACTGTTTTGTCGTGGCCGCCAGCAAGGTGGACAGCAACAGCAACTGGAACCCGGTCAACTACGACGACCGCACCCTGGACCCGCTGGTACGCACGATGCTGGCCGAGATGCCGGGCAACCGTCTGCTGGAGCAGCTTTCCCGCTGCGCGGTCGATTACCACTGCTTTGCCGCCAAAAACCTCTTTTACCGCCGCTGGGAGGCGCCGCTGCCGACCTCGCCGTCCTGCAACTCGGCCTGTCTGGGGTGTATCTCGCTGCAGGAGTCCGAATGCTGCCCCTCCAATCACGAGCGAATCGGCTTTGTGCCGACTCCCGAGGAGCTGTGCGAAATCGCCGTGCCGCATCTGGAGCAGGCCGAACAGGCCATCGTTTCCTATGGCCAGGGCTGCGAGGGGGATCCGATCCTGCAGGCCGGCACGATCGCCGAGGCCACCCGCCGCATGAAGGCGGCTACCTCGCGTGGCACGGTCAACTTCAACTCCAACGGTTCCCTGCCGGATCGGATCCCGCTGTTGTGCGAGGCCGGCATGGACTCGTTCCGCTTCTCGATGAATTCGGTGCGCGAAGAGACTTACAACCGCTATTACCGTCCCAAAGGCTATTGTTTCAGCGATGTGCTGCGTTCGGTCGCTATCGCCAAACAGGCCGGCCGTTTTACGATGATCAACTACCTGGTTTCTCCAGGCGTCAGCGATACCCTTGAGGAGGTCGAGGCGCTGCTGCGCTTTGTCGCTGAAACCGGCGTCGACATGATCCAGATGCGCAACCTGTCGATCGATCCGGAGTACTACAACCGCGAGATGGGGGTGACGGGGCGGGGGATCGGCATGTACCGTCTGCTGGAGCGCCTCAAGCAGGAGTTCCCGCGCCTGCAGTTCGGCTATTACAACCGTACCCGGGAGAACTTCTATCCGCCGGATCTGGAGAGTAGTTGGCCGATCAGATGATCATGCCTTTCCGTTCAATTAATATTCAGGAGAAAACCATGGAAGAACGGATTGACGAGTTGGAACTGCGCTATATGCATCAGGAGAAGACCATCGGGGAGTTGAATGAGATCGTCTGCCAGCAATGGCTGGCGATAGAGCTGCTGAAACGCGAGATAGCTCTGCTGAAGGAACAGTCGCTCCTGATGAACCCCTCGGTTACCCGCGATCCGGATCAGGAAGAGCCGCCGCCCCATTACTGAACGGCCCGGTAACAAAAATCCTGCCGGAGGTTATTATTCAGCGCCCGGGCGGCTTTTCAGCAATTGGGCGCCGACCCAGCGGCAGGCGAACTGATAGGCGATCCGGCCGCTGCTGTCACCTTTCAGGTACGACCACTGGATCGCCTGCTCCTCGGCCTCATTTGACCAGAACGATTCGATACCCTGTTTTGCGCAGAGTTTATCGGTCCATTGACGGGTAACCCGCAGATACTGTTCCTGGCTGAAGGGATGAAAGGCCACCCACAGGCCGAAGCGGCCCGAAAGCGAAATCTTCTCCTCAACCCCTTCACCGTGATGAATCTCGTTGTTGACCATCATCGCTCCACGGTTGTCGCTCTCGTATTCCGGCAGCAGGTGGCGCCGGTTGGAGGTGACGTAGATCAGGACGTTGTCCGACAGGGCGTAGACCGCTCCGTCCAGGGCGCTCTTGAGCATTTTGTAGCTTGATTCGCCCGGCTCAAAGGAAACGTCGTCGGAAAATATGATGAAGCGGTAGGGGAGGCGCTTGATGGAGTCAACTATATCGGGCAGGTGTACCAGATCGCTTTTTTCAACCTGCACGATCCGCAGCCCTTCCGGAGCGTAACGGTTGAGGATGGCCCTGATCAGTGATGATTTGCCGGTGCCGCGTGTGCCCCACAGCAGGATGTTGTTGGAGGGGTATCCGGCCAGGAACTGTCGAGTGTTTTCTTCCACCGCCCGCTTTTGATCTTCGATGCCGAGCAGATCGTTCAGGCTGACCTGTTCGATATTTTCGACCGGCTCCAGATAGCCGGCAAACGAGTGCCGCCGCCAGTTGGCGGCCTGGCAGGAGCTCCAATCTATCGGGCCGGCCGGCTTTGGCAGCAGCAGCTGCAGTGACGAGAGAACCTGTTTCAGTTGCGCGGTCAGTTCGGCGTCCATGATCCCATCCTTTCTCGCTTTGGCGCTAGGGGCCGGATTGTAGGATGTACGCCCGCAGTGAGCAATACTTTTTTATTTCCAGCCCGATCTGACCTGCTTCAACGCCTTTCAAATCCAGACATCGTCAACCTGACGCGGCATGATTTTCAATCTCAAATTCGGCCGCTGTAAAAAAATATCAGATACCCCTTGATTTTTACAGAGCTGCTGTTTATATTCCGACAGTGTTAGCACTCACAAGTACTGAGTGCTAACACTGTCTCTACCCCAAAAAAACAACAGAGGATAGAAAGGAGTATCAGCAATGAATTTGAGACCACTGCAGGACCGTATCATTGTCAAGAGGGTTGAAGAAGAAACTAAAACAGCCGGAGGACTCTTTATTCCGGAAACCGCCAAAGAGAAGCCGCAGCGCGGCGAGATCGTGGCTGTAGGCAATGGCAAGAAGACCGAAGACGGCAAAGTTCTGCCGCTGGATGTAAAAGTCGGCGACACGGTGCTGTTCGGCAAATATGCCGGCACAGAAATCAAGGTTGACGGCGAAGAATTCCTGATGATGCGTGAAGACGACCTGCTGGCCGTCGTAGAAAAATAATTCGTACAAACATTAAAATCAAAATTCACATGGAGGAATACACGAATGGGTGCAAAAATAATCAAGTTTGACCAGGAAGGCCGCAACGCGATCCTGAAAGGCGTTAATATTCTCGCCGATACCGTAAAAGTGACCCTGGGACCTAAGGGCCGCAACGTTGTCATCGATAAATCCTACGGCTCACCGCTGATCACCAAAGACGGCGTAACCGTTGCCAAAGAGATCGAACTGGACGATAAGTTTGAAAATATGGGCGCTCAGCTGGTCAAGGAAGTCGCTTCCAAGACTTCCGACGTTGCCGGCGACGGCACCACCACCGCCACCGTTCTGGCCCAGGCCATCTACCGTCAGGGCTCCAAGCTGGTTGCTGCCGGCCACAACCCGATGGAAATCAAGCGCGGCATCGACAAGGCTGTTGAAACCATCGTAGCCGAGCTGAAAAAGATCTCCAAGCCGATCAAGGATCACAAGGAAATCGCCCAGGTTGGCACCATCTCCGCCAACAACGACAAAACCATCGGCGACATCATAGCTGAAGCCATGGAAAAAGTCGGCAAGGAAGGCGTCATCACCGTCGAGGAAGCCAAGGCCATGGAAACCAGCCTGGAGACCGTCGAAGGTATGCAGTTCGATCGCGGCTACCTTTCCCCTTACTTCGTGACCGATCCGGAGCGCATGGAGTGCTCGCTCGAGAACGCCATGATCCTGATCCACGACAAGAAGATCTCCAACATGAAGGATCTACTCCCGGTTCTGGAAGCAAGCGCCAAGTCCGGCCGTCCGCTGCTGATCATCGCCGAGGACATCGAAGGCGAAGCGCTGGCAACCCTGGTTGTCAACAAGCTGCGCGGCGTCCTGAACGTTTGCGCCGTCAAGGCTCCCGGCTTCGGCGACCGTCGCAAGGCCATGCTGGAAGACATCGCCATTCTGACCGGCGGCCAGGTCATCTCCGAAGAAGTCGGCTTCAAGCTCGACCAGACCACCATCGATATGCTGGGCCAGGCCAAGCGCGTTACCATCGACAAGGACAACACCACCATCATCGACGGCAACGGCAATGAAGAAGCCATCCAGGGCCGCGTCAAGATGATCCGTGCCCAGGCCGAAGAAACCAGCAGCGATTACGACAAGGAAAAACTGCAGGAGCGTCTGGCCAAGCTGGTTGGCGGCGTGGCCGTCATCAAAGTCGGCGCTGCTACCGAAGTTGAGATGAAAGAGAAGAAGGCCCGCGTTGAAGACGCACTGCACGCAACCCGCGCAGCCGTTGATGAGGGCATCGTCCCGGGCGGCGGCGTGGCCTACATCCGCGCACTGTGCGCTCTGGACGCACTCAACCTGGAGAGCGAGCAGCAGTTCGGCGTGAAGGTCATCAAAACCTCGCTTGAGGCTCCGATCCGCCAGATCGCCGAGAACGCCGGCATCGACGCCTCCATCGTGGTTGACAAGGTCAGAAACGGCAAGGACGCCTTCGGCTATGACGCAGCTGCCGACGAGTACGTCGACATGATCCAGACCGGTATCATCGACCCGACCAAGGTATCCCGCAGCGCGCTGCAGAACGCCGCTTCCATCGCCGGTCTGATGCTGACCACCGAAGCGCTGATCGCCGAAAAGCCGAAGGAAGATGCCGGCATGGGCGGCGGTATGCCGGGCGGCATGGGCGGAATGGGTGGAATGGGCGGCATGGGCGGCATGATGTAAGTGAGATAACGCCGCTTTTACGCCAGCTCGGCGTTACCTTCGTCAGTCGCTTGTGCGACGTAGCAATCCCTCTCTCTATCTCTCCCCCAGAGGGGGAGAGTACTCATTGCCCTCTCCCTTTGGGAGAGGGATAGGGTGAGGCTGGCTACGTCTCCGCGCTCTTCCTCGGCGCCTTGATCTGACGAAAAATCGACGTTATCATAATCATCATCGTTGAAATGAAACGGGCCGGAAGCGAAAGCTTCCGGCCCGTTTCAATTTAACAGTTGCCTCGACTCAGGGGCGGCACTATTATACTGTCTGAACACCTAATTTATGAAGTCTGGAGGATGTCATGGAATTAATTGGAAAAGCGCTGACAATGAGCGATCTGGTTGCCTATCAGGATGGTTCTGTGGTCAGCAAGACCTTGATCGACAAGAAAATCGGGACGCTGACCATGTTTTCTTTCGGAGCCGGACAGGGTTTGAGTGAACATACTGCGCCCTACGACGCTTTTGTGCAGATTGTGGATGGCGAGGCCGAGGTTACCATCAATGGCGAGCCGCACACCGTATTATCCGGCCAGATGATCATCATGCCGGCCAACATTCCCCATGAACTGAAGGCGGTCAAGCCTTTCAAGATGCTGCTGGTGATGATTCGGGCCTGAAAGCGCTTCACGGGTCTTCTAGCGCGCAAGCGCTGCTTTGGAAGGGGGATGCTGCGGAACGATCTTTAAAACGGTCTGGTAGCATCCCCTGGCCTGTCTGCTACGACCCCTTTCGGCATACAGTTCTCCCAGAAGAAACCAGCCCCAGGGATTTGCGGGCTGCTCGAGTGTTATTTCCAGAAATTCTTTTTCTGCGGATCTGAATTCCCCCCTCATACGGTACCATTCGCCGGCCAGTACGTTGGTGGTATAACAAAATCCCAGCCGCTCCTTCTGCAACCGGAATCGGTCCGGTTCACTCCGCCGGCTGTCGGCAATCTCCCTCAAAAGCCGGCCGGAACTGTATCCCGGCCTGCCATTGACGTAGAGGGCATTGCTGTGCCGTTCCCGAAAGATGCCGCCATCAACCGTGCCGGCTAGCACGGCATCGTTGAACAGCTTTGTGCCGGGGTAGTATGCCAACGGTGAAACATAGCCGTCATCGGCGTGCAGGTTCCTCACCAGCTGGACGGTTTTTTTGAGAT